>CAZBQQ010000121.1:0-17332 GCA_964493965.1 uncultured Solibacteraceae bacterium
TGGCCCGCCTCCACTCTTTATAACATGACCGGCGCGCTCGCTGCGCTCCTGCCGCCTGGACACCAGTGCCGGGCGGTCCCGGCGTGCCGTTTGGCCTGCTGACGCAGCCCGCGACTCCGCGCCCATCGCCAGCAGACCGCGCCCGCCCGCCCCTCTCCGGTTGCGCGACAATGAAGCGGCGGCAGCGGGGGCGGTGTCGTGGTTGATTCCGACACGCCTCTCCTATATAGTAGAATGTTCGGCTTACCCACGAGTTTGTCCTTTTGGCTCCAACTCCTCGACGAGCAGGCCTAATTCGCTGGGCGCCAGAATCCGATAGTCCGTTCAGGAGGCTTTCCATAATGTTGTCGAACACGGATGTAGCCCGGCCGCAGCGGTGCGCCGGTGTCTTCCGCATCTTTCTTGCCCTGATGAGTATGGCCGTTCTCGGCGCGCCCTTGCGGGCTGCAGAAGGCGGCGAGGCGAACTTGCACTTGCCGGACCTCAACTCCGCCACATTTCTCGGCGGCATCGGCGGCGCCACGCTCCTCATGTGGGGGCTGTTGGTCTGCGGCCTGGGGTTCGTTTTCGGACTGGTCATGTTCACGCGGCTAAAGAACATGCCCGTACACGCAGCCATGCGTGAAGTGTCCGAGCTGATCTACGAGACCTGCAAGACCTATCTCGCAACGCAGGGCAAGTTCCTGCTGCTCCTGGAGTGCTTCATCGCAGTGATCATCGTTTTCTACTTCGGGATCCTGCAGGGGTTCGAGGCCTTCAAGGTGGCGATCATCGTGCTGTTCAGCCTGGTCGGCATCTCCGGCAGCTTCCTGGTGGCGGCTTTCGGCATGCGCGTGAACACCTTCGCCAACTCGCGCACGGCCTTTGCCAGCCTCACCGGCAGGCCATATCCCTGCTATAACATCCCGCTCCAGGCCGGCATGAGCATCGGCATGTTGCTGGTCTCGGTCGAGCTGCTCATCATGCTCTTCATCCTGCTGTTCGTGCCCGGCAACCTGGCGGGCCCGTGCTTCATCGGTTTCGCCATCGGCGAATCGCTGGGCGCGGCGGCGCTCCGCATTGCGGGCGGCATCTTCACCAAGATCGCCGACATCGGGTCGGACCTGATGAAGATCGTTTTCAAGATTAAGGAAGACGACGCGCGCAACCCGGGCGTCATCGCGGATTGCACTGGCGACAACGCCGGCGACTCGGTCGGCCCCTCGGCGGATGGATTCGAGACCTACGGCGTGACGGGCGTGGCCCTGATCACCTTCATCCTGCTGGCCGTGAAGAGCCCGGTGGTGCAGGTCCAGTTGCTGGTGTGGATCTTCGCCATGCGCATCATGATGATGATCTCTTCCGGCGTCGGCTACTTCGCCAACGGCCTGTGGGCCAAGGCCCGCTTCGGCAACGCGCAGAAGATGAACTTCGAGACCCCGCTCACCTCGCTGGTGTGGCTCACCTCGATCCTCTCGATTGGGCTGACGTTCGTGGCCAGCGCGCTGATGATTCCGGACCTGGCCGGCGATACCTCGCTGTGGTGGAAGCTTTCGATCGTGATCAGTTGCGGCACGCTGGCCGGCGCGCTGATTCCGGAATTCGTCAAGGTCTTCACCTCGACGCACTCGCGGCACGTGCAGGAGATCGTGACCAGCTCGCGCGAGGGTGGCGCTTCGCTCAACATCCTCTCCGGCCTGGTAGCCGGCAACTTCAGCGCCTACTGGCTGGGCTTCGCCATGCTGTCGCTGATGAGCGTCGCCTTTGCCGTGAGCACCCTGGGCATCGGCCTGCTGATGGTGGCGCCGGCCGTGTTCGCCTTCGGCTTGGTGGCGTTCGGTTTCCTGGGCATGGGCCCGGTGACCATCGCCGTCGATAGCTACGGCCCCGTGACCGACAACGCGCAATCGATCTACGAGCTTTCCATGATCGAAACCATCCCGAACATCGAGGCCGACATCAAGAAGGATTTCGGTTTCACGCCGAATTTCGATCGCGCCAAGGAGAACCTGGAAGAGAATGACGGCGCAGGCAACACCTTCAAGGCGACCTCCAAGCCGGTGCTGATCGGCACGGCCGTTGTAGGCGCCACCACCATGATCTTCGCCACCATCGTGGCGCTCACCCATGGCTTGACCGTGAACCTGGAGAAGCTCTCCATCCTGCACGCGCCCTTCCTGCTCGGCCTGATCGCCGGCGGCGCCATGATTTACTGGTTCACCGGAGCGGCAATCCAGGCCGTCTCGACCGGCGCCTACCGCGCGGTTGAGTACATCAAGAAAAACATCAAGCTGGAGGGTTCGGAGAAGGCCTCGGTGGCGGATTCCAAGGCCGTCGTGGCCATCTGCACAAGGTACGCGCAGAAGGGCATGCTCAACATCTTCCTCACCGTGTTCTTCGCTACCCTGGCTTTCGCTTTCGTCGAGCCGTACTTCTTCGTCGGCTACCTGATCTCGATCGCGCTGTTCGGCTTGTTCCAGGCCATCTTCATGGCCAACGCCGGCGGCGCCTGGGATAACGCGAAGAAGGTCGTCGAGACCGAGTTGCGCGCCAAAGGCACGGCGTTGCACGACGCCTGTGTGGTGGGTGACACCGTCGGCGATCCCTTCAAGGACACCAGTTCGGTGGCCCTCAACCCGATCATCAAGTTCACCACGCTGTTCGGGCTGCTGGCCGTCTCGCTGGCCGTCTCTCTCACCGAGAGCCAGGGCCCGATGCTAACCAATATCCTCTCGGGTGTCTTCCTGCTGATCTCGATGTTCTTCGTCTACCGCAGCTTCTACGGCATGCGGATCGAAGTCCTCGAAGAGAACGGCGAGAAGAGCAAGGCCGCCAAGGCCTAGGTTCCGAGTCCGGTTGAGGAATTCAGGCCCGCGGGATCGCCTCCCGCGGGCCTTTTCATTGGCGGCCTACCCCGTGATCTCGACGACGTTCCCCTCGCTGTCCGCGATCACGGCTTCGTAATACCCATCGCCGGTCTCCCGAGGCTCGCTGAGAATCGTGACACCCCCAGTCCGCATCCGCTCGACCAGTGCGTCCACGGCGCCGCGCGATCCAACCGACACCGCAATGTGCGACAGCCTCGGCGCCTCCCGCGGCGCGGCCATCAACTCCAGCCGCGCGCCCTCGCCGAAGCTCAGGAAGTGCGACTGGAACGGCCTCCGCGCGCTCTCGTACCTCGGGCCCGCCTTCGTCCCGAACCAGCGCTCGTAGAAGTCCCGCACGCGCTCCAGATCCGAAACCCACGCTGCAACGTGCTCGATCACCGTGCGCCCCAGTTGTAACTCGCCAGCAGGCTGCCGTCCTCTCCCACCAGCAGCAAGGCCGCGCGCCCCGGTTCGAGGCGCCCCGCGAACTCCTTCCCGCTCGTCCGGTCGCGGAAGCTGACCGCCTCCTGGCTCGACTCCGAAGCCAGCACGTACAGCGTCGCGTGCGGAAACCGCGTGGGACAAATCAGGATGCCAGGATCCTGCAGGCCCGTTGAGTAGGCCGGCACCACACCCGCGGTCTTCAACGCGTAACGGTACACGTCGCCGACCGCCTGCAAATTGTCGTTCAATTCCAGCGGCAGAGGCGAGAAGAGGATGCGACCCTTGCCGAGCGCCTTCTCATCCCACGAACTCACGCCGGATCGGTCTAGGAACGTCGTCTTATCGCCGCCGTAGACCAGCCGCGCCTCGCCCTCGGGCCACTTCAGCAGGTTCTCGCGGATCGTCAGCGGCTCGACCGCTGGCCCCATCTGATCGAAACGCCCCGAAACCAGCAGCGTCGCCCCGCCCTCCACCTTCTTGCGGATCGCCTCCCAAGCCGCCGCCGTCAGCGTCGAGGGAGACGGCAGAACGATCAGCTTGGGATCGCCCAGCAGATCGATCTGGTATTCGCCCACGGCGTACGCCTCCGCCCGCGCGTAGTTGTAAAGCGCCCGCACCGCCGTCTGCTGCGCTTCGACCGAGTATTTGCCGTTGATCGAGAGCTGGAGCGATTGCGGCAGAACCAGCGCCACCTGCGGCGGCACCAACCCCGTCGCCCACGGCGCCGCCTGCTCCGCAAACTTCCCCATGTCGCGCATCATCCCTTGCCAGACCTTCGCCGTTCCATCGGCTCGCTCCATGCCGAAATCGAGCGACCGCGACCAGTCCCACTGCAGGACGCCACTCGATCCCGCCGCAAACCCCAGCGCCCATTTCCTTTCGAGCAGGCTGAACGCGGTGAACTCGTCGTAGCGCCACGCGCCGTCGGCCGCCCACACCGGCTGGTATCCCGTCTCTCCGATGATGTTGGGCACCCCCGGCCTCTTCGCCGCGAGCGACTCCCACAGCAATACATCGTCACGCCAGTAGGTGTGGTTCGTGGTGAAGGCGACGCCTCCGGCCGCGTAGAACTGGTTCAACACGCGATCGACAACACCTCCCTCGTCCTGGCCCACGTTCACCAGTTGCCTGCTCCCCGTGCTCCGTATCGCCGCGACCATCGATCGAACCCACTGGGTGAACATATCCTGCGCGAAGAGATTGTAGTCCAGCGCGCGCACCTGCCGGTCGTTGCCATAGCGGCTGAAGGACAGGTCCTGCTCGCCCGGAAGCGGCACGCCATCGAAGCCGCCCAAGTCCTCGGCCGGAACACACCACGCGGCGGCCAGCGCGGCGACGGTGGTGTACTTCTCGCGCAGCCATCGGTGCCACGCGGCGGTCTCCACCGCATCGCCATTGGGAGTGTTCCCCCTCCAGGGCCGCTTCGGGTTCGAGAAACTCGGCTCGTTGATGAGGTCCCAGCACAGCCAGGGAACGTCTTTGAAGCGATTCACGACCGAGAGCACATAGTCCTGCTCGGAGCGTATCGATACCGGGTCCAGATAGGGGTTCGGTCCCGGCGGGGCCGGCGCGTCGGGAATGTAGGCGTGCGGAAAGAAGGCGAAGAACGTGAAGTTCACGATGATGTTGTGGCGGTGCGCGCACAGAAGGTACGCCTCCACGTTGCGCAGAAACCGCTCGCTGGCAGCCCCGGTCGCCTCCTCCACGAACTTCAACTCGGGCATCCACACGCCCGTGCGCACGAAGGTCACGCCGTGGCGTTCCATCTCGGCGAAATCGTTCTCCCAAACCCAGGCGTTGCGCGGCCAGGAGAAATCCCAACCGTCGTCGGCGGTGGTGAAGTAGTTCGTGCCCACTGGAAAATAGGGCTTGCCGTCGCGCGTCAGGAAATCCCCCTGCGCGCCCAGCACCGGGCCCGACTTCAGCGAGTCTCCATCCTCGACCCAGAAGGCGTTTTGATAGAACTCGCGCGCCTGGCCGCCTTCTTCGTACACCCCCCGCAGCGTATAAAAGCCTGGCGGCAGCGCTTTCTTGAACGCCACCTGTCGATCCACCTTCGGACCGGAGCACGGTATGCTGACGCTCTCCACAACCGTGGTCCCCGAGAGCAGTTCGATCTTGGCCTCGCCAGTACCGGCCAGCCCGAGGCGTTGCCTGCGAGCGCTTCGCAGATGCGCTCCGACCAGCGGCGTCTCGCCCGGCCGCAGCGTCGAGAATAGCGTGTCTACCCAGAACGCGGTCGCTCCCTGCCGTGCGTAGCCGGCCGCCCCACCGATCAGCGCGATGCCATCCGCCGACTCCCAGTAGCCCGCCTCCGGCTCGAAATCCAGCATGACAATGCGAGCCCCGAGCATCGGGTCCTGCTGCCAGTCGCGGCCGTGGTCCGAAACGATGACCGGGGCCGCAACCCGCACGCCGCCGGCATCCACCATGGTACCCAGCCCGTCCAGGCCGCCCTGCATGGCAAAGAACCGGCGGGCTCGGACCGCGGTCGCAGGCAGGAACGAGTAACCGTATTTCCATGCGAACTTACTGGCTCCCTGCGGCGGCAACTCGTAAGTGTGGCGCAGGTCGATCTCGCGCGAGTAAGTGTCCTGCGCAGGAGACTGGACGAACTTACCGCCCACGGCCGTCACCGGCACACGAAAAGGCTGGCCTCCCAGAATCAGCACGTTTCCACCGCTGCGCAGATAGCCGCGAATGGCACTCCAGTCCTCCGCAGGAAACGCGGAGCCGTAAGGCAGCACCAGGAGATCGGTGTCCGAGAGGGCCGCGGGGTCGCGCAACGCTTCGATGCCGGCGAAAACCGGTGCACCGAGCGTTTGAGTGAGCACCTCGCGGCTGATTGGTTGGCTGGCGACCGTCGGGAAGCCGTCCTGCCAGAAGACCACGTCCTTGCCACACAGCGTGAAAACAGCGGACAGGGCCAGCACGAGAGCGGTCACGAAGCTGCGCATGAATCCTCCAGACCTCGCAGTGTACCAAGTCCGCAACAACCGACCCCGCCGCGGGAGGGCGCGCCCCGACTGGGCCGCCGCGGATGCCCTCGGGCCCTGCCGCAGCGAAGCCATGCCGCGATTAACCTATTGTAATTTCCTCCCCGAGGGTGTACAGTTGAGACAATTGAGGGGGGGGCCCTGGGTATGCCCGCCAAACCGCTGCTTAATCCCGAAATGGTCCTGGTCGTTGAAGACGATGATGACGTACGCCAATTCGTCGTAACCGTTCTGGCCAGGCAAGGCTATCGAACCATCGAGTCGTCGAACGGAATCGATGCCGTGGTCCATATGCAGCCGGACCAACCGAAAGTCGACGTTCTGGTAACGGACGTTTCCTTGCTCGATACCGACGGACTCGCGTTGGCAGAGCATTTCGCCACGCTACGTCCCGATGCCGGCGTCGTCATCATGTCCGGCCACGTCAGCATCCCGCGTTCGCGTCTGGACGGTCTGGCCGTCCCATGGGCGTTTGTGCAGAAGCCGTTTCATCTGGAGAGGATGATCGATGCCGTCCGCGGCGTCCTCGACGAAACCGGACACGTCCGGGCGGCCTAGCTTCGTCTAACCGCTTCTTCTCGCCAGGTAGAAGGTCCGGCAGCCTGGCTCGATTCTGGGGTCGCCAACGAAGAAGGGCTTCGCGTCCCACGCCCCGATCTTGTCGAAGCCCGCCGCCCGCAACGTCGCCAGCATCTCCGCCCGCGTCCAGGCTACCTGCTCCACCCGCTCGCGGTGGCGCCGCCACAAGCGCCCCTCGCGGCAAAACCAATCGACGGCGGTCCAGCCGCGGTCTCGCTCCCGGTCGTAGCCTCCGTGCATCACCATGGCCACGCCGGGCTGCTCGATGAACCCTGTGCCGGTCCAGGTCCTCTCGAAGGCGCGGCGGTTGTTGACGTCGAAATAGAAATGGCCGCCCGGCCGCAACGCACGCGCAACCGAGCGAGCCACCCGCGCCAGGTCCGCCTTGCTCGGGACATGGTTCAACGCATCGAATTCGCAGGTCACCAGGTCGACCGGCTCTGGCAGCCGGAAATCCCGCATGTCCGCGCGCAGAACGGCCAGCGGCACTCCGGCGCACTGGGCTTTCTGGCGGGCCAGGCGGACCATGCGCGGCGAGAAGTCCACGGCAAACATCCGGATCCCCCGGCGCGCGAGAAGAACGGCGGTGGTGCCGGTTCCGCAGGCTAGGTCGCAGGCCGATTCGACCCCCGGCAGGATCTTGCCAAGCAGCTGCTGGCGCGCCGCCTCGAACCAAGGCAGATGAAACGTGAAGACCTGGTCGTAATACTGCGCCAGCCATCGATACGGCTTGTTGGCTGCCGGCCCAGGCATTGCCTTACACCCGCGCCATCTCCCCTTCCGTCATCAGCGGAGGCGGCATCAGCGGGTTGAACTTCACCGACACCAGCTTCGAGACGCCCGGCTCCTGCATCGTGACGCCGTAGAGCACCTGCGCCGTCTCCATGGTCCGCTTGGCATGCGTGATGATGATCACCTGCGTGTGCTTCGACATGTCCCCAAGCAGCCGCGTCAGCCGCTGGATGTTGGGCTCGTCGAGCGGCGCGTCCACCTCGTCCAGAATGCAGAACGGGCTCGGCGTGTACTTGAAGATGGCCACCAGCAGCGCCAGCGCGGTCAGCGCCTTTTCGCCGCCCGATAGCAGCAGCACGTTCTGCAGCTTCTTTCCGGGAGGCGACGCCACGATGTCGATACCCGACTCGTTGATATTGGCCTCGTCCGTCAGCCGCATCTCGCCCATCCCGCCGCCGAACAGCGTGGTGAACACCTCGCGGAAGCTCGCGTTGATCGCCGCGAAGGCTTCGCTGAACCGCTTCTTCGACTCCGTGTCGATCTCGTGGATCGCCTTCTCCGTGTCGCGGATCGAATCCAGCAGGTCCTGCCGCTGCGTGTTGAGGAAGTCGTAGCGCTGTTGCGCTTCCTGGTATTCCGCCAGCGCGTCCGAGTTCACCGGACCGAGCGCCTCGATCTTGCGCCGCAGGTCGCTGTACTTCTCTTCGAGCTCGGCCATGGCCTCGGCGTCGAGAACCACGTCCTCCTCGCCGCACAACTCCGTCACCGCGATGTTCAATTCCTTGCGGCTGGTCTCGTCCAGGTACTGCAGCTCCGTCTGCCGCCGCACCAGTTCGACCTCGATCCGCGAACGGCTCTCCTGCGCTTCCTGCATCCGCGCGCGCAGTTCCTTGAGCTTCTCTTCGAGCGTCAGGACCGCCGCCCGCAGGCCCGCTTCCTTCTCGGCCAGCCGCGCGACGCCGCCCTCGGCCACTCCGCGCTCTTCGCCCAGGTCGATGACGCGCCGGTCGAGCTCGATGTTGCTCGCGAGCAGCCGGGCGCGCTCCACGCCCAGGCGCTCCAGCTCGGCGGCCATCTGCCGGCTGCGCGCCGCCAGCTCGTTGAGCTGCGCTTCCACGCGGGCCATGGCGGCCTGCTCCGCGCGCCTCCGCTCTTCAAGACCCGCCACGCCGGCCCGTAGCACCGAGTGCTCTTCGCTCGCGCGCGCCGCTTGCGTCTTCAGTCCTTCCAGATCTCCGCGAGCCGACTCGAGCGCGTGCTCCTGCTCCAGCCGCATGCGGTCCTTCTCTTCGAAGGCCTGCTGATCGGCCTTCCTGCGATCGAGCGACCGCGTCTTCTCCCGTCCGATCCGCTCCAGCTCGAGCCGCGCCACCGAAAGCCGCGAGCCCGCACGAGCCAGGTCGTCCGCCAGCTTGCGCATTTCGTGATCGAGCGCGACCGCTTCCTTCTCCTGGGACTGCTGCGTGCCGCGGATTCGCTCCAGTTCCTGTTCGAGGTGCTGTATGTCGCGCTCCAGCCCCTCGATGCGCCCGGCCGCCTGCTGGAGTTCCTTCTCGCGCGCCTGCACCTGCGCCTTCGTCTCCCGCAGCTCGCGCTTGAGCGCCAGCGGACCGCTCGAGCTCTTCTTGCCGCCGCTCACTGTGCGACCGTGATAGCAGACGCCGTCCGGAAGCAGGAAGTACAGCTCCGGATACTCGGAGGCGAGCCGTTGCGCCGCCGCGCGGTCCGCGGCCAGATACGACTGCCCCAACCGCGGCAGGCATTCAAGCGCCGAATTGCTGAAGCCGTTGGTCAGCCGCAGCACGTCGCTGAGATTGGCGACCACGCCGCTTCCGTTGCCCGTCTCCGGCCGGCGCGCGCCGGATTCCGTGCCCGCACCCGGCTCCGGATGAACCAGGAACGTGGCCCGGCCCTCGACGCTGGTCCGCATCAGCTCGATGCCGCAGTCCGCCTGGTTCCAGTCCGCCACGACGATGAACTCCAGCTCGTCGTGCAAAAACTCCTCGGCGGCTTTCTCGTAGGCGGGTTCGACCTCGACGAAATCGGCCAGCACGCCCACCGGCTTCAGCCCGTTCGCCTGGCCGCGCTCGATGGTGTTGAACAGCCGCTTGACGGATTCCGTGGTGTAAGCGCGGTGCGAGAGGATCTCCTCCAGCGAATCGAGTCGCGCCTTCAGACGCGAGAACCCCGTGCGCGCCTGTTCCAGATCGCGCCGCGCGGCGGCCATCTCCGCCTTGCGCGCGGTCAGCTCCTGCTCCAGGCGCTGGCGCTGTTCGGTGAGCGACACCAATTCCATCTGGCGCGCAGCGAGCTTCGTCGAAAGCTCGGTCTTGGCGGAACCCAGCCACTCCAGGTCCTCGTTGGCGCCCTGCTCTTCCTTCTGCGCCTTGGCGGAGTCGCGGTCGAGCGCAGCCAGGTAGGTGTCCGCCTGCGCGAGCTGGTTCTTCAACGTCGCGCTCTCGCCCAGCAGCCGCAGGATTCCGTGGCGGGCCGATTCCATCTCCCGCTCGCGAGCCGCCACCGCGTTCTGCACTTCATCGCGGTCGTGCGCCTTGGCCTCGAGCTTCTGGCGCGCCTCCGAGGCCTGCCGCTCCAGGTCCGCCAGCGAAGTGCGATGCGCCGCGAGTTCCTCGCCCACCACACTCAAGCGGCGCTCGGTCTCTTGCGAGTCGCCTTCGCCCTGCGCCAGCCGCTGCTCGATCGCCGCCACCTGCTTCGCCTGATACTCCAGCCGCCCACGTGCGCGCTCCAGCTCCAGATTCAGCTCGGCTAGCCTCTTGCGAGCTTCCGTCAATTCGGATTCAGTCTGGTAGCCTTCCTGCTGCGAACGGCTGTGATCTTTTTCCTGCTCGGCGGCGGCCGTCGAGAGCTCCTCGAAACCCGCCGTCGCCATCTTGAGATCGAGCGCGATCCGCGCCGTCTCGCGTTCCAGCATGAGATAGCGACCCGCCAGCAACTGGCGCAGCCGGCCGTCCATCTCCTTCTTGAGCTCCTCCGCGCGCCGCGCTTTCGCCGCCTGGCGCTTCAAGGAATTCGCCTGCCGCCCTACTTCTTCGAGGATGTCGAACACGCGTTCCAGGTTGTGCTTGGCGCCTTCCAGCCTTGCCTCTGCGAGCCTGCGCCGCGACTTGAACCTGGAGATGCCGGCCGCCTCTTCGAGCACCGCGCGCCGGTCTTGCGGGCGCGAGCTGAGCAATTGCCCGATGCGCCCCTGTTCGATGATGGCGTAGGATTCCGGGCCCAGGCCCGTGCCCATGAAGAGATCCTGGATGTCCCGCAGCCGCGCCGTCTTGCCGTCGATCAGATATTCGCTTTCGCCCGATCGGAACAGCCGCCGCGTCACCGTGATCTCGCGCTCCGCGTGCCCGTTGCCGTTCGCTTTGCCGCTGAGTCCAACGCCGTTGGTCCCGTTGGTGCCATTGGTTCCGTTGGTCCCGTTGGCATGGCCATTCGCGTGGCCGTTAGTATGACCATTTGTTTGACCGTTGGCGTGACCGTTGGTTCCCTGCGCCGCTTCGATCCTGGCCACGTCCAGACCCGGATCGACCAGCGTCATCGTGACCGACGCCAGCCCTACCGGCTTCCGTTCCCGCGTGCCCGCGAAGATCACGTCTTCCATCCGGGCGCCGCGCAGAGTCTTGGCCGACTGCTCGCCCAGCACCCAGTTGATGGCATCCGCCAGGTTGGACTTCCCGCAGCCGTTGGGACCCACGATCCCGGCGATGCCCGAGCCGCTGAACCGCAGCTCGCTCCGGTCCGCGAAGGACTTGAACCCCTGTAGCTCGACGCGCTTAAGTTTCAGCAAAGCGGTGTTCTCCTGCTTCAATGAGCTTTTCCGGATGCCGCACAAACGGATCCGGTCTCGGGGGGGTTGAAACTATCCTAAACGGGTTTTCGGCAAAAGTAAAGCACATTCTGTACCGAATCCTGTGGTCCGTTCCTGACGACCCCTACATGTTGTGGTCCATGGCCGCCGCTGGCGTCTTTTGCCAAGCCCGGGTGGCGTCCCCACCCCTGCCCTTCAGCTTCGATTCTATAGGAGACGCGCGGCGGTCCCAAAAAAAGTCCAGAATCGTCCGCCAACGGAATCGCTTGTGTTATACGATGCGGTATAGCCATGGAAGCAGGCCATCCAGTCGTCCCCTACGTGCCCTTCAAGACCTTCCTCACGGCCATCGACGCGCTCGAAGCCGGCCTCCCCAACCAGCTCGATCGCTCCGTCTGGCCCTCCTACTCCGGCGCCATTCAAGGCCAGTTGCTCGGCGCATTCCGGTTCCTCGGACTCATGGACGAAGGCAACTGCCCCACGCCCGCGCTCGCCGATCTGGTCTCGAAACGGGGCACGCGCCGGGAGCTGTTGCGGGGGCTGATCGAGCGCCACTACCGGACGCTTGTCGCGCTCGATCTGACACGCACCTCGCCGCGCCAGCTCGACGAAGCCTTGCGCCAGTACGGTCTCTCCGGCGCGACGCACAAGAAGGCGCTCTCGTTCTTTCTCCAGGCGGCGCAGTTCGCCGGAATGCCGCTCTCAGTCCTGCTGAAAGCGAAGACCCGGACGGCGGCCTTCGGCCACAAGCGCGCCGCCACCGCCGCGGTCGTGTCCGAGACCCTCGCCGCGCCGCTCTCGAAGACGGTCCGTCTGCGGAGCGGAGGCACGCTGACGGTTGCCGCATCGCTCGATCTTTTCTCGCTGGCGGGCGAGGACCGCAAACTCGTTTTCGACCTGATCGATCGCCTGCAGGAGTATGAGGGCGGCTGAAGATTTCTTGCCGCGGCATGGATTCGTCACAGCGCGCCCGCGCCAGACCGTTGGTTTCGAAGGCCCTTCCTCTGGCCCCCTGCGTGCCCTGACGCTGGCATGAATATCAGCGCCGTCTCCAGCCTTCTTCCCAGTTGGGCGCAGCCGCAGCCCAACGCCACCGGCAGCACCGCCAGTACCGGCGGCCTCAGCCTGGCTTCCTTAGCCGCGCAACCCGCCGCTACCGCGCAGATCTCGCCGGCAGCCCAGTTCATGAGCATGCTCCAGCAGATCCAGCAGCAGAACCCGGATCAGTTCAAGCAGGTAGCCGCGAAGATCGCGGTTGGTCTCCAGAAGCAGGCGCAGCAGGCGCAGTCGGAGGGCAACGCCGTAGGCGCCGCGCAGCTCAACCAGCTCGCCGCCGACTTCCAGAACTCGGCCAAGACCGGCCAGCTCCCACCGATTCAGGACCTGCAGGCGATGGGGCAAGGCACGCACAATCGGCATAATCCGGTAGTGAACCTTCTGAGCGGCGTCATGGGGACAGCCTTGGGCTAGGGAGGGCGGGCTTGAAGCCCGCGTGGGGCTTCAGCCCCGCCCATTGGTCAGCGCCAACTCCCCCCGCGTGATGCAATGGTAGCCGGGAGCACCCATGAAGCTTGCCCTGGCTCTTCTGATTCCCTGCGCGCTCGTGGCGCAGCGCAAGACCGGCAGCCCGCTCGATCATCTGCCGCCCGAGTTCGAAGTCCTGACGCACTTCGGCGAGCGCGCCGACATCTCGCCCGACAACGCGCGCGTCGCCTTCATGGCCAAGAGCTTCGGCGACGCTTTCGTCATCGACCTCAAGACTCGTGAGATCCGCTGCCTCACCTGCAACGTCCCGGCGGCCGTCTTCCTCCGTGTGATGCACCTGGTGACCGGCGACTACATCCTGATCGGCCCCGATCGTTTCGAGGACGTGCACACCAGCCGCTCGCGCGATAACGAGCTGTGGTTCCTCGCGGCCGCGCCGGGCGCGAAGCCCGTGCGCCTCGGAGAGAAGATGAACGAGGGCGCCGCGATTTCGAAGCGCAGCATGCGTATCGCTTATTCGCAAACGCGCGCACAGCACCCTGAATTCCAAGAGGGCTATTCGCGGCTGCTCACGGCCGAGGTGGATCTCACCGGCGCGCCGCATCTGGTCAACCAGAAGGTCGTCTACGAGAGCAAGGACACCGGCTGTGTCCTCGAGGCGCAGGATTTCTACGATCACGACCGCCGCATGACTTTCACCTGCTACGAGCCGCACGGCACGGCTTCCGTGATGGGCATCGACCTCGAGACCGGAGCGGTGACGAACCTCTCGAAAGCGCCCGGCACCTACAACGAGCCCGAGGGCATCTTCCCGGATGGCGAGCACACCTGCGTGGAAGCCGACCGCCAGATTCAGGAGCTCGGAGGCAAAGGCGGCTCGGGCCAGATCGACATCTGGAAGCTCGCCCTGGACGGCACCGGCAAAGACTTCGTCCGCCTGACGCACTTCAACGACTACGAAGGCTGGAAGGCATCGAATCCCGTCATCTCAACCGACGGCCGCTTCATGGCGTTTCAAGTAGCCCACAGCGCGGACCAGGCCGGCGTCGGCTACGGCATTCTGCTGGACCACTTCCGGTAGCCGGAAGGTGGCGCCTGGTCTAGCCCGGCTGGGCTGCAGAGGGGCGGGGCGGCAATGGTAATCTGAGATGCCGATGCCCAAAACAATTCTCTACGACCCCGCGCACGCCGAGCGGATGAAGGAACTCGACGGCGTCACCCTGGCCTCGTTCCCCGCCCGTGGGATGGCTTTGTTCATCGACGTTCTCCTGGCCTCCGCGCTCGCCCTGGTGCTGCTGGCGGTTCCCATGGCCCTGATCAAGTTCATTCCCGCCCTGCAAGCTTGGGACGCTCAACGCAACATTCGCATCGAGATGAACTTTATTCACAACTGGTACAGCCTGGCCTACACGGTGCTCTTCTTCGGCCTGTGCCTCTACTGGGGCAACGGACGCACGCTGGGCAAGCGGATCATGAAGATTCGGGTCGTCTCACTCCGCCACCATCGCCTGTCGCTCTGGCACTGCATGGAACGCTCGCTCGGTTATGCCGCGTCGGCGGCGGAGCTCGGCTTCGGCTTCTTCCAATACTTCATCCATCCGAACCGCCAGACCGTCCACGACCGCATCGCGGAGACGATCGTCATCTCGGACAGGCCCGGCAACTCGACCTAGAAGTGGAGACCAGCGAGCATCCATTACCGAGCCGCGACCGCAAGGGAGCGGACCCTGCGCCACGGCATAGAAGGCGGGCCCCGGTCACGGGCGCTAAAATGTGATTTCGGTGCTCCCCTTCAAGCTGGTCTACCATCCGGGCTACGACCTCAACCTCGGCGAGCACGTGTTTCCCTCCCAGAAGTACCGCCTCATTCGCGACCGGATCCTTGCCGATGGGCTCGCCGGGCCCGAAAACCTCGTCCAGCCGGAGGCCGCCCCCGATGAGGACATGCTGGCGGTCCACGACGCCGATTGGGTCCACCGCCTGAGGACCGGCACGCTCACCTATTACGACATCCTGAAGCTCGAAATCCCCTATTCGCGGAAAATGGTTGAGGCCTTCTGGCTGGCCGCGGGCGGCACCACGCTGGCCGCGCGGCTGGCTCTCACCGGCGGCATCGGGTTCAACCTCGGCGGCGGTTTCCACCACGCATTCCCGGATCACGGCGAAGGATTCTGCGCCATCCACGACGTCGCGGTGGCCATCCGCCGCCTGCAGAAAGACGGCCGCATCCGCCGCGCCATGGTGGTCGATTGCGATGTCCACCAGGGCAACGGGACCGCGGCCATCTTCGCGGCCGACCCCTCCGTCTTCACGCTCTCGATCCACCAACTCAACAACTATCCGTCCGAGAAGCCGCCGTCGGACATCGACATCGACCTGGCGGACGAGACCGGCGACGACGAGTATCTGGAGCGGCTGCGCGCCGCATGCGTCCCTGCCCTGGCGGAGTTCCAGCCCGACCTGCTGGTCTACGTCTCCGGCGCGGATCCGTATTACCAGGACCAGCTCGGCGGCCTCTCGCTCACCCTGGAAGGCCTACAGGCTCGCGACCGGCTGGTCTTCTCCTGCGCGCTGATGCACCACGTCCCCGTGGCCGTCGTGCTGGCCGGCGGATACGCGGTCGAGCTGAACGACACCGTCACCATCCACGCGAACACCGCGCGCGCCGCCGGCGAGGTGCTCGATCGGGTAGGCTGGAAACGCGCATGACCGACTCCTACGACGAGATCGCCTACCCCGGCTTCCCGTTCCCCGAGACCCATCCCGACCGCATCTCGGTCATCGGCCGGCTGCTCGGCATGAAGCCCGCGCCGGCAACGCGGTGCCGAGTGCTCGAGTTGGGCTGCGGCGATGGCGGAAACCTGATCCCCATGGCGTTGGCGCTGCCCGGAAGCGAATTTGTCGGCATCGATCTGGCGGGCCAGCCTGTCGCACGCGGCCAGGCGCTGGCCGGCGAACTCGAACTCCGCAACGTCCGCCTCCTCCAGATGGATCTGCGCGACTTCGACGCGGTTCCCGGCATATTCGACTACGTCATTGCGTACGGCGTCTACTCGTGGGTGCCGGAAGACGCGCGGCGCAAGGTGCTGGAGATCGCCGGCGCGCGCCTCGGCCCGCGGGGCATCGCCTACGTCAGCTACAACACCTATCCGGGTTGCCATCCGCGCATGATGCTCCGCGAGATGATGCTGGACCACACGCGCGCCGCCGAAAGCCCGGCCGAACGCCTCCGCATGGCGCGCGAGTTTCTCGCTTCGCTCGCGGAGTCGCCCACGCTCGCCGGCGAATATGGCGCCCTGGTCAAGGCTGAGGCGCGCCGCCTCGTCGGCCGCAGCGATGCCGCGCTGTACCACGATGAGATGGGCGAGTCCTATCATCCGCTCTACTTCCGCCAGTTCATCGCCGAGGCCGCGGCGCACGGCTTCGAGTACCTGACGGAGGCGACCCTTTCCGACACCGCCACGGGAAATCTGGAGCGCGAGCAGCACTTGGATTTCCTCAAAGGCCGCGCCTTTCGCCAGACCCTGCTGTGCCGGCGCGAACTCGAGATCGATCACTGCCCACGCAGCGCGGAGATCGCGGGCCTGTACGCCGCCTGCCCGGCAACGGCCACCGCCGCCGGCGTCGAGACCGAGTTCCGTGCGCCGCGCAGCGGCCTGCGCACAGCACACCCGGCGGCCATCGCGGTGTTGAATGCGCTGATCGACTCCTGGCCGCGCGCCGTGGCTGTCCCGGAGTTGCCCGGCGATGCACGCGAAGTCGAGGCCATCCTGATGAGCGCCTTTACGGCAGGGATGGTGAGATTGTACGCCGATCCGCCGGCGCTCGCGGCCACGCCCGGCGAGCGGCCCGTGGCCAGCCCTCTCGCGCGCATCCAGGCCGTCGCCGGCGAGACGGTCACGACGCTGCTGCACACGTCAATTGAGATTCGCGACCCGGTGGCGCGGCGCCTGCTGGTCCTGCTCGACGGCACGCGCGACCGCGCCGCGCTGGTCAAGGAGCTGCTGCCGCTGACCGGCGGCTCGCGCGAAACCCTGGCGCCCGCCCTGGAAGGGAATCTGATTGCCCTGGCCCGCCTGGGGCTCTTAGTGCCGCCGTGCGACCGCTAGGCCAACCTCTCGATGCGCCGGCTCAAGATGCGGTGGGCAGTCCGCTCTCCTGGTAGGCGCGCCAGCCGCCGTCGAGCGAGATCACTTCGGTGTAACCCATCTTCTGGAGGTTGTCCGCGGCGAGCGCGGAGCGGAATCCGCCGCCGCAGTAGAGCACCATCTTGGTGTCGTGGCCCGGGACTTGGGCCTCGATGTCGCGCTCGATGGTCCCCTTGCTCAGGTGCAGCGCACCCGAGGCGTGGCCGGCTGCCCACTCGCTTTCCTCGCGCACATCGACCAGCAGGAACGGCTCGCCCGATTCACGCAGGCGGCGGA
>CAZBQQ010000122.1:0-1741 GCA_964493965.1 uncultured Solibacteraceae bacterium
CGCTCACCTTCCTCCCGCAACAGAGTATACTGTCCCGTGTTAGAGGAGGGTTAATGCCCGAGACGGCGTTCCAACGGTTCTGGCGAAGGTTGCAGCAGATCGGGCTCAATGCTTACGAGGCCCGCTCGTACATGGTGCTCCTGGGCCATCCTCGGTTCAAGGCGCTGGAACTGGCGGCGCGGGCGCATGTGCCCCGGCAGAAAGTCTACGAGGTGCTGGATAGCCTGGTGGAGAAGGGCTTCGCGCTGGTCGTGCAGGAGAAGACCAAACTGTTCTCCGCGGTGGAGCCGGCGCTGGCGATCCCGGGGTACCTGGCGCGGAAACGCCAGACGGCGGAGCTGGAACTGGCGGAGCAGGCCCGTACTGCTACGGGACTGATCGAGGATCTCGCCGAATCGTATTCCGAGGGGCGCGGCGAACGCGGCACTCTCGATTACCTGCGCATCGTCGGCGAGCCGTCGCAGGCGGCGGCGCAGTTCCAGCGCATGCTGGCCGAGGTGGTGTCGGACTACGTGGAGTTCTCGCGGCCACCGTACGCGGTGGACCCGCTCGACGAACACCTGGTCAAGCAGGCGCGCGAGCGCGGCGTGCGGTGCCGGCTGCTGCGGGCGGCGGGTGCATTGGAGGATGCCCACTCGCAGCGGCTGGAGGACTACCGGCAGGTGGGGGTCGAGATACGCGTGGCGGAGTCGCTGCCGATGAAGCTCGCGCTGTTCGATGGCAAGCGCGGCATGATCGCGCTCCTCGATCCGGTGGTCACGCGGCCGGCGTGGACTTCGGTGGTGTTCGACCACGAAGGGTTCGGCGAGGCGATGAAGGGGCTGTTCGAGGATCACTGGCGGCGCGCCACGGGCAGCGCGTTCGATGCGCAGGCCTAAAGGCGACCGCGGACTCTGGATTCCGTGCGGGGCGATGCTGCTGGTGTCGCTGGTCAGCTACATCGACCGCAACACGATCGCTTTGCTCGTGCCGACGATTCTCAAAGAGACGGGGATGACGGCGGAGCAGTACGGGTGGGCGATCGCCGCGTTCTCGATCACCTACACCATCGCGAATCCGCTGTGGGGGCGCTGGCTGGACCGGGTGGGCGTGCGTTGGGGCATGATGCTGGCGGTGGCGCTGTGGACCGCCGCATCCGCGTCGCACGCGCTGGCGGTGGGGTTGCTGAGTTTCGCAGCCGCGCGGGCGGCGCTGGGGTTCGGCGAAGGGGCGACGTTCCCGGGCGGGGCGCGAACGGCGGTCCAGACGCTGCCACCCCAGAAGCAGTCGCGCGGCATCGCGGTGGCGTATAGCGGCGGGTCGCTGGGGGCGATCATCACGCCAGTGGTGATCACTCCGATCGCATACTACTGGGGGTGGCGCGCGGCTTTCCTCTGCACGGGCGCGGCAGGCGCGGCGTGGATGGTGGTGTGGTTCTTCGTCAGCCGGCGGCCGGCGCTGAGAGTATCCAGAGGGCGAACCTTGGGACAGGCACGGAGTTTCGCAACGGCGGCGAAATCCGGTCCAGTCCCCGGTTCGCAGAGACGGCCGAACTTCCGGGATCCGCGGGTGTGGTCCTACATGTGCGCCTACGCTTGGGGCGCGCTTCCGCTGGCATTGATCCTCTACGGGGCATCGCTGTTCCTGAGCAGAGCGCGCGGGATGACGCAGGTGGGGATTGGCGCAGTGCTTTGGATTCCTCCGCTCGGGTGGGAGATCGGATACTTCGTGTGGGGCTGGCTGGCGGACCGGCGCGTGGCGG
>CAZBQQ010000122.1:1841-8845 GCA_964493965.1 uncultured Solibacteraceae bacterium
GGGTGGGAGATCGGATACTTCGTGTGGGGCTGGCTGGCGGACCGGCGCGTGGCGGCGGGGCGGGATCCGACGTCCGCGTTTCAACCGCTGCTGGCCGCGGCGATGCTGGCTTCGCTTCCGCTGGCGTTGACGCCGTGGGTGCGGCCGTTCTGGCTGGTGATGGCCCTGATGTTCGTCGCGACGTTCGCCGCGGGCGGCTTCATCATTCTGACGGTGGGGTGGACAGCGCGGGTGTTTGCGAGTGAGGACGCGGGACTGATGGCGGGGCTCGGCGCCGGGGCATGGTCGCTGATGGTGGCGGTGATCATGCCGGTGTTCGGGCGGTTGTTCGATAGAGGCCGGTTCGACGCCGGCTTCGCGGTGGCGGCGGCGTTCCCGGTGCTGGGGTTCGGGACATGGTGGGCAGTCAACCGGAAACCCCGCGAGGCTTGATTCGAACTACTTCCGGGCAGCGGCCTTCTTGGCGGCTTTCTTCTGCTTCCGGGGCAGGCGGGATTTGTTCTTCGGAGCCAGCTTCGGAATCTTCTGGGAGATCTGAGGCTCCGCTCTAACGGGTGGAGCTTCTACTACCACGGGCGCGGACTCTTGCTCGACTTCCTTTTCTTTTTTCTTTGCCAAGTCAGGGAACCTCCACTCAACTGTACCGTGTTTCGACGGGCGGCCGCGTGGCAACGAGACTGGTCGCGTGGGGCAGGACTCCAGTCCTGCAGCGGGTCTCCAGACCCGCCTCTGTCCAATCAGGCTGTCCGCATCCGGGAAAACTAAGTGGCAGTGGGTTAGAGTGCCTGCGCCACGAAAAACTACCCGCTGGGGTCTTAGCCCCGGTCACTTCGGAGGAAGACCCGAAATCGAATAGATCACCCCGAACGAGAAGCCCCCGCCCGGGTCCGTGCCCAGTTGGGTCGTCGTTCCGTAGAGCGTGCCGTCCAGCGCCTGGATCAGTCCACCCGTGGGGAAACTCCCAACCGTGTTGGCGAAATTGAGACTGTCCACGATCGTGCCCGTGGGCGTGATCGAGAACACCCTGCCGTAGCCGGCCCCGCCCACCGCCGCCGAAGTCCAGAGATTGCCGTCGGTCGCCTGCAGCAGCTTGCCAATCCCGTACTGCTTGTACAGCGGCTGCGTGATCGCCTCGATCTTGTTGACCACTCCGCCCAGCGTGCAGGAGAAGAACTCGATCGTGCTGCCGCTCGTGACATGTGAGAAGCCATACAGCAGCCCGTTCGAGGCCTGCGTCAGAGGCGCCAGGGCGTAGGTGGAAGTGCCGAAAAGGAACAGGGTGGTGAAGCCGCCGGAAGGTGTAACCCGGAACAGGCCGCCGCCCCCCTCGAAGCCGGTAGAAACGTAGAAGTTCCCGTCCGTGGCCTGCGTCAACCCCACCGGGTACTGGGTCTCGGAAGTCCCGTTGAACGAGTGTAGAACCGTGTAGGCTCCTCCCGTGGTCAACCGGAACACCACGCCGCAGCCCAGGCCCTGGCACACCGACGAGCCGCCGTAGCCCGTGGTTCCGTACAGATTGCCGTCCTTGGCCGCAAGGATGTAATTCGGAAAGCTGCCGGTGGTGCAGGTGGTGCAATAGCGCTCCAGCACCTGAAAACCGGTGCCGTCCTTGTGGATTCTCCACAAGGTGCCCGAACTGGCGGAAGTGGTGCCGCCGGTGGACGAGACGCCGTACAGCAGGCCGTCGCTGCCTTCCGCGATCGAACTCGGTTCGGATCCGTTGTCGAACATCCCCGTCTTCGAGTCCCTCGGGAAGGTGTACAGCACCGTCAACTGCCCGGCTGGGGTTATCGTGAAAATGGTTCCGCCGCCAGGAACAACCGACGTGCCGTGCGCGGCAAAACTGGTTTCCGTCACGCCATAGAGTTTGCCGTCGGAAGCCTGGATGATCGCGTCGGGCTCGGCCCCTTGCGGACAGAGATACCCGGTCGTCATTGGCCCGCACGTAAAGCCGTACAGCTCATGGATGGACGTTTGCGCGTGAGCCGCCGCCGCCAGGAAAAGGCCCATAAGCAAAGGGAGGGTTTTGTTCATCGCGTTCGCTCCTGCCCTGACTCTTGCCCGGAACGAGTGCGCGAACGTTGCGGAATATCAAGTAATTCGTAAAGATTTTGTCAACAATTCCCTTCCGAGCCGCGACCGCGAGGGAGCGGGGCGTCTACGCCAGCTCCTTGCCGGTCGATCCAGCCGGGGCCGCGAAGCTTCACAACTCGCGCTGGGATCCCGCGACGGGCGACAATCGACGGGCGACGAGCAGCCGCCGCAGGTGCCCCTACTTATACGCCGGAATCCCCGTCACCCGTTCCCCGATCACCAGCGCGTGTATGTGGTCCGTGCCCTCGTACGTCTTCACTGTCTCGAGGTTGCACATGTGCCGCATGATCGGATACTCGTCCGTGATGCCGTTCGCCCCCAGCAGGTCGCGGCTCAGCCGCGCGCAATCGAGCGCCATGGCGGTGTTGTTCCGCTTGAGCATCGAGATGTGCGCCGGCTCGGCCTTGCCCTGGTCTTTCAGCCGGCCCACCTGCACCGCCAGCAGTTGAGCCTTGGTGATCTCCGTGATCATCCAGGCCAGCTTCTCCTGCACCATCTGGTGCGACGCGATCGGCCGGTCGTCGAACTGCTTCCGCAGGATCGCGTATTGCCGCGCCGTTTCGTAACAATCCATCGCCGCCCCCAGGACGCCCCACCCGATTCCGTACCGCGCCTGCGTGAGGCACATCAGCGGGCTCTTCAGCCCCTTCGCCCCCGGCAGCATGTTCGCGTCCGGAACGCGGCAATCCACCAGCGACAGGCTCGAAGTCACCGACGCGCGCATGGACCATTTCCCGTGAATATCCGAACTGGTGAAGCCCGGCGTGCCCCGCTCCACCAGGAAGCCGCGAATGCCATCCTCGGTTCGCGCCCAGACCACGGCCACGCTGGCCGCGGTGCCGTTGGTGATCCAGGTCTTCTCGCCGTTGAGCACCCAGCCGTCGCCGTCGCGCCGCGCGCGCGTCCGCATTCCCGCGGGATTGGATCCGAAATCCGGCTCGGTCAGCCCAAAGCATCCGATCGCCTCGCCCGATTGCAGCCGCGGCAGCCAGCGCTGCTTCTGTTCTTCCGAGCCGAACGTCCGGATGGGGAACATCACCAGCGCGCCCTGCACCGAGACGAAGCTGCGCAGCCCCGAATCCCCGCGCTCGAGCTCCTGCATCACCAGCCCGTATTCCACGTGATTCAGCCCGGCGCACCCATACCCCTCCAGGTTCGCGCCCAGAAATCCGAGCCGCCCCAACTCGAGAATGAGTTCGGAGGGAAACCGCGCGTCGCGATAGCAGTCGCGAATGACCGGAATCACCCGCTCTTCGACGAACTGCCGCGCCGTCTGCCGCACCAGCAGTTCCTCCTCGCTGAACAGGCTGTCGATCTGCAGGAAGTCCACGCCCCGGAAAGGTTCCATGCCTCCCATACTACATGGCTGTCAGCCTTCAGCCATCAGCTGTCAGCGATGAGACAGGCAATGAGACTCGGGGAATCGTTGTTCGCGACCTTCCGCCCCGGCGATTTCAGCGGAAGAGATCGTCAGCCAGTCAGTAGCTGACGGCTGATAGCTGACCGCTGAAAGCTGAGGGCGCCTCAACGCCCTTTCAGCACTTCCTCGAAAAATGAGAGCGCCCTCTCATCCTGCGACTGCCCCAGCCAGAACATCGCCTGCTTCCGCACCTCGGGATTCCGGTTGTTGCGCGCGGTCTGGATCAGAAGCGGAACCCCCTGGTCCTTCGGAAGCTGGCTCAGCGAAAACACGGCGTGCTTCTTTACCTCGGTGTCGGGGTCGTTGGCGATGGCGTCCGTGATCGTCGCCGCCGCCTTCTGGCCGGCCTTCTGTCCCAGCCAGAACAGCGCCTGGCCCCGAACGTGCCCGCTCTGGTCGCCCTTCGCCGTCTCGATGATGGAGTCGACCGCCTCGGGTGTCTTATTGATCGACAACGCGAACACGGCCTTCTCCCGAATCTTGTCGGAAGCATCGTCGCGGACAACCACCCGCAGCACGTCGTAACCTCGCTTGCCCCGCGCGGCACCCAACCAGAAGATCGCCTTTTCACGCACTGCTTCGGGCTGCGAGGGCGCGATGAACCCCTTCATGGCCCGATCCGCAGCCTGGTCCTCATGCATCGCGATAGCCAGAACGGCGGAGTCGCTCAGCTCGTCGCCGCCGCCCACAAACGTGGAGAGAAGCGCAACGCTCTCGGCAGGGCGGACATCCGTGAGCCAGTGGACGGGAAGACCTCCCGCGTCCAGCTCGCAGCTCTCCGCATACACCTGCACCTTGCCCACCTGCTTGTTCTCGATGCGGATCAGAACGGCAATCCTGCCCGACGCCTCGAGCTTCTCCGTGCGGTCGCCGCTGACCTGAGTGTTGTGCCCGCCCTCGAGCGAGCAGCCGCAACTGTGCCCGCCATCCCAGCAGCACTCCCGATGATCGCCCTCGATCGCGGCGACCGAGTACCCGATCCACGCGGGCGTCGCCGCCGCGTTCACGATGGCGCGATACTCCCGCTCTAGCCCGGCCGACGCCGGCCGTGTATCGAGCTTCGCGTTGACGATGTGCGGCTGCGCGGCGCAGACAGCGGAAGCCGCAAGAGCGATCAGGATCGTTCGCAGCATGGCAATCTCCTACTTGTTCAGGATCTCCATCATGTAATCCGTGGCGTCTTTGGTTCCCATCACAGAGAGCTGCTGCACGATCGCGCGCTTCAGCTCCGGATCGGTCTCCTTCCGTGCCAGATCGATCAGCGCCTTGTCGTTCCCCTGCACGAACAGCGCCTCAATGGCGGCCTTCCGGTCCGACTTATCGTGCGCGCTGGCGTAGAGCGCGAGGATATCGGGCGCGTTTTGATTTCCCATCACGCCCAGCAGTTGGATGGCCTGCCGCCGCAGCTCCGGGTTGCTCTCGCTCTTGGCCGCCGTCAGGATGCGGGCCCGGTCGCCAGCCACCATGAAGCTCTCCAGGATCTTCCGCTTCACGCCCACATCGGTCGAAGACGCGTAGATGTCCGCGAGCGTCTGCCGGCTTTCCGCGCCTCCGAAAATCCCGAGGTTTTCGATGGCCTTCTTCTGAAGCTCCGGATTCGAGTTGCCCTTGGCGATCTCGATGACGATCTGCCGGGCCCGCGGTGATCCCGTCTGCAGTAGCACAAACAAAGCCTGCTGCTTGAGTTTCGACGGGTGGTTGCCTTTGAGCACGCCTTCGAGTAGCGGGATGGCGCGCTCCGGATCGGTATTCATGAGGCTCTGAATCGCGATGAGCTTCAGCTCCTCGTCGGGCTCGGCCTCCGGCGAAACCGTCTGCCCCGCGGCCTGCTTGACCTCGATCTCGAGGGCCTTGGCGTCGTTCACCCATTGACTCCTGGCGTACTGCTTCCGAAGTTGGGCGATGGCCGTAAGCGCTTCCTGCCGCCGGCCGAGCTTGTTGAGCGCGTACGCCTTCCAGTACAAGGCCCCGTCGGCGCGCGCGTTGTCGGGCGGCACCCCGTCGAACTGCTGGATGGCGTTCTGCCACTGCTTTGCGTCGAGCGCCCCCATGCCGGCCTGGTAACTGACCTCGCCACGGTCATCGGCGCTCGGTTCCGCGAAAGCCAGCGCGACGCCAACACACATCAACGCGATTTGAATGAGTTTGAACATACCGTTTCTCCGTTAGGATTTCTTCCGTTCGTCCTTTTGTAGCTGTGAGTCGATCACGCGGACCTTGAAGAGGATACCCTGCGCCTCCACACGGTGCCGCAGTTCCTCGAATTCCTGCGTAGACAGGTGGGATGGGCTGTGCGCTACTTCGAGCAGCACCCGTTCCAGCTCATCGAGAACGGTTGCCACTCCCGGATCTCCGGACCGCAACGCCGTCTGCCGGTACAGCCGGTTGGAGCCGATCAAATCCTGCGCCCGCTGCTGCTCTTCCGAGATGTCCACCTGGTCGTCCTGAGGCCTGCTGTTCACCAGCTCGAGCAGCACCATCTGGGACCGATCCAGATGGTCGCCCACCGCCACCAGCAGGATCCGTTCGCGGACCTGCGCCGGTATCGGTCGCGCGGCAACCTGCGTCTGCCTCCAGGGCCAGAAGCGCCCGGCCACGAAAGCGGCAACCACGAGGACCACCACCGCGGCGGCCACCGCCCACGGCCGCGGCATCCAGAGCGTTCCCCAGAACGAGCGTCCGGGCGCCGGCGACGGTAGCTTCCGGCTCACCCGCCGCCATACCTCCGCGCCGTAATCCTCGCCTCGCTCCGGAACCGGCAGCTCCACCTGGTCCAGGACGGACGTGAGCTCCTGATACGCCAGGCGGCAACTCTCGCACGCCGCCAGGTGCTCGCGCTCCCCCGTCCCGGCCTCGCCGTAGTAGAGGGCTGCGAGTTGTGCATCGTCCAGGTGTTTCATTTCGCTGTGCCTTCCAATGGCGCGAGTGCCCGCCGGAGTTTTGCAGCAGCGCGGAACACGCTCTGGCGCGCGGCGCTGTTGGAATGTCCCAGAGCCCGGGAGATTTCGTCGATCGGGACCCCTTCGAAATGCCTCAGGATGAAAGCGGCCCGCTCCGCCGGGCTTAGCTGTGCCAGCGCCACCCGAAGCCTGCGACGAATCTGGCCGCTGATGGCGAGCCGCTCTGGAGAGGGCGCCGTCGACGGGAGTTCCATTTTGGGGCCGTCGTCCTCGAAAGCGGGCTCCTGCGATTCGCGCCGCACCCCGCGCTTGCGCAGCAAGTCGAGCGAGCAATTGGTCGCAATCCGGAACAGCCACGTGCCGAACCCGGCGCGCGAATCGTAGCTGTGGATCTGCCGGTAAGCCCGCAAGAACGTCTCCTGGACCATGTCCTCCGCGTCCTGTTCGTTGCCAGTCATACGGTACGTGAGACGGAAGATCGTCCGGCTATACCGCTCCACGAGCAGGCGAAACGCCTCGCCGTCGCCGGCGCGGACCTGCTCGATGGCGGCCATTTCGGTCGTCTCCATCCACTCCATTAGACTTCCCAG
>CAZBQQ010000122.1:8945-17063 GCA_964493965.1 uncultured Solibacteraceae bacterium
GCAGGCGGCGGCGCCCGCAAGCGGCGCCGCCTGCGATACCATAGTGAGCCGGAGGACCGAAACATGGTCAACGATCGAGCCAGGATTCTAAGAGAGAAACTCGAGCGCCGCCGCGCGCTTGTGGCCCCTGGCTGCCACGACGCGCTCAGCGCCAAACTCATCGAGGCCGCCGGCTTCGAAGCCATCCAGGTCAGCGGTTTCGGCCTGGCCGGCAGCCTGCTGGCCAAGCCCGACGTCGGGCTCGTCGAGATGAAGGACGTATTGGACCGTACCTGGGACATCGTCCGCGCCGTCAACATCCCCGTCATGGCCGACATCGACACCGGTGGAGGCAATGCCATCAATGCCGCCGAAATCGCCGAGCGCCTCATCGCCATGGGCGTCGCCGGCCTCAATATAGAGGACCAGGTGTTCCCCAAGCGCTGCGGCCACATGGAAGGCAAGCAGGTCATCGCCGCCGAAGAAATGGCCGGCAAAGTCCGCGCCATGGCCAAGGTGCGCGAGCGCCTGGGAGTGGATCTGGTCATCAACGCCCGCACCGACGCCGCCGCCGTCTACGGGCTGTCGGAAGCCATCCGCCGGGCGAATGTCTACCTGGAAAGCGGCGCCGACATGGCCTTCATCGACGGTATCCGCACCCGCGCCGACATCGAGCGCGCGGTCTGGGAGATCAAAGGCCTGGTATCGGTGAACCTGATGGACGCCGTCACGGGTGTCAAGACCGAACTCGTGCCGATCCCCGAACTGGCCCGGATCGGCGTTGCCCGTGTGAGCATCCCGGTGGCCTCCATCCTGGTGGTGCACCGCGCGCTGAAGCGTTTCTTCGAAGCCATGCACGCCTCGCCCACCGGCCTCCTCGAAGGCCAAACCGACTGGGTTTCCAGCTTCGCCGAGTACACCGAATTCGTCGGCCTGAAGGAATACCGCCAGCTCGAAGACGACTTCCTCCCGCGCACCACGCTCGAGGTCAAGTACGCGGTGACGACGTAAGAAGGACTACACACATGACACTCGCAGAGAAAATCCTGGCGCGTGCGTCGGGTCGCACCAGCGTCTCCCCCGATGAGATCGTGGTCGCCTCCGTCGACCTCGCCCTGTCGCACGAGAACGCCGACCTCGTACGCAAGAGCTTCGCGGAAATCGGCGTGCCCAAGGTTTGGGACGCCGACCGCATCGTGATCATCCTCGATCACCGCGTCCCCGCCGAATCCGAAAAGACCGCCGCCACGCACAAGGCCATCCGCGGCTTTGTGCGCGAGCAGAACATCGGCAGCTTCTACGATGTCGGCCGCGGCGGCATCTGCCACCAGGTGCTGGCCGAGAACGGGCACGTCCTGCCCGGTATGGTCGTGGTCGGCACGGATTCCCACACCACCACGCACGGAGCCTTCGGAGCCTTCGCCGCCGGCATCGGCGCCACCGAAATGGCCGGCGTCTGGACCGAAGGGCAGCTCTGGTTCAAGGTGCCCCACACCATCCGCATCGAGGTGGAGGGCGAGCTCGACGAGTGGATCTCGGCCAAGGACCTGATCCTCTACATCATCGGCAAGCTGGGATCCGCCGGCGCCGACTATCGTGCCGTCGAGTTCGATGGCCCCGTCATTCGCAACATGAGCATCGCCGGCCGCATGGTCCTCGCCAACCTCTCCATGGAGATGGGCGCCAAGGTGGCCTTCACGCCGGTTGACGACAAGCTGCTCCACTATTTGTCCCACCGTATCTCGAGCGATCTGCCCATGAGCCCGCGCTACCTGCCCGATCCCGACGCCCACTACGAGCGCGTGCTCACCATCAACGCCAGCACGGAACTCAAGGAGCCGCAGATCGCCTGCCCGCACGCCGTGGACAACGTCCGCCCGCTCTCCGAGGTCGCCGGTCTGGCCGTCAACCAGGCCGTGCTCGGAAGCTGCACCAACGGCCGCCTGGAGGATTTCGAGGTCGCGGCCCGCATCATCGATGGGCATAGCGTCCACCCGCGCACGCGCCTGATCGTCATCCCGGCTTCGCAGGAGATCTATCTGGAGGCCATGCGCCTCGGCTACATCCAGACGCTGGTGATGGCCGGCGCCATGGTCAACGCGCCCGGCTGCGGGCCGTGCGTCGGAGTGCACCAGGGAATCCTGGCCTCCGGCGAAGTCTGCATTTCCAGCACCAACCGCAACTTCATCGGCCGCATGGGCAGCAAGGATTCGCGCGTCTACCTCGCCTCGCCCGCCGTGGTGGCGGCCTCGGCCATCGCCGGCTCCATCACGCATCCCGCCAACATCGGCATTCAGGAGGTCGCATGAACAGCGAGACACTCATTCTGCGCGGCCGCATCGCCGCCAAGCTCGGCGACAACATCGATACCGACATCATCTACCCCGGCCGCTACCTGAACGTCACCGACCGAGAGAAGACCCCCGAGCACCTCTTCGAGCTGACCTACCCTGAAATCCGCGGCCTCATCCACGCCGGCGATTTCATCCTGGCCGGCAAGAATTTCGGATGCGGCTCCAGCCGCGAGCAGGCCGCCGCCGCGTTGAAGTTCTCCGACGTCGGCGCCGTGATCGCGGTCTCCTTCGCGCGCATCTTCTTTCGCAACTCCATCAACCTCGGCCTGCCCGCGATTGTCTCGGCGACCGCCGTCGAGCGCCTCGAAACCGGCGACGAATTGCTGATCGATTTAACTGCCGGAACGATCCAGAAGGTCGGCGACGAATCACTGATCGCCGCCGCGCCCCTCGATCCGCGAGCCACCGAGCTCCTGGCCGGCGGAGGCCTGATCCCGTATCTGAAGAAGAAATACGCGGCAGTGTGAGAGCTGAGCTTAGTTCTAATTAGTGGGGCAGGCGTCCACGCCTGCAGCGGGTCTCCAGACCCGCCGGACCGCTCAATAGTGATATCGCGCCTGAAGAAAATCGATGCCCTCGTCGCCGACTCGATATACCAGGCGGTGCTCCTGGGTAATGCGCCTCGACCAACAACCTGCGAGCAGATACCGTAGCGGCTCGGGCTTGCCTGCGCCTTCAAACGGATCGCGCAAGACTGCTTCGGCCAGGTCCAGCACTCGGATTGCAGTATTCCGATCCGACTTGACCCAGTACCGCAGATCCTCCCTGAACTCGGGATGAAAGACGGCGACCCGCTTAACGTCCTTTTTCACCGAGAATCTCTCGTCGCAGCTCAGCGACGCTTTCCGGCTTCGACTTGTGCCGGTCCGCCCGATTCAGCGCCGCCAGCAAACGCCGCGCGTTCCGTGGCGACCGCAGCAGGTGAGCGGTCTCAACCAGCCCGGCAAGCTCGCCAGCCGGAACCAGCGCAACGTCTCGCGACCCTTTGCGCCGCACGATCACAGTCTCCTGCTGATCTACCACCTGATCCAGAACGCTCGCCAGGTTCTGCCGAAGGCTCGTGTATGTGGTTTCACTGGCCATGCTCCCATTGTACAGGAGTCCTGTACGTAAGGAAGAGTCTCGCGCGAGGGCGTGAGAAGGTCCCGCCGGGTATCGGAGGTCGCGGACAGCGTCGATGACGGCCGCTTCCGAAGCTCCCCACCACAGCGCCACTGCACCTGCTTCAGTGCGGTCAATAAGGGCCCGCCGGGCATCCGCCCAATCCGGGTGCTAAGATCTGGGTTTGGCTAGCAGCTGAAAGCTGACAGCTGCCAGCTGAGAGCTGACGACTGGCCGCCGCAGGCGGCCGCTAAGGAGTCCACATGCATCGCATCGCCTGGTTGCCCGGAGACGGCATCGGACAAGAAGTGTGCGACGCCACTCGCGTCGTCCTCGACGCCTCCGGATTTGAAGCCGAGTACGTCCACGGCGACATCGGCTGGGAGTTCTGGCGCCGCGAAGGCGAGGCGCTCCCCGAACGCACCATCGAGCTGATGCGCTCCACCTCCTGCGCGTTCTTCGGAGCCATCACCTCCAAGCCCGTCGGCGACGCGCAGCGGGAACTGGCTCCCGGGCTGCAGGGCAAGGGCCTCACCTATCGCAGCCCCATCGTCCGCATGCGCCAGATGCTCGACCTTTACGTCTGCCTCCGGCCCTGCCGCGCGTTTCCCGGCAACCCCCTCAACTATCGCGACGACATCGATATCGTGGTCTTCCGCGAGAACACCGAAGGAATGTACATCGGCGTCGAGTACCCGCGCGTCCCCGAACCCTTCCGCCCGGTGCGTGGCATGGAGCGCATCGCGCTCGACGCTGCCATCTCCATCCGCAGCATCACCCGTCACGCCTCCAGCCGCATCGTGCGCGCCGCGTTCGAGTATGCCGTCAAGCACGGCCGCCGCCGCGTCACCGCCGTCCACAAGGCCAACGTGCTGCGCGCCACCTGCGGCCTGTTCCTCGAAACCGCGCAGGCCGTGGCCGCCGAGTTCCCCCAGATCCAGTTCGACACCGCCAACGTAGACGCCATGGGAATGTGGCTGATCAAGAATCCGCAGAACTACGACGTCATCGTCACCACCAACTTATTCGGCGACATTCTTTCCGACCTCTGCGCGCAGTTGGTCGGCGGGATGGGCTTCGCCTACAGCGGCAACATCGGTGACCGCTACGCCGTCTTCGAGCCCACTCACGGCTCCGCGCCCAAGTACGCTGGCCAGGACAAGGTCAACCCCCTGGCGTCCATCCTCGCGGGGAAGATGATGCTCGAGTGGCTGGGCGAGGCCGCCGCCGCCGCCCGCGTCGAGCAGGCCGTCCGCGACGTGGTGTGCCGCGGTGAAGCGCGCACCTATGATATGGGAGGCACCGCCACCACCTCGCAAATGGCCGCCGCCGTAGCCGAAGCCTGCGCCGCGCTTCGATAGGGAAGGGAAATGGAAAACCACGTCAAGATCCTCGCCTACCTGCACATCGTTTTCGGCGCCTTAGGTCTGCTTGCGGCGCTGGTCTGCCTGCTCCTGTTCGGCTTCCTCGCGGGTTTGATCCAGACCGCCCTCGAGACCAGCTCGGATCCCAACGCCCAATTGGCGGTCCCCGCGGTTGGTATTGTGGGCGCCATCATCGTCGTCCTGATTGTCGTGTTCTCGCTCCCCGGCATTATCACCGGCATCGGCCTGCTGCACTACCGCGAGTGGGCGCGCATTCTCGGCATCGTGCTGGCCGCGATCAGCCTGCCCGGCGTTCCCTTCGGCACCGCCCTGGGAATCTACGGCCTGTGGGTGCTGCTGAACGCGGAGACCGTACGGCTCTTCGCCAGCCAGCGGCCGCGCTAGTCCGTACCCCTGAGGTTGTGGGGCAGGCGTCCACGCCTGCAGCGGGTCTCCAGACCCGCCATTGCCCTTCAGCGTGCGCAAGCGGACGAGCCCCCTATCGGAATAGGGCCGTACCCCTCATCAGCGACGTTCCACGAGCGCCCTTCTGGACGATAGTCGATAGGTGCGGTTTCCGGGCCGCCTGGCGGGCGGTCTCCTCTGGTTCGCCTTGGCGGTCGGCCAAGCCGAAGTCTCCTGCCTGCAACAGATACAGACCGCCGACGGTCTGGCGGCGGGCGGCCACTATCCGGAAGCCCAGGCAACCTACGTCCAGGCTGTCGCCACGTGCCGCGCCGTGCCTGAATCCACCCGCAGTCTTGCCACCGGCTTCAACAAGCTCGCCCGCCTCTACCTCATCCACGGAAAGACCGCCGAGGCGGAGCAGACCTATGGACAGGCTCTGGCTATTTGGGACCAGGCCGGCCCGCCCAGTTCTCTGAACGCCGTCACCCTCGCCAACCTCGCCGCCCTTCACCACGAGCGCCGGCAGGAGGACCGCGCCGCGGACCTGTACCGGCGCGCCGTCTCGATCCTCCGCGAGACTACGCCCCACGGCAGCGCCGAGCTCTGCTCCACGCTTAACAGCCTGGCGGGAGTTGAACAGACCCTGGGCCATTACGTCGATGCCGAAAGACTCTACCGCAGCGCGCTGGCGAGCGCCCCACCGGGCCGGCCGGGTCCGGAGGTCGCTCTGGCGCTCAACAATTTCGCCCAGCTCTGTCTGCTCCTGGGCCGTCATGCCGAAGCGGAGGACCTTTGCCGGCGCGGCCTCGATATCGCCCGCGACCAGCCTCCCGCTCCGTATTCCGCGGCGCTGGCCAACAATCTGGCAGCCCTTTATCGTTTACAGGGCCGCTATACCCCGGCCGCCGCGCTGTACGCCAAGGCGGTGGCGCAGTGGGAACAGCTCCCTGGCCGGGCTTCGGAAACCGCGGTCGCCTTGCACAATCTCGCCGGTCTCGAAACGGTGCTCGGCAACTACCCGCACGCCGACGCTCTGTTCGAACGAGCGCTGGCTCTCGATCGCGCCACCTTGCAGCCGGACCATCCCCAGCTCGTCGCCACGCTGAGCGGCCTTGCCGAGCTGCGACGCATGCAAGGCAGGCCGGATGAGGCGGCACTCCTGCTCGAGAGCGTCCTCGCGGTCCGCCGCAAGACACTCGGGCCCGGCCACCCGGATGTTGCTGCTGCCCTCTCCGACCTCGGCCTGCTCTGCCAGACCCAGTCGCGCCACGACCGTGCCGAGAGTCTGTACAGGGAGGCTCTGGGTATCTGGACCACCACCTCGCGGCTCGCCACCCGCGATGGCGCCGCGACTCTGCACAACCTCGGCTCTCTCTACCGCGCTCTGAAGCGTTTCGGAGAAGCCGAGCCGCTGCTCCGGCAGGCGCTCGCGATCCGGGAAAAGGTGCTCGGAGCGGGCCACGTCGAAGTCGGGGCCACCCTGCTCGAATATGCCGCGCTCCTCCGCCAGACCCACCGCAAGGGCGAAGCCGCCCTGCTCGAGCGCCGGGCCCGCGGTATTTTCCTCGAATTGGCCCGCCACGATCCCCGCCAGTTCACCGCCGACCGGGCGCGCCTGGGGGCCGTCAACCTTCTCGCCACTCCCTGAGTGATTTCCGCGACAAAGCCGCCGCTTTACCTTTGCCTTGGCTTTTGATACCCTCCTTCTTTCCAGGGAGTGCGGGAATATGATCCTTCCAGAGACCTATATCGCAGCGTTGGTTCTTGCGATTCTTGCTGCTATTTGCTGGGGCTCGTGGGCTAATACCTACAAGCTGGCGGGCCGGCAGCGCTTCGAGCTTTTCTACTGGGATTACGCGCTAGGCGTCTTGGTGGCGGCTATCCTGGCCGCGTTCACCTTCGGCAGCCTGGGGTTCAATGTCGCCGGAGGCGGCGGCGGCTTTGCGTTCGTGGACGACCTCATGTTGCACGCGAGCAAACACAGTTGGGCCTACGGATTCGCCGCCGGCATCGTCTTCAACCTGGGGACCATTCTCCTGGTCGCCGCCATGTCCTTGGCCGGCATGTCGCTGGCCTTCCCGGTGGGTCTCGGCTTGGCCGCGGTGGTCGCCATACTCCTGGCCTTGATCGACAGGGCTCACGTCAACGCCGTGCTGCTTCTCTCCACCCTCGTGTTGATATTGGCCGCCGTGATGCTGGATGTATTCGCCTACCGCGCTGTCGCCCGCCGGCGCTCACAGGAGGCGATCAAGACCGGCCGGACCAAGAGCACCAAGGTGACCGTGAGTTGGAAGGGCATCGTGCTGGCCCTCATCGGAGGCCCGCTGGTCGGTCTGTGCTTCCCGCTGATAGACCGCAGCCGGACGCCCGACACGGGTATGGGCCCCTACGCCGCCGCCTTCATGTTCGCGGCCGGCGTGCTCGTCTCCACCTTCGCCTACAATCTCCTGCTGATGAACCTGCCCATTCGCGGCGAGCCGATCGAAGTGCTCCAGTACCTCCGCCAGCCGAAAAAGAGCCACTTGCTGCCTCTGCTGGGCGGCATGGTGTGGGCTGCCGGTACGGTTTGTCTCTTCGTTGCGACAAGTGCCGTGGCCGCCGCAGCCACACAGGGGCCCGATCCCCTGCCGCTGCTCGGTCCCAACGCCGGCATCCTGGTCGTTCTGGCTGCCGCCTTGCTCAGCGGCCTGTGTGGCCTGTTCGTCTGGAAGGAACTCAAGGACGCACCCGAACGCGCCCGCTCACTGGCCGCCCTGGCGTTGGTACTGCTCCTCACCTCGCTGGCGCTGTTTCTCGTGTCCCCGCCCTTTACCGCCTAGCGTGGCCGGCCGCTTGATGGTTCGTATGTGGGGCAGCATGGCAACCCAATGCCACTTAGTTTTCGCAAGACCGGGCAGAAACCGTGGGGCAGG
>CAZBQQ010000123.1:0-17015 GCA_964493965.1 uncultured Solibacteraceae bacterium
TTGGACGGAGGCGGGTCTGGAGACCCGCTGCAGGACTGGAGTCCTGCCCCACCCCCGCGGCGATTGGCGGGCGGCGTGCTGGATACGGAAGAGCGAAAATGGATATGAGAGTCGCGGTTGCGGACTTTGCCGAGATGAACGTCACCAGCAAGAGGTCGATTTATGTTCGGGTATCGGTTGTCGCGCTTGGCATAGCCGTGGCTTCGTTACTCCACTTCCTGACGCCGCCTTCGCTGATCCTCTGGCACAACGTGTTTCAGCGGCTCTACTACCTGCCGATCGTCTATGCGGCGATCTACTTCGGCTGGCGCGGAGGCCTGGCTGCGTCGCTCCTGTCGGCGATGCTGTACATCCCGCATATACGCCACGCGTGGCATTTCATGCCGGATTACGCGATGAATCAGTATGCCGAGATCATTCTCTTCTTCCTGGTGGGCGCGGTGACGGGCGCTCTGGCCGACCGCGAACGGAAGCAGCGGGAGAGGCTGGAGGCGACCACACTGCAGCTGGGCAAGGTGTACCGGGAGCTGCAGGAAAGTTTCGAGCATCTGAAGCGCGCCGACCGGCTGTCGGCTATCGGTCATCTCTCGGCGAGCCTGGCGCACGAGATACGGAACCCGCTGGCGAGCATCGAGGGCTCCACCGATATCCTGGAGCAGCCGCACATTTCCGAGGAGATGCGCAAGGAGTTTCTCGGGGTGATCCGCAAGGAATCCCGCAGGCTCAACCGCCTTCTGACGAATCTGCTGGACTTCGCCAGACCGCGGAAACCGGAAATGCAGTTCGTCGATCCCTCGCGTCTCATCGAATCCGTCACGAGCCTGGTGGCGCCCACGGCCGAGCGCAGCGGAATCACACTGGAGCGGCGGGCGCCAACCTCGCCCGCGCTGGTTCGATGCGACCCGGAGCAACTGAAACAGGTGGTTTTGAATCTGACGATCAACGCGGTGCAGGCGATGGAGGGTGGCGGGTCGGTGGAGCTTTCGGTCACGGCGTCGAATGGCGATGTGAGGATATCGGTGAGAGACGAGGGCCCCGGCATTCCCGCCCAGGACCTGGAGAAAATCTTCGACCCGTTTTTCACCACAAAGGATGGCGGCACGGGCCTGGGATTGTCTGTGGCGCATCAGATCGTGACGCAGCACGGCGGCACCATCACCGCCGAGCCGAACCCGGTGCGGGGCATGACGTTTTCCATCGTGCTCCCGGCGAAGAGTTTAAAGGAGGGCGGACTATGACGGGCAGGCGTTGGTTCGCGGCGATCGCGATCATCGTAGTTGTAGCCGCGCTTGGTTACGTAGGATTCAGAGCCTACGGCGGCGCACAACCGGAAGGCTGCTATGCCTGCCAGAGGCCGATCCACGCTCATTCGAGGACTGTCGCCATGGTGAACGGACACGCAAGGATGTTCTGTTGCCCGGCCTGTGCGCTTTCGGAACATGAGCAGGAGGGGCGGCCGGTGCGGATCGTGGAATTAACGTCCTTCCTCACAGGGGCGAAGCTGTCTCCGACCGAAGCCTACGTGGTAAAGGGCAGCGACATGAACATGTGCGCGCATGCCCACGAGATGATCGATGCCGATAAACGGCCCGCCGGTGTCCTCTATGACCGGTGCTCGCCGAGCCTGATTGCTTTTGGCCAGCGAAGCGAGGCGATCGAGTTCGCGCACGAGCACGGCGGGGAAGTGCTGGCGTTCAAAGAGGTCATGGCGGCGTCCGGGCGGTAGGGCGGAAGAGTCCGCTCCCTGACGGTCGCGGTTCGGTGTTGAGCGGTGCTGAGGAGCGAAACATTGGCCCAGAAGCGCGTCCTGGTGGTGGATGACGACGAAAGCCTGCGCAGGGTGACGGAGGTACAACTCCAGCAGGGCGGTTACCAGGTGCGGACCGCGGCCTGCGGGCGGGATGCGCTCGAACTTCTCCAGAAAGGGCCGGTCGAGGTGGTGGTCACCGATCTGAAGATGCCGGGCATGTCGGGGCTGGATCTGTTAAAGCGAATCCGCGCGGATTACCCCGAGACGGTCGTCATCATGGTCACCGCGTTCGGCACGATCGAGACCGCGGTTGAGGCGATGCGGGCCGGCGCGTATGACTACGTCACGAAACCCGTCCACATCGATGAGCTGAAGCTCACGCTGGGACGGGCGATGGAGCACGTGCAACTGCGTCAGGAGGTGCAGGAACTCCGCACGAGCCTGGACAGCAAGTATGGTTTCGAGAACATATTGGGCCGCTCGAGCGCACTGCTGTCGGTGCTGGACATGGCATCGAGGGCGGCGCAGACCAGCTCAACCGTTCTTGTCCGCGGCGAAACCGGCACGGGGAAGGAGTTGCTGGCCAAGGCCATCCACTTCAACAGCCCACGGCGTGAGAAGGCTTTCGTAACGATCAACTGCGGTGCGATCCCCAAGGACCTGTTGGAGTCCGAGCTCTTCGGCCACGTCAAGGGCTCGTTCACTGGCGCCGTGGCGCACAAGAAGGGCCGGGCCGAGTCGGCTGACGGCGGCACGCTTTTTCTGGACGAGATCGGAGAGATGCCGACGGAGCTGCAGGTGAAATTGCTGCGGCTGCTCCAACAGGGCGAGATCGAAAAGGTGGGCGCCGCGGAGACCACCAGCGTGGATGTCCGGATCATCGCGGCCACGCACCGCAATCTGCAGGCGATGATCGAGGACGGCACGTTCCGCGAAGATTTGTACTACCGGCTGGTGGTGATCCCCCTGGAGCTGCCGCCGCTGCGCGAAAGGCCGGAGGACATCCCGGAACTGGTGGAGCACTTCTTCACGAAGGCAAAAGAGAAGCACGGCCGGCCGGACCTTGCGTTACCGCCTTCGCTGCTTTCGCATTTCTGCGGGTACCGGTGGCCAGGGAACATCCGCGAACTGGAGAACATCATCGAGCGGCTGGCGGTGCTGACGCGGGGGAACGAGATTGGGGTAAACGATCTGCCGGAGTTCCTGCGCCGCGAACGGCCGGTTCTGGAAGAGCTGCGCCTGGATCTTCCTCCGCAGGGAATCAGCATGGATGCGGTCGAGAAGGAATTGATTCTGCGGTCACTGAAGAAGTTCGACTGGAATCAGACACAGGCGGCGCGTTATCTGGATCTGAGCCGGAAGACGCTGATCTACCGGATGGAAAAGTACGATATCCGGCGGGAGCAGGAAGAGGATAGTCCCACGCCGCTGCCGTCTTGAGCGCCGTCGGGTTGCCGTTCGGGAGCCAGCTCGGCTCACGGAGAGGACTCCCTGACATCGCGGACCCCACACATCTTCAGCGTAGCGACCTTGCAGGAGGTGAATCGCCAGGAAATCTTTGGCTTTCCGGAGCCTGGGCGGTGCCCTTTGGGACGATAAGACAGACATGCCCGCAGCCAAGCGCGCCCTCGCAGGCGCACGCGCTCGAGGGATCGGCGGCCTCCATGCCGGTGCCCAGCCTCCACGCCATCGCCCTGAAGATGGAACGCGCAGCCGCCGCAGGTTCGTTGGATCGTCCCGGCGAAGTGCTGCTGCGCCCGCTTGGGGGATCGCGGCGGATGGCTGGAGAATCGATAAGGACGGCACGTTATGAGAACGGTGATCGTTGATGACGACTTCACCAGTCGTCTCTTTCTGCAGACCTTCCTGGCCCGCTATGGCGAATGCCACATCGCCGTCAACGGCGTGGAAGCGGTGGCAGCATTCCGGATGGCGACCGACAAAGGGTCGCCTTACGACCTGATCTGCCTGGACATCATGATGCCCGAGATGGACGGGCAGGAGGCGCTCAGACTGGTCCGGGCTTTGGAGGAAGCTCGCGGCGTGGCCCCGAATCATGGCGTGAAGATCGTCATGACGACTGCGTTGAGAGAAATGAAAGACCTGGCCCGATCCTTCGATGCGCTTTGCGACGCCTATCTGGTGAAGCCCATCGACACGGCCGCGTTGATCCGCCAGCTAAGGTCCTTTCAGCTCGTGGAATGACCCGGAAGTTGCGGCCTTTCTCGGGATTTGCGTATTTTCTACAGCTTCCGACTCCCGGACAGCTGTCGGCCGCCGGGCGGAACTCGTTGTGAGGGCAGAGGGAACACGGAATGCACCGCCCACCGAGTTGGTGAGTGGCCTTGGCCAGCGGCCCGGCAACGCAGCATCCGCCGGGTCGCACCGCCCCGCCGGACGTTCCACCTTTCCTCACTTGGGCGTTCTCACCTGGTAGAACACGGACCGCAGGTGCCGCTTGGATTCGAACTGCGGGCAGATTCCGTTCAGCGACTCCATGGCGCCGATCACCATGACGCCGTCCCGTTCGAGCGCCCGCTCCATCTTTCCAAATAGCGCGGCACGGTCCCGCTCGGTGAAGTAGATGGCCACATTGCGGCAGAAGATGACGTCGAATCGTCCCAAGGCGGAGAAGTCCGTCATCAGGTTCAGCCTCTTGAAGGAGGCCATGGCGCGGATCTCGTCACGAATCTGCCATCCGCCGGCGACGGGGACGAAATAGCGGGTCCGTTGGGCTTCCGCCAAGCCTCGGGAAATCTCGACCGGACTGAACCGCCCTCGACTGGCCTTGGCCACGACCTCGTCGGAGATGTCCGTACCCAGCAGGCGAACGCCATAGCGGTCGGGATCCCCCAGCAGCTCTTTGAGCAGAATGGCGATGCTGTAGAGTTCCTGGCCGGTGGAGCAGGCGGCGCTCCATATGCGAATGCTCGCGGCGCCGGTTCGCGTCCGGCGGTCGATCAGCTCCGGAATGATCTTGTGGCGCAGCAGATCGAAGGGCGCCGTGTCACGAAAGAAGGACGTCTCGTTGGTAGTGATGGCGTCGACGATGCGACGCTCCAGCGCCCGGGTGGGATCGGATTTCGCCCGCATCAGGAGCTCGCCGTAGCTGCCGCAGCGGGAATCTTCGACCAGGCTGGCGAGACGGTTTTCGATCAGATACCCCTTGGATTCGTCCAGGGTTACAGCGCACAGGGTGTACACATACTGGGCCAGATTCCTGTGTTCCTCGGGCTGGAGCCGGATCACGCTCTGACCCCTCGGACCGACCTGACGATGGCGGCGCCGATCATCTCGAGCGGCGCCACGAGGTCCACCACTCCGGCTCGAATCGCTTCCTTCGGCATACCGAAGACCACCGAGCTGGCTTCGTCCTGCGCGATTGCGAAGCAGCCGCCCCGCTTCAACAGGCGCAGGCCGGCCGTCCCGTCGTTGCCCATCCCGGTGAGAATGGCGGCGACGGATCGGCCGGGAAAGTTGAGAGCGGCGGAGCGAAACAGGTAGTCCACGGCGGGCCGGCAGCCATTCTCCGCGGGATCGTCCGTGATGCGTATGATGATTTCGCCCTTCGTGCCCGGAGCCAGTTTCATATGCCGGCCGCCGGGAGCCACATAGGCCCAGTTCGGGCGCGCGGCCTCGCCGTCCTGGGCTTCCTTGACCCGGATGGCGCCCTTCTGATCCAGACTGGCCGCCAGTGGTTGCGTGAACAGGGCGGGCATGTGCTGGACGATGAACACCGGCGCGCCCAGATCGGCAGGCAGCGATGGCACCAGCCTGGCCAGTGCGCCTGGACCGCCGGTCGAAACGCCGATCAACACCAGCGGCGGCCCTGTACGCCGCAGGCTGGGCTCCGGTCGGTGCGATACGCTGGCCGGGGACGGCGGCGCCGGGGCGATCTCGGCCGGCGCGCTGCCCGAACCCGCGCCGCGCAGGAGTGCGCGGATCTCGCGCCGCCGCTCGAAGGCCTGGACCATCGGCAGGAGGCGGGCGCGCAGGTCGCTCAGGTTCGCCGCCGCGCTGCCGGTTTCGGGCTTGGTGAGGAAGTCGAAAGCCCCCAGTTCGAGGGCGCGCACCGTCATCGCGCCGCCGCGCACCGTCAGCGAGCTGAGCACGATGACCGAGGCTCCCATCCCGGCGGCCGCCATGGCCTCCAGTACTTCGATCCCGTTCATCTCGGGCATCTCGATATCGAGTGTCACAAGGTCCGGCTGCAAGGCGGCCAGGCGCGCCATCGCCAGCCTGCCGTTCGCGGCTGTACCCACCACCTCCACACCCGGCACGCCGGCCAGCGCGTCGGACACGATGCGCCGGAACACGACCGTATCGTCCACTACCAGAACTCGCGTGCTCATCGCCTCGGTCTCCACAGTGACATCCCGCGGTCCGTTCCGCGTGACGACGGGGCATGCGAGCCCGCACCCGCAACATCGCGCGCCGCTTCCAGGCCGGAACGGATCGCATCCCAAAGCGCCTCATCCGCGCCAGAGGCCGGTGGCCCCTGCGTTTGACCGGCTCGTGAATGCGGCGCATCGGGCATGTTTAACCTCCCGCCTCAGACGCGGAACCGGGCCAGCGTCTGCTGGAGTTGTTCGGCCAACCCGGAGAGCTCGGTGGCGCTGGTTCGAGCCTGCTCGCTGCCGTCCGCCATCTGCCTGGCGGCATGGTCCACGCCGACGATCTCCCTGGCGATGTCCCCGGTGGCCTGCGAACTTTCGGACACCCGCTGGTTCGCGTCCTGCACGCCGGTCGACGCCTCACCGATATTCCGGGCGATGTCCTTGGTGACGGTGGCCTGCTCCTCGATAGCCGCGGCAATCGAGGAGACGAGGTCTCTGACCTCGCCAATCACGTGCGACACACTCTCGATCTCGGAAATTCCGCCGGCCGAGGAGGACTGCACCCCTGCGATCCGGGCCTTGATATCCTCCGTGGCCGCGGCCGTCTGCTGGGCCAGCGCCTTAATCTCGTTGGCCACCACGGCGAATCCCTTGCCTGCCGATCCCGCGCGCGCCGCCTCGATGGTGGCGTTGAGGGCCAGCAGGTTGGTCTGCGAAGAGATCTCGGTGATGGTTTCGGTGACCTTGCCGATTTCGTGGGCGGCCAGGCCCAGGCGGTTCATCTGCTCGCTGATCCGGGCGGCCTGGCGCGTGGCTTCTTCCGTGATGCGCCGCGCCTTCTCCGAATTGCCGGCGATTTCGCCGATCGTTGCCGTCATCTCGGCGGTCGCCGAGGCTATGCTGGTCAGGTTGGCCGTAGTCTGCCCCATTCCGGCAGCTACGGACCCGACATTGGCGGTCATCTGTTCGGCGGCGGCGGCCACCGAATGGGCCTTTTCCGAAGCCTCCCGCGAACTGTCCGACATCAGGCCCGAATTGGCGGACAACCGGGCCGACGACGAGGACAGCACCCGGATCCCGCCCTTGATCTCATGGAGAACCTCGCGCAAGCTGGTGGACATGGTCTGAAGGGCCTTCGACAGCAGCCCGACTTCGTCGGCACGCTCCAGGTACTCCTTCGCCACGTCGCGCGAGACGTCGCCGCGGGCGACCTCTCCCAGGTGGGCGACCGCCACGGCCAGCGGTTTTGAAATGCTGCGCGTGACCGCCACTCCCAGCAGCGCGGAGATTGCCAGACCCAGCAACGAGAGTGCCGCCACCGGCAGGGGCATGCCGGCCTTTACCGCGCTGGCGTGCCCTTTTCGTTCGGCCAGGCGGGGTTCCTCCCAACTCAAATAGTCCCTCAAGGCATGATCGAGGGGACCGATGTTCGGGATGCTCTCCTCGCGGTACAGCGTGCCGGCCTCCGCGCCCTTTCCGGCCTGGCCCAACTCCAGCACGCGGGTATTTGTCGCCAGCCAGCCTGAGCCCACCTTAGCGAGTTCGGCGACCAGTTTCTGGCCTTCCGGGGTGGTTTCGCGGGCCTTAAGGTCGCTGAGCAGGGACTGGCACTCTTTCACCAGACCGGCTTGGTTGTCGCGGTTCCCCCCGGTGGCGTCTCCATGGCAGGTCGCGCAGTTCCGGCTCAAGGTGATGTGGCCGACGAGGGAGTTCACCCGCCCCAGGCTGCTGGCAACCCGTTGCGCGCTCATCGTCTTTTCGGCCTCGTACTGCTCCTGATCGACCGCGCTCGATATGGCGCCCAGCGCCCACAGGCTGAGGGCTCCCAGACATAGGATGGTTCCGATCCCGCTGGCCGCAAGAAGCGCTAACTTCCTGCCGATCTTCAGGTTTGCAAGCATGTTTGACATAGACGCCCTTCACGCAAAAGGTCGCCAGCAATACGGTCTGCCCGGGCTGCGCGGTTCCCGCAGACCTTGAATGGCTTCACGCTCGAGTGCAGTTCCACGGCCCGGGACCGTTTTGTGGCGCTGGCGTTCCCCTGCCCGCTGCCTTCCGCTATCCGCCCGGGTGCGGCCCGTCCGCATCCTTCGCCTCCCGGCGCCAGCACCCCAGGGCAGCCCAACGAGGACACACCGGAGGACTCTGGCTGCGAGCGCAAGCGCCGGCTTGGTCGAAATCCTAATGGCGGCTCGTCTGTTCATCGTCATTCCTCGGGGCCAGGATCTGTGCGGCGTCGAGCAGCGTGACCACCCGGCCGCGGGCGCGGCATATGCCCTTGAAGAACCGGGCCTGGCCCCAGTTGACGTTGGCCGGCGGCGGCTGCCAGTGGTCGCGCTCCACCTCCACTACCTCGTCCACGCGGTCGACCAGCAGACCGATGAATTCGTTCCGGTCTTCGACGATGAATATGCGGCTCTCGCTGCCTGCCAGGGCCTTGGGGAACCCGAGCCTCAGACCGAGGTCGACGATGGTGACGATCTTGCCTCGCAGGTTGACGATACCCAGTACTTCCTGCGGGGCGTAGTGGACTGGCGTCACCGGACCCAGCCGGATGACCTCCTGTACCCCGGCGGCGTCCAGGGCGCACAGCGCATCCCGCACGTAGAACGTCGCCAGCAGTACCGTCTGCCCGGTCTGTGTGGTTAGCGTCTGTGACATGGCCTTCCGCCCTCACACCTTGAATCGCTTCACGGTCGAGTGCAGTTGCTCGGCCACCCGGGACAGTTCCGTGGCGCTGGTCTTCACCTGCTCGCTGCCCTCCGCCATCTGTCCCGCTGCCTGATCCACCCCCACGATCTCCTTGGCGATGTCCGCGGTGGCATGCGAGGTCTCGGCCACGCGGTTGTTGGCGTCGCGGACACCGGTCGATGCCTCCGCGATGTTGCGGGCGATGTCTTTGGTCACCGTGGACTGCTCCTCGATGGCCGCCGCGATCGAAGTCACGATGTCGCTGACCTCGTGAATCACCTGCGTCACTTTCCCGATTTCGGCGATGCCGCCCGCGGTTGACGATTGCACTCCCGCGATCCGGCCCTTAATGTCTTCGGTGGCGGCGGCGGTCTGCTTGGCCAGTTCCTTGATCTCGTTGGCGACCACGGCAAATCCCTTGCCGGCCGAGCCGGCGCGGGCCGCCTCAATGGTGGCATTGAGCGCCAGCAGGTTGGTCTGCGAAGAGATCTCGGTGATGGTCTCGGTGACTTTGCCGATCTGCTGCGCCGCCGCGCCCAACTGGTTCATCTGGTCACTGATGCTGGCCGCCTGGCGCGTGGCCTGTTCGGTGATGCGGCGCGCTTTCTCGGAATTGCCGGCGATGTCGCCGATGGTGGCGGTCATCTGTTCGGTGGCGCTGGCGACACTGCCCAGATTTGTGGTGGTTTGTTCCATCCCCGAGGCCACCGACATCGCATTGGCGGTCATCTGTTCGGCGGCGGCGGCCACAGCGTGGGCCCGGCCGGAGGCCTGCCTGGAGCCGTCCGACATCTGGCTGGAATTGGCGGACAACTCCGCCGAAGAGGAAGAAAGGACGCCGATCCCCTCGTTGATGCTCCCGATCATCCCCCGCAAGTTGACGGACATGGTTTCCATGGCCTTGGCGAGCACTCCGATTTCATCCTGGCGCTCGAGGTGCTCGGCCGATACGTCGCGCGAGACGTCCCCACCCGCGATGTAATTGAGATGGGTTACGGCTGCCGCGAGCGGCGCGGCGATGCTGCGCGTAAGCACGGTTCCGAAAACCACCGCCATCAACACGGAAGCGAGGCCGAAGCCGATTACCGCCCATGTGCTCCGCGTCATCAGAGCCTCGGTGCGCTCATTGATTTCGACCACCCTGCGGGTCCGGAATTCCACAAAGGTGCTGACCGAAGCGCTCAGTTCGTTGTATCGAGGCACAACCTGGTCCCCGTGGAGTTTGGCCGCCTCGGCGGCCTTGTGCGCCTTAAGCAGAGCGATGAGCTGGTTGTCCGCCTCGCGCCACCGGGTGGCCGCCTGTTCAACGACCCCGAACAGACGCTTGCCTTCCGGGGTAACCAACAGGGACCTGAGTTCGTCGAGGGTGGCCATGTAATGAGTCCGTAGCGTGAGCAACTGCTCCAGAATCTCCGGTACGGCCTGTTTCGCCACCGTCATGGTGGCCACACGCTGCGCGATGCCGCCGCCGTCGGCCGAAACGGTCAAGGCCAGCGCCATCTTGTGGCTCTCCGCTTCTGAGTCTTTCATCGCGGAATGGACCGCGGATATGGACCACAGCGCGACCCCCGCCAGGCTCACGGCCATCAGCGCGGTTCCTCCAAATACGAGCCCGAGCTTTTTCCCGATTTTCACGTCTGCTAGTTTTGTCATCGTGATTCCTCCGAGCCCCTCGCTTTAGCCGCGTCGCCAGCGTTCCTGCCGACGGCCTTGCGGATGCTCTCCAGTAACTCGTCCTTGTTGAGCTTGATCTGATACTCGCTTACGCCGGCGGCCATGCCGCGGGCGATTTCCTCTTCGCCGGCCAGAGAAGACAGTGCGATGATCGGCAAGCCGGCGAAGCGGCCATCGGCGCGAATCTGCCGCGTCAAAGCCAATCCATCCAGGCGCGGCATTTCGACATCGGTCGCAACCAGGTCGATCTGCCCGGCGTGCCGGTCGAGGATCTCCCACGCCGCCTGGCCGTCTTCGGCCGCCAGCACCCGGCAACCGACCGCTTCCACCAGGCGCTGGATCTGGCCGCGGAAGAATTCCGAATCGTCGGCCACCAGCACCGTCGGGGCGCTACCCGGCGTCTCCCCGCAGGTCGGCCGGGCAGCCGGTTGACCCGCTTCGGGGCGCACCACGCCGGCCAGCTCAAAAATGTCCAGCAGCAGGATGGTGCGATTCTTGAGGACCGCCGAGCCGGCGATGCCCGGCTGCCGTAAGGTGACCGAGTCGATGGTCAACTCCGCTTCCACCATGTCCAGCGGTTCGGCTGCCAGCAGCCCGAGCGGATGTCCCAGTCTTTCGAAAACGATCACCACCCACTGCTGCTCCTCGCTCAGTTCGCCGACCGCGGCCGTATCGTGCAGGCTCACTAGCGGCAGGCTGGCGCCACGGTATTGCATGGTGCGGCGTCCCCCCGGGTGCTCGACCTGAGCCGGCCGGACCCGCTCGATGCGCGACACCTGCTCGATCGGCACCGCACAGGTCTCCGCCGGAGCGTTGTGGAACAGAAGCAACGCGTGCAGTGCGCTCCCCGCGGCGCTGTCCTCGACCACGCCCCGGGCGGCGGCTTCGGTCGTGCCGGTAGTCAGGTTCGCCCGCGCAGCCAGGCCCGCGACGTCCAGAATCACGGCCACGCGCCCGTCCCCCAGGATGGTGGCTCCGGCGTATTCGTGCAGTCCCTTCAGATGGCGACCCAGCGGTTTCACCACGATCTCCACCGTGTCGTGCAAGTCCTCCACCACCAGCCCGTATTCAAAAGCTCCGGTGTCGACCAGCACCACGTTCAGCGCTCGCGCGGAGTCGGCCGGGCGCGGGACTCCGAGCGCATCCGCCAGATGGAGCAGGGGCACCAGCCGGTCGCGCACGTTGAGAACGACGGCGTCCCCCACCCGATCGGTGCGCTGGGCCAATTGCGAGGCCGGAATGCGAATCAGCTCGCCCACGCTCACTTGGGGGATGGCGAACCGCTCCCCGCCGTCCGACACCAGCAGCGAGGGAATGATGGCCAGCGTCAGAGGCAGCTTGATGCGGAAGCGAGAACCGCGGCCGGGCGTCGAGTCGATCTCGATCTTGCCTCCCAGCCGGTCCAGGTTGGTCTTGACGACGTCCATGCCGACGCCGCGACCCGACACGTCGCTTACCTTCTCGGCCGTCGAGACGCCGGGCAGGAAGATGAGCGCCATCTTCTCGCGCTCCGACATGCCCTGCACCTGTTCGCGCGTGAGCAGGCCTTTGGCGATCGACGATCGCGCGATCTTCTCGGCCGCCAGACCCTGGCCGTCGTCCGTGATCTCGATCACCACCTGGCCGGCCTGGTGCGATGCGGATAGCGTCACCTTCCCCGCGGCGGGCTTGCCGGCCGCGGTTCTCTCGGCGGGCAGCTCGATACCGTGATCGACCGCATTGCGCACCATGTGCGTGAGCGGGTCGCTCAGCCCCTCCAGAATCGTCTTGTCGATTTCGACGTCCTCGCCGTCGACCTTGAGCTGGACCTCCTTGCCCAGGTCCCGCGCCAGATCGCGAACCACCCGCGGGAACTTCGCGAACAGACTGCCCACCGGTTGCATACGGGTCAGCGTTACGACTTCCTGCAGTTCGGAGGTCACCAGGCTGACCCGCTGCGCGCCGCTGCGGATGCCCCGATCGTCCTGCCTGGAGAGCGACTCGTTCAGCTGGTTGCGGCTGAGCACGAGTTCGCCGGCCAGCGTCATCAGCGAATCGAGCAGCGCTACGTTGAGGCGGATCGTGGTCTCGGCCGTGGGACCCGGCGCCGCGCCAGGGTTTTTGGGAGCGTCCTCGACCGGAACGGTCGCGGGCGCTGCACGAAACGCCTCCGCCGTCTGGGATCCCGGCGCCACCGCGCCGGCCGGGGGCTCAGGAACGGGCTCCGCCACCGGCTGGATGCCGCGATCTTTCTCGATCCGCTTTACGCGATCGAGGGGGACGTTCACCACTGCTTCGAGAAGATCCTCCCGCAGGATGGTGGCATACAACACCGTCACCATCAGCTGGTTCGAAGGCTCGTCGTCGAGCGTTCCGGCCGAGTCCAGGTCAAAGCATGTCTCCAGAATCGTGCCGTATTCGATCAGCGTCTTGAACACCGCCCAGGGCGTCTTGCCGCGCCGCTCGATATCGTGAATCAGATCGTACTGGATCAGATAGACGCGCTTGCCGCCCTTGCGCGCCTGGCTCAGGTCGAACGCCGAAACTTGAATGTGCCTGTCCGCCCCGGGGACCTCAACTACTACCGTCTCGGAGAGGGAGCTCTTCTCGTGAGCGGGCAGGCTTCCCGCCGCGAGCGTAGTCAAGGTCGCCACGAACTCGTCGATATCCGCCTCGTTGCTGGTGCGATGACTGCCCACCAGCTCGCGCAGTTTGTCGAATGCCAGCAATAGAATGCTGACCACCTCCGGCGCCGGCACCATCTGCCGGGAGCGGATCAGGTCGAGCACGTTCTCGATTTTGTGAGCCAGCGCCCGGATTTTGGCCAGATCGAAGAAGCCGGCTCCGCCCTTGATCGAATGGGCGGCGCGGAAGACCCGGTTCACCAGTTCCTCGTCGATCTCCGCGCCCCCCTGCTCGATCGCCAGAAGGTCCGTCTCGATCGTGGCCAGGTGCTCGCGGCATTCGGCCAGATAGTCCTGAATCAGTTCGTCATCGAGGCCAGGTTCGCTCATCATCCCCTCACAAGTCCCGCCCTCTCAGTTTCCGGAGACGCTGAAATGCCGGTGCATCCGCATGGCCCGGAACAGTTCCAGAAGCTCCGTCGAGGCGTGGATCACGGCCAGCCGGCCGCCCACCTTGCGAAGCGAGTTGTAGGCCGCGATCAGGAGGCCGATCCCGCTCGAATCGACCATGTCCACGCCGGTCAAATCGACCGTCAGGTCCCGGACGCCTTCCTCGACGATCCCGTGCATCTTTGCCCGCAGTTCCGGTATCGAAGCGGCTACGATGTTGTCTCCCGCCGGCCGGATGACGGCTCTGTCGTCTTCCCGTGTAACCACGATCATTCGTGCTCTCCTCGGCCGAGACGTTTCACGATCGTCACGGCGTTGCCCCGGTCGTTGTACCGGACGTGACTGGCATACGTACGAAGGAGCTCGATGCCCCGGCCGGAACAATCCGCGAGCGCCGCCGACCGGCTCCACGCCGCTCGCCAGTCAAACCCTTCGCCATCGTCGTCTACCGCAATCAGCAGGCGCCGGCCCTTCAGACGCAACAGGCAGCGGACCTGCTTGCGCGGGTCGGTGTGACAGCCATGCACCACCGCGTTCGTCAATGCCTCGCGGACCAGCAGTTCGGCCGCGAAACAATTCACGCGGTTCAGCAGCGTCCGGCTCCTCCTCCGGAATTCCACGAAGAACCCTTCAACCGCCTGCAAATCCGCCGGCAGCGACGCCCGCAACTCACACTCGACCCGGGCTGAACCGGTCATGGGGTCACCTCCGCGGCCAGCAGCAGCAGATCGTCTTCCATGCGGTGGCTCTGGGGGCGCAGTTCGCGGACAATCGCGGCGACGGATTCCTCAAGCGGGGCTTTGCGATGGCGGATCGAGGCATCGACCAGCCGCTCCAGGCCCTCCCTGCGGCCACTCCCCGCCGTCGATTCGATCAGGCCGTCGGTGTACATAAAGAAGCGGTCGCCCCGGGTGACGCACAGGTCCTGACGGCGTAGAATCGCCGCGCCAAAGACACCCAATGGGTCGCTGGCGAGCTCGACGACCTGCGGCACCCCGTCGCGGTTCACCAGAATCAGTGGTGGATGCCCTGCGCCGATCACCGTCAGGCGGTGAGTCTGACGATTCAGGCGCGCGTAACACGCCGTGAGATACCGCTCCTCACCCACAATCTGGCCCATCACCGAATCGACGCCGCGCATGGTGTCCTGGGGCGAGAAGACCGGCCCGGCGTATTGGCGCAGGAGCGCCTTTACAGCCGAAGTGAGAAACGCGGCGCTGACGCCGTGGCCGCTGATGTCGGCGACAAAATAGGCAAAGATGTCCGGTCCCAGCGGAACGACGTCGTAGAAATCGCCGCCGGCTTCCTCCAGAGGCTCGTACCAAACCGCGAAATTCGCTTCCGGGCAATCCTCGGGACGCACCAGGATGGCCTGCTGGGCGTCGCGCAGTTGTTCGAGACGCTCCCGATGCTGGGCGACCAGGTTGCGATTGGTCTCCCGGATACGCAAATGAACCCGCACACGCGCCAGGACCTCCTCGCCGTGCACCGGTTTCGCGACATAGTCCACGCCGCCGATCTTCAACCCCGTGACCTTGCTTTTCACGTCATCGAGGGCGGATAGAAAGATGATGGGAATGTCGGCGGTGAGGGGATCTGACTTCAACCGCGAGCAGGTTTCAAAGCCCGTCTCGGCTGGCATCATCACGTCGAGCAGAATCAGGTCCGGCTGCTCGGCGCGGCTCAAGGCGCGGGCGGTGGGACCGTCGCCGGCGGCCAGGGTGCGGAACCCCTCCGCTTCCAGAATGCTCCGGACCAGTTCCAGGCTGGTTGGCGTGTCGTCGACCACAAGAATGGTTGGAGCGTCCATCGCCGCTTGTGTCTCGCCGCCGGCCGGATCCGATTTCCGCCAGGCCTCGGGACCGGGGGGTGGGGTCGCAAGGTCGTCCACGGGCCTCATGGGGCTCATATCGGCGTGCGACCGGCTTTGCTTTATGACAGTCCCGAAAGTTTCGGACTGGCAGGATCGGGGACGATGAGGGGAACTGGAGACCAACCCCTGGAATGAGCGACTACCATGCCAACCCCGTCGAGCCGTTGGGCGTGCGGGCCGAGCGCGCCCCGGTGCCGGAGGCGTCGGACCCCGCCAGCCGCCGCCTGCTCCTGGTCGAGGACAACCCGACCAACCAGGAGGTGGCGCTGGGCCTTCTCAGGCGGCTTGGATTCCGACGGGTGGAGGTCGTCCCGGATGGCAGACGGGCACTCGAGGCGCTGGAGCGCTCGGACTTCGACCTGGTGCTCATGGACTGCCAGTTGCCGGAACTCGACGGCTACCAGTGCGCGCGACGGATACGCCGGCCCGACACCCGGGTTCGGAACCAACGGATACCCGTCATCGCCATGACGGCCCACGCCATGCCAGGCGATCGCGAGAAGTGCCTGGCCAGCGGCATGGATGACTACCTTCCGAAGCCGGTCCAAACCGGAGCCATGAAGGCGGCGTTGGAGAAGTGGCTGCAGGTTTCGTTGACCGCCCCTGGGCTGGCGGGGATGGCCGCCGAACCGGTGCCTCCGGAGGCGGTGCCTGCGTTTGACGAGGCGGACCTGCTCGAACGGGTTATGGGAGATCGGGAATTGGCCCGCCGCGTTTTGCGCACTTTCCTGGCTGAGGCGACGCGGCAACTGGCCACGCTTGCCGAGGCTGTCGAGCGGGAGGACGCCGGAAGAGCGGTGCTGGCCGCGCACTCTCTCAAAGGGGCGGCGGCGAGCGTGGGCGGAGCCCTGGTGTCGGCCACGGCCAGGCGCGTGGAGTTCCTGGGAAGGGCCGGCGATCTCCCCGCTGCGCGCGAGCTCATTCCGGAGCTGGCCGCCCTATGCGACGACTTCGGCGCCGCCTCGGAACGGCTGTGGAACGAGGAGGAGTGAACCGCGCCTGCGCCGGCCGGCGGGAGCCTGGCGCGGGCTGGTGAGGCTCACCACCGGCACGCGAGGCGACATCCCGATGCCTGCGAGAAAGCCGGGAGTTCGTCCTGAGTCCGGGAACAGGAATCGAGGTACCTGAAAGCCAAAGCGCGCACTGCGTGACGCTGCGTTGCCGATCCTGGGGACGGGACTCCGAGTGGGAGAGGCGCTGTGCTTGCGATGGGACGAAACCTGCATATCGGGAGCGGACAAACCGCGGAACGCGAAGCTTCAAAGCCCGGGCCCGGAAGATGCTTGGGCGGGGTCCGCGAGACCCTGAAGTTGCCCGCAGACTTCGTGATACATTCGTTAAGGCACACCATGCTGACCCGGCTTGGGGAGGCTGGTGTGGACGCGTTCACGATCATGCGCATCGCCGGCCACAGCAGCATCACAGTTTCGCGACGATACGTACACCCGTCGCCCGAGTCGGTGGAGCACGCGTTCGCGCGGCTGGAAGCCTCCAACCAGGCCCCTCCGACCCCAATAGCCGAGCAGCGCGTTCGACGCAAGCGTCCTAAATAGAACACTTGGGCCCTTAGCTCAGCGGTTAGAGCAGCGGACTCATAATCCGTTGGTCGTAGGTTCAAATCCTACAGGGCCCACCAA
>CAZBQQ010000124.1:0-16867 GCA_964493965.1 uncultured Solibacteraceae bacterium
TTCAAGTTGCGTTATTCGTTTACGTAAAGTAGAATCGTTGGTCCGCGTCGTGATTCCCCGTAAGACACGGAAGTGGCAGGCGACAAATGACCAACATCAGACTCCAAATACCGACGATACTCGTGGCGCTCGTGTCCACATTTGCGGCAACCCCCGCGTGGGCGCAGACGTACACCATGTCGACTTACGCGGGCGGAGCATCGCCCCTGTTGCCAGCCGCGGCCACCTCGGTCCCGATCGGCTACCCCCAGGCCGTTGTGGGCGACGGCAAGGGGAATGTCTACTTCAGTAGCTGGGGCACTTACGGTGTGTTCAAAGTGGATACCGCCGGCACGCTGTCGATGGTGGGGGGCACGGCCGCGTACACCACGACTCCCGGGGGCCTGGCGATGGACGCTGGCGGCAACCTCTACTTCACCGATAGGAGTAACAGCGTCATCCGCAAGATCGACACGAACGGGGTCATTACGGTCGTGCCCGGCACCTCGAGCTCTTCGTCACCGTTGAAGTTCCCCGCGGGCCTGGCGGTGGACGGCGCGGGCAACTTCTACATCGTGGAGGAGTTCTTGAACCACCGCCTCCGCAAGGTGGACGCAAACGGAACCAGCACCATCCTGGCGGGCGAAGGCACCACGTTCGGCAGTCTGGTCAATGGCAAGCCGGCCACCCAGGCGCTTCTCGTTCGCCCCACCGGCGTTGCCGTGGACGGCGCAGGCAACATCTACGTGAACGATGCAAATGTTCCCTACCCCTACGTCGTCTATAAGATCGACATCCATGGCATCATCACCGTCGTGGCGGGCAACGGAGGAACGACTGCAACCCCAGATGGGGTCGCCGCCACCAGCGGTGGGGTGTACGCCCAGTGGGGTCTGGGGGCCGATGCGGCAGGGAATCTCTACATCCCGGACACTCTCACCAACAGCATTCGCAAAGTGGACCCTTCCGGGATCATCACCACGGTTGCCGGAAGCAAAAGCATGGCGGGATTCGGAGGCGACGGAGGTCTGGCCACCAGCGCCGTCCTTACCGACCCTTACGACGCAGCACCGGACGCGAGCGGTGTACTGTGGATCGCGGACACGAACGCCTTCCGCGTCCGCAAGGTCGGCACAAACAAAATCATCACCACCGTGGCGGGCCTCTCAGGGTCGGGCTACGCAGGGGATGGCGGTCCGTCTACTGCCGCCCAGTTGAGCAATCCAAGCGGAGTGGCCCTGGATGCGGCCGGCAATCTCTTGATCGCCGATACCGGGAACGTGCGCATCCGCAAGGCCTCCTGGGGCGGAACCATGACTACCTTCGCGGGGAACGGAATCATGGGCTTTCAGGGCGATGGCGGTCCAGCGTTGAGCTCGCAGTTGTTCAACCCGACAGGCGTCGCCGTGGACTACCTGGGCAACGTCTACATCGCGGACCAGGGTGAAGTACACAAGGTCGACACCAGCGGGAAAATCAGCAGCGCATTCAAACTGACTGACCTGGGACACACCCCCTCCATCGCAGTCGATGCGGCCGGCAACCTCTATCTGGACGACAGCTACCTCATCCGTAAGGTCGCCGTGGGCGGGACTGTTACCACCGTGGCGGGCAATGGAACATCTGGCTACACTGGCGATGGCGGCCAAGCCACCAAAGCGGAGTTGTCAAATCCACAGGGGCTGGTAGTCGACTCCGTCGGCAATCTCTACATCTCGGACTCCTCAAACCTCCGCAAGGTCGACCCGACCGGGATCATCACAACCGTCGCTCCACTGCCTCGTCCGCTGGGGCTCGCGATCGATTCCGCCGGGGAACTTGTGATCGCGGACTACAACGACGTCCTCAAGATCGACAAGAATGGGGTCATCACCACCATCGCGTCCGGGCTAAATGGCGCCACGGGAATCGCGGCGGGCGCCAACGGCGTTCTGTTTGTTGCGGAGTCCTCCAGCAACGTTGTGCTGGAGCTGGTGCCAGCGCTCCCGGATTTGACCGTCGCGGCGAGGCACTCGGCCAACTTCAGCCAGGGTCAGTCCGGCGCTGTCTACTCCATCACCGTGAGCAACGCCGGGAATAGCGCCACGAACGCCGCCGTTACGGTGGCCGACACGCTGCCGGGCGCCCTGACCGCCACCGCGTTGAGCGGGACCGGCTGGACGTGCACGCTGGCGACGCTCACCTGCACCAGAAGCGACGCCCTGGCGGGCGGCGCGAGCTATCCGCCTATCGCGCTCACCGTCACTGTCGCTGCCAACGCCCCGTCCAGCGTCGTCAACATCGCCACGGTCTCCGGCGGCGGCGAGAGCAACACCGCCAACGACACGGCTTCCGATCCGACCTCCATCACCCAGATCCCGGACCTGACGGTCGCGGTGACGCATTCGGGCAACTTCACGCAGGGTAAGGGCGGCGCGGTCTACGCGATCACCGTGAGCAACATAGGGACCGCTGCCACCAACGCGGCCGTCACCGTGGCCGACACGCTGCCGGGCTCTCTGACCGCCACGGCGATGAGCGGGACCGGCTGGACGTGCACTCTGGGTACACTCACCTGCACCCGAGGCGACGCTCTGGCGGCCGGCGCAAGCTATCCGGCTATCGCGCTCACCGTCACTGTCGCCGCCAACGCCCCGTCCAGCGTCGTCAACATCGCCACCGTCTCCGGCGGCGGCGAGAGCAACACCGCCAACGACACGGCTTCCGACCCGACCTCCATCGGCCAGTTCCCGGATCTGACGGTCGCATCGACGCACTCGGGCGGTTTCAGGCCGGGTCAGAGCGGCGCTGTCTACACGATCACCGTGAGCAATGTCGGGAGCAGTGCCACGACCGCCGCCGTCACCGTGATCGATACGCTTCCGGGCGCCCTGGCCCCCACGGCGATGAGCGGGACGGGTTGGACGTGCACCCTGGCTACACTCACCTGCACCCGAACCGACGTGCTGGCGGCCGGCACGAGCTATCCGCCCGTCGCGCTCACCGTCAATGTCGCCGCCAGCGCCCCGGCCAGCGTCGTCAACATCGCCACGGTCTCCGGCGGCGGCGAGAGCAACACAACCAACGATACGGCGTCCGATCCGACCTCCATCACGGCGTTGCCGGACCTGACGGTCGCGCCGACGCACGCGGGCACCTTCACGCAGGGGCAGGCGGGCGCTGTCTACACCCTCACCGTGACGAACGTCGGGAGCGGCGCCACCAACGCGGCCGTCACCGTGGTTGACGCGCTGCCCGACTCCCTGACCGCCACGGCGCTGAGCGGGACCGGCTGGACGTGCACCCTGGCTACGTTCACCTGCACTCGAGGCGACGCGCTGGCGGGCGGCGCGAGCTATCCGCCTGTCGCGCTCACCGTCACTGTCGCCGCCAACGCCCCGGCCAGCGTCTTCAACATCGCTATAGTCTCCGGAGGCGGCGAGAGCAACACAGCCAACAACACGGTTGGCGACGTGACCTCCGTCACCCAACTGGCGGACCTGACCATTGCCGCGACCCATTCGGGCAACTTCACGCAGGGTCAGACGGGCGCGGTCTACACCATCACCGTGCGGAATAGCGGAGCGTTCGCCACCAACGCCGCCGTCACCGTAGTTGACACGCTGCCTGCCAGGCTGACCGCCACGGCGCTCGGCGGCACCGGCTGGACCTGCACCCTGGCCACGCTCACCTGTACCCGAGGCGACGCACTGGCAGGCGGCGCGAGCTATCCGGCGATCGCGCTCACGTTCAATATCGCCTCGAACGCGCCGGACAGCGTCGTCAACACCGCCACGGTCTTCGGCGGCGGCGAGATCAACACAACCAACGACACGGCTACCGATCCGACTCCGATCGGCCTCCCGGACCTCTCTGTCGCTACCGCGCATTCCGGCAACTTCACCCAGGGTCAGACCGGCGCCGTCTACACCATCACCGTAGGCAATAGCGGAACGGTCGTCACCAAAGCCGCCGTCACCGTGGTCGACACGCTGCCTGCCGGGCTCACCGCCGCCGGGCTCAGCGGCACCGGCTGGACCTGCGGCCTGGAAATCCTCACCTGCACCCGAGGCGATGCGCTGGCGGCCGGTGCGAGCTATCCGGCGATCGCGCTCACAGTCAATGTCGCCGCCGACGCCCCGGCCACAGTCGCCAACATCGCCACGGTTTCCGGCGGCGGCGAGAGCAACACCGCCAACGACACGGCCAGCGACGGGACCACCATCGTGCCGGTCGTGGCCTGCAGCGCTTCCCTCAGTTCGGACGGCGCCACCTTCCCGGCCGCGGGCGGTTCCGAAACCGTCAGGGTGACGGCCGCCGCCGGTTGCGCCTGGACCACCGTGGGCACTCCCGGATGGGTGACTCTGACCAGTCCCGCGACCGGTTCCGGAAGCGGCACGCTTGGCTTTACCGTGGCCGCCAATACGGGGACCCCGCGCGCTGCCGCGCTCAGCATCGCGGGACTCTCGTTCACCGTGCAGCAGGACGGCGCTCCGGCCGGCGGCCTGCGCTTCGTCCCCCTGCCCCCCTGCCGCGTCGCCGACACCCGCGCAGGCCAGGCCATCGCCGGCGGCACGTCCCGCTCCTTTGACATTCTCGAGAGCGCCTGCAACGTCGCCGCTACCGCCCGGGCCTACTCACTGAACGTGACCGTGGTGCCACGGGGTCCGCTCCACTACCTCACCCTGTGGCCCTCCGGCCAGACGCAACCCGTCGTCTCGACCCTGAACTCATGGGATGGTACCGTGGTGGCGAACGCCGCCATCGTCCCGGCGGGCGTCAACGGCGCGGTCAGCGCCTTCGTCAGCGATGACACCGACGTCATCCTCGACATTGACGGCTACTTCGATACTTCGACCGGAGCAGGCTCGTTCGACTTCTACCCCGCCGTGCCCTGCCGCGTTGCCGACACCCGCTACGGGAGCGGCCAGTTCGGCGGACCCTCGATGACGAGCTCGCAGTCGCGCAACTTCGACATTCCGCTTAGCTCCTGCAACATCCCCTCCACGGCCAGCGCCTACTCGCTCAACGTCACGGTGGTTCCGCCCGGCTATCTGGGCTACCTGACCGCGTGGCCTACAGGGCAGACACAGCCAAACGCCTCCACGCTGAACTCCTGGGCCGGCAAAGTGGTGGCGAACGCGGCCATCGTTCCGGCGGGCAGCAGCGAATCGGTCTCCGTATATGTGAGCAACCCGACGGATGTCATTCTCGACATCAACGGGTATTTTGGCGCCCCCGGGGCCGCGGGCGCGCTGAGGTTCTACCCGGTGACGCCGTGCCGCGTCGCGGACACGCGCCGCACCGAAGGTCCGTTCGGCGGGCCGATTCTGGCGGCCCAAACGGCGCGCTCGTTTGCGATCCCGGCCAGCGGCTGCAACGTACCCTCGACTGCGGCGGCGTATTCGCTCAACGTGACGGTGGTGCCGGACGGAGTGTTGTCATACCTCACGGCGTGGCCGGCGGGCGCGGGGCGGCCGCTGGTTTCGACATTGAACTCGTTCGACGGGAGCGTGGTGGCGAACGCGGCGATCGTTCCCGCGGGAACCCAGGGAGCGGTCAGCATTTATGCCACGAACCCGACCCACGTGATCCTGGATATCAACGGGTATTTCGCGCCGTAGAGCCAGCAGCGACTCGCTTCTGTGGCGCACGCTTCAGCGCAATGCCGCATAGTTTTCGCAAGACGTGGGGCAGGACTCCAGTCCTGCAGCGGGTCTCCAGACCCGCCTCCGTCCAACTTCCTGAAACGAAGGAAGCCGGACATGGACCTCCGGCACAGATCTGGAGAGCCGCCCACTCCGGCTGTCCGCATCCGGGAAAACTATGCGGCATTACGCTTCGGCGTGCTGCGGCGACCTTCAGGTCGCCGTTCCGCGGGCTGAAGCCACGCGGCTGCACGCTGAAGCGTGCGCCACACCCGAACGCCCTGAATCGTCAAGTTATTTCGGAGACACCCACTCGGGTGCGCCGGAACCACGTTATGCTACCCCAGCGTTTCGAGCGCGCCGTCGGCGATCAGCGCGTCCACTCGCTCGATGGCGGCCGTGAGAGGCTGGTCGTTTTCGACGGGGGGGAGAAGCGCGCGGACGGCCTCTAGAGGCGCGCTGGTGCGGAGGGGGCGGAGGAAGTCCAGGGCGCGGGCGGCGGCCAGAGCTTCGATCGCCAAAACAAGACGCGTGTTGCCGACCACACTCTGCAGCTTCAACGCCGCCGTCATGCCCATGCTCACGAAGTCCTCTTTGTTGCCGCTGGTGGTGATGGAGCCCGTCGAGGCGGGGTTGGCCAGCACGCGGTTCTCGGCGACCAGCGCAGCGGCGGTGACTTGCGCCATCATCAGGCCGGATTCGAGGCCTGGGTGCGCGGCCAGAAATGGCGGCAGGCCTTCGTTGAGGAAGGGATTCACCAGGCGGTCGATGCGGCGCTCGGAGATTCCGGCGAGCGCGGTGAGGGCGATGGCCAGATAGTCCAGGTGGAGCGCCAGCGTCTGGCCGTGGAAGTTGCCGCCGGAGAGAATCTCATCGCCGATGACGAGCGGGTTGTCGGTGGCCGAGTTGAGCTCGATTTCGAAGACGCGGCGGGCTTCGGCCAGCGTGTCGCGGACGGCGCCGTGGACCTGGGGCGCGCAGCGCATCGAGTAGGCATCCTGAACGCGGCCGCAGCCGAGATGCGAGTCGCGGATCTCGCTGCCCTCCATAAGGCGCACCAGGCGGGCGGCGCTGCGGGCCTGGCCGGGATGCGGGCGGGCGCGCTGGATGGCCTCGTGGAAGGCGCGCGGGGTGCCGCGCTGGGCGTCGGTGGTCATGGCGCAGACGACGTCGGCGGCGTCGGCGAGGCGCTCGGCGGCGATCAGCTCCAGGCAGCCCAGCGAGAGCATGGCTTGCGTGCCGTTGACCAGCGAGATGCCTTCCTTGGAGGCCAGCGTGAGGGGCTCGATTCCGGCGCGGCGGAGCGCTTCCCCGCCCGGCATGCGCGCGCCTTCGAACTCGGCTTGGCCTTCGCCGATCAGGACCAGCGCCATGTGCGCCAGGGGCGCCAGGTCTCCGCTCGCGCCCACGCTGCCGCGCGAGGGCACGGTAGGCGTGACGCCGCGGACGAGCATCTGGCAGAGGCGCTCGGCCACCACGGGGCGAATGCCCGAGAGTCCTTTGGCCAGGACGTTGGCGCGGATGAGCATCATGGCGCGGACTTCGGCTCGGCGGAGCGGCGCGCCCACTCCGCAGCAGTGCGAACGGACTACGTTGCGCTGCAATTGCTCGAGGTCGCCGGTGGGGATTCTTATGTCGGAGAGCTTGCCGACTCCGGTATTGACCGCGTAGACGGGCGCGTCTCCGGCGGCGAGGCGCTCGACCACGGCTCGGGACAGATCCATTTTGGCGACGGCTTCGGGCGCGAGGCCGACGGGCGATCCGGCGCTCGCTATGGAGACGACTTGTTCGATGGTCAGGTGCTCGCCGTCGAGAAGGGTCATAAAATCTATGGTAGGGCTAAAGCGAGCATTTAGGGCCACGGACGAATACGGATGAACACGGATAAGGCGGAGCGACTTCCGTATCAGGCTACTCCGCTCGGGGCGGCGTATGAGGGCATACGGCTGCCGGTGGCGGTGCTGCTGGACAATGTTCGCAGCGCGTACAACGTCGGCGCGTTCTTCCGCACAGCGGATGGGACGGCTATCGAGCGGCTTTATCTTTCTGGCATCACGGGGCGGCCTCCGCAGCGCGCGATCGCCAAAACCGCGCTGGGGGCGGAAGAGCGGGTCGCTTGGGAATACGCCTGGGATCCCCTGCCCTTCGCCCTCGGGTTGCGCGCACGGGGATACGAGATCGCGGCGGTCGAAACCAGTTTGCATTCGGTGGATCTTTTCGACTGGAGGCCGCGGTTTCCAGTGTGCGTCGTGTTCGGGCACGAGGTGGAGGGCATACGGCCGGAGCTGATCGCGGCGGCGGATTGCTCGGTCCGGATCCCCATGCTGGGCGCCAAACATTCGCTGAACGTGGCGACGGCGGGCGGCGTGATACTCTACGAACTCTTGCGCAAGTATCGCGCGCTGGAAGGGAGCGCCCATGAAGAAGCTGGCGATCGGCTTTCTGTTCGCGGCCGCGGCATTCGCGGCTGATCCGGAGCTGCTGCGGCTCGTCATGCCGGAGGCGCGGATTCTGGCGGGGATCGACGTCTCGAAAGTGAAGGACACGCCCTTCGGCAAGTTCGCGCTGGCGCAGCTTTCGGAGGCGCAGGACCCGCAGTACGACGCGTTCGTGAAAGCCAGCGGCTTCGATCCTCGGGAGAGCGTGGACCAGATCCTGGTGGCGAAGACCGATGCCGGCGAGCGCAGGCTGATGCTGGCGCGCGGGCGGTTCGACACCGGGCGGATTCTGGATGCGGCCGCGGCCGCCGGAGCTGGCGTCGCGACATACCACGGCGCGCAGGTGCTGGTGAGCTCCGATGCGTGGCTGGCGTTCCTAAGCCCCTCGATGGTGGCGATGGGCGACCCGCCGAGCGTGCGCGCGGTGGTGGACCGGCGGGACAAGAGCGCCGGGCCGGCGGCGGAGATCGCCGCGCGGGTGAGCGAGGTCAGCAAAGACCACGCCCTGTGGTTCGTTTCCGCCCTGCCCATCTCCGAACTGTTGCAGGACCTGCCCAGCGGGGGCGCCGGCGATGCGGTCAAGGGAGAAGTGCTGCGCTCGGTGCAGAAGGCGAGCGGAGGCGTGACCTTCGGCGACTCGGTGAGGCTCTCGGCCGAGCTGACGGCGGCCAGCGCGGAGGACGCCTCGAAGCTGGCGACGGTGCTGAGGTTCCTGGCCGGCGCGATCGCGCAGACGCAAGCGGATGTGGCGGCCCAGGGCAGCGTGGTGAAGCTCGGGATGACGCTGAGCGAGTCGCAGCTCGAAGCGCTCTGGACCAAGGGGGCCAAATGAGACGCCGATGCCTGTATAATCCGCATATGCGAACTTGTACGTTGATTGCCCTTCTGAGTTGTGCCTTGTTGATTCCGGCGGCGCCGGCGGCGGATTCGAGCCTGCTGCGACTGGCCCCGGCGGACTCGGAGGCGCTGGTCGGGATTAACATCAGGCAGATACTGGCCTCGGATTTCGGAAAGATGGTGATGGCGCAGGCGACCGGGGCCGGCCATCCGGAGGTCAAGGCGTTCTCCGACCAGGCGGGATTCGACCCCATGCGCGACCTGGACGAGATACTCATCGCCGCGCCGGCGAAGCAGAATCCGAACACACTTTTCCTGATGCGCGGCAAGTTCGACGTGGCCAAGCTGGCGCAGTTGGCCGCGATGGGCGGGATGAAGGGCGCCGATTACAAGGGCGTCCAGATCATGGTGCGGTCTGGACAGAAGGGTGGCTTCTCGGCCGTGGCCGTGATGGACCCTACGCTCATCGTGGGCGGTGACGAAGCCGCCGTGCGCGCGTTTGTGGACCGGCGCGGGGAGGGCGCGGGCCTGGGTGAGGCGATCGCGGCGAAGGCCAGCGAGGTGTCGAAGGCGAACGATATCTGGATGGTGGTGCACGCGGCTCCGTCGGCATTCTCGCCGCAGGGCGCAAACCCGGGGGCGGCGGGCAAAGTGATGGAGTCGATCGAACAGGCAGCCCTGGGCGTGAAGTTCGGCAGCGAGATCGTGATCTGGGTGCAGGCGGTAACGCACACGCCGGAGGACGCCGCGGGGCTGGTTTCCGCGCTTCAATTCTTCAGCAGCATGGCGGCGGGCCAGAAGGGCAACGCGCAGATGGGGGCGATGCTGCAGAAGCTGAAGATCGGCTCGGAGGGCAACACGGCCAAGATCTCGCTCACGATTCCGGAGGCGGATGCAGAGGCGGCGGTGCGCGGCGCGATGGCCGCCGGCGCTAAGAAGCAGTCGCAGGATGCGGCAGAGACGAAGGAGTAGGTCCGCTTCCTCGCGGTCGCGGCTCGGTAACGGGGAGGCACGCGGGGGCCGCGGGGCCACGGGGGGCACGCGGGGGCACGCCGGGACAGACAGCACGGACTGGGGGCACAAATGGACGGTTCTAGTGGTGCGCTGGACCGGCGCGCGTTTCTGTGCGTGGCTGGGGCGGGGTTGCTTTGGGCCGAGGCCCCGGAGCGCGGGGCCATTCGCAGCGAGATCGAGAAACGGCACGGCGAAGCGGTGGGGCGGTTGCAGGAGTGGATACGCCAGCCGTCGATCGCGGCCGAAAACAGGGGCGTCGATGAGGGCTGTGAGCTCACCATGCGCCTGCTTCGGGAGGCGGGATTCGACCGCGTCTCCAAGATCCCTACCGACGGGCAGCCGGGCATCTTCGCCACGCTCGACGCGGGCGCTCCGCGCACGGTGGGCCTCTACTTCATGTACGACGTGAAGCAGGTGGACCCGGCGGAGTGGTCGTCTCCTCCGTGGGCCGCGGCACTGGTGGCCAAGCCCGGCGTGGGGAAGGTCGTGGTGGGACGCGGGGCGGTCAATCAGAAAGGTCCGGAATCCGCGGTGCTGGCCGCGCTGCACGCACTGCGGGGCGCGGGCCGAAAGCCTCCGGTGAACCTGGTGCTGGTGGCGGAGGGCGAGGAGGAAATCGGCTCGCCGCACTTCCCGCAGATCGTACATCAGCCGGAGGTGCAGGCCGCGCTGGCGCGCACTACGGGGATCTTTATGCCGAGCGCGGCGCAGGATCTGGACGGCCAGGTGACGATGGACCTGGGCGCCAAGGGCGTCATCGAACTGGAGCTGGTGTCGAGCGGCGAACGGTGGGGACGCGGGCCGAGTCACGACATACACTCCAGCAACAAGGCGCGCGTGGACAGTCCGGCGTGGCACCTGGTTCAGGCGCTGCACACGCTGGTGTCGGAGGATGGCAACGATCCCGCGATCGAGGGATTCGCGGATCGCGCGCGGCCCATCTCGGCGGAAGAGAAGGCCATGATCGCGGCCGCGGCCGCGCGCCTGGACGAGCAGGCCGTGATGAAGCAGTACGGCTTGACGCACTGGGTGCACGACGTGAGCTGGCGCGAGGCGCTGGAGCTTCTGGTTTCGCGGCCCACGGTCAATATCGAGGGCCTGGTGGGCGGCTACACGGGGCCGGGCGGGAAGACCATCCTTCCGCACCGGGCCGTCGCGAAGCTCGACCTGCGGCTGGTGCCGGACATGACGGCGGCCGGGGCGCTCGCAGCGCTGACGGCGCATCTGAAGAAGCGCGGGTTCGGAGATATCGAAGTCCACATGACGGGCGGCTACGATCCCACGAGCACACCGGCGGCGAGCGCGTTGATCCGGGCGGAGACCGCGGTCTATCGACGGGGCGGGATCGATCCTTTGCTGTGGCCGCGCTCGGCGGGGTCGTGGCCTGGATTTGTCTTCACCGGCGAGCCGCTGCGGCTGCCGGCGGGGCATTTCGGCTTGGGGCACGGCGACGGCGCGCACGCGCCCAACGAGTATTACATCATCGAATCGGCGAATCCGAAGGTGCAGGGCTTCGACGGCGCGGCGCTTTCGTTTGTGGACTACTTCTACGAACTGGCGAGCGTGAGTTAGCGGACCGCTCCCTGGCGGTCGCGGCTCGGTAACGGAGGTCAACGGGGTTCCGAGGGGGGGCTGGGGAGTCCGTCGGCGTTCCAGGCGATCACTCGATACTGGGCGCCCATCAGCGATGGGTGGGGATCGGCCCACGGGTCGTCGGTGTCGGTGGCGCACTTGTCGCAGATGGTCTTCCAATCCTGGCCCATGAACCTTTTCTCGATTGAGTAGCGCACGGCTCCGGCGGAGCCTCGCCACACAACCAGACCCGCCAGCACTGTTGAGGTGATGACGGGCGGGGGCGGCGTCATGTGCTTGGGCAACGGAATCGCGGCCATGGCGTAGGCGTGCGTCCTCAGTTGCTGGGCTCTCGCGGCCATGTCCTCGGCGGTGTTCACCCTTGTCTTGATGCCGGGATAGTAGAGGGCCCACCACTCACCGCACTCGCCTTTCTCCGCGAAGACCGGATCGGCGGCGTCGGCGGGGATGGACTGGAAGCCGAAGTTGTCGAGGTGGGCCTCCAGGGCCCAGAAGTTGTCGCCGGAGACGTTGGGATCGAGGGCCAGGGTCTCCAGAACATTTTCCAGGTCGGATGTTGTTTCCCAGTCGGTGCGGTCCCATCCGAATTCGTTCACGATGTAGGCCTTGCCGTGGCCGGTGACGGAGGCGGCGTCGCGCGTGAAGGTCTCCGCGGTGGTCGTCTTTCCGGCGCCGAGCAGCGCGTCCCAGTGGGGGTAATACTCGAAGGTCACCAGGTCCGTGCTCTTGTTGTCGATGACCTTCGGCCAGGCTCGGAAGATGCCCGTGGTGTCCAGGTAGAGGTGGTGCGGATCGGTCTGCTTGATGTGTGCTCCGATGGTCTCGACCCAGTCGGACACTTGTGCGAGCGCTTCGGGGCGGCTTCCCATCAGCACCGTGACGATGCCGCACATGTTGCAGTTCTCCCAGGCGAGGATGGCCGGGTCGTCCTTGTACTTCACGCCGGTCAGGGCGTTCACGTGGTTCAGCACGGCGTCGATGTGCTTCTCGTAGGCCGCGATGATAGCCGGGTCGATGAAGAAGTCCTGGAACTTCGTCTTCTTTGCCCAGGCCAGGTACTGTCCGATGCCGCCTCCGGCGCAGGTGGCGCAGTCGCCCACCAGCGGGATGATCAGCTTCATGCCGTGGCGCTTCGCTGCGACCAGCGCGTAGTCGGAGGACTGAAACGCCGCGTCGTTGAACTTGCCTTGCTCGGGCTCGATGCATAGGGCGCAGCCGATGGTGTCGCCCATGGTTTGGGAGCGGACGACTCTGGCGCCCATCTCGGCCGCGGTGGCGAAGGCGTCGTCGATCTCGACGCGGCTGGGAAAGCGCGGGCCCATGGGGTCGTGCGGACCGTAGCCTTCGAGGCCGAGCCACTCGATGTTCGGGCCGCTGTAACGGAAGGGGGCGCCGTCGAGGGTCAGCTTCGTTCCGGCGCGCTCGACGAACGGTGCGGACGCCAGGGCGGCCGCGAGGAGGAGATGTGCCAGCATCGCTCAGCCCGCCGCTTCCGCGCCTTCCAGCAGCCGGTCCGCAACACGGTCGAGGAACCAGACCATCGGGCGGCCTTCGCGCATGCCGAGCTGAGACGGATACAACACCGGGTCGTAGGGCTCGTTGAAGACGCTGCGCAGGGCGGCGGCCTTGTCGGCGCCGGTGGCCAGCACGGCCGTGGTCCGCGCGGCCAACAGCGGGCCGGGCAACAAAGTGATGCGCCACATCGACATCTTTTCGACATAGACGCCGGAGGCGAGGCCCTGGCGGTCCTCGATGAGAGGCTGGCCGGGGAAGAGGCTCGCGGTGTGGCCATCGGGGCCCATGCCCCGGTGAACCACATCGAACTCCGGCATCTCGCCGGAATTGAGGCCGAAGAACTCGCGGAGGTGCTGCGCGTAGGCCTTCGCCGCGGCCTCCGCCACCAGCTCGCCGCGCATGCGGTGTATGTTCTGTTGCGGCACGTGCGCGGGGACGAGCAGGGTCTCGGCGGCCATTTTGTAGTTGCTCTCGGGGTCGTTGGGCGGGACGGCGCGCTCATCCACCCAGAAGAAATGGATACGGTCCCAGGGCAGCTTCATGGCCGCCATGCGGGCGAACATCGGTTTGGGCGAGGTGCCGCCGGAGATCGCGATGGTCGCGTAGCCGCGCCCGCCAACCGCGTCCTCGATCTGCTCGGCAATGTATGCCGCGCAGGCTTCGGCGGCGGCTTTCACTTCGGGAAACGAGTGCCACTCAACTGCCATGAGGCGCCTCCGCCAGGCGCGCGGCCGCGGGCAGGGTTTGCTCGAAGACCGGGTCCCGGCCGGTGATGGCCAGTTCGGTTCCGAGCAACTCGGCCTCGCTCAGCCGTGGCGCGCTGGTGCAGTTCTTGAGCGAACCGATCTCGATCAGTATAGCCGTACCGACGGCGCGCCGGATGGAGATGGACTCCGTGGCGGACTCGAGCACGATGCCCTCGATGCCGCCTCCGATAGGGGCGACGGCTTCGAATGCCACCTCCACGTCTGCTCGGTTCAGCGCGGCCTGGATCCAGCCGGCCAGGTAGTATGCCGTGGCGGGGGCGGGGCCGGGCGAATGCAGCACGCGCACTCGCTTCAGATTCGGGAGCGACTCGCGGCGGACGGGGTCTTCGAAGATCTCGGCTACGATTTCGCGCCAGCGGGTTACGCTGGTCCAGGCCAGATCGCTCAGGCGGCCACGCGTCGCGGCGGCCACGCGCGCCAGGGCGGTCAGCGCCGCGCGGGGATCGGGGACATCGCGCGAATCGACGATGAGGCGGTCCGCCCGGGCGTACAGCTTCGCCAGGGCCGGCAGATCGGAGAGGCGCGGGCTGCGGCACCAGACGGCCACTGGAAGATCGGGCGCGGTGATCGCGAGCAGGACCGGTTCGGCATCCGGGAGGCTCGCTTCGGCGGCGGTCATTTCGACCTGCTCGCAGCAGATCTGTTGCTGGCGGCCGAAGGGTCTCCAGCACTGCGCGGTCACGTTGCAATCGAGAAACGGCTCGGAGCCGGCGCGCACGCGCACGATGATGGCGCGGTGGGGATGTTCCTGCATGACCTGGCCCAGGGTCTCCGCGACGGACCGCTCCCTTGCGGTCGCGGCTCGGTCAGCCGCGGCGGCGGCGGCGTCGTCATCGGCCAGGACGATCACGGTCATGGCGCAAGCCCGCAGGACGCCATGGCTCTCGATTGGGGCGGACTCCTTGCCCAGGGAGGCCCAGAGCGAGTGCAGGTCCTTCAGAATCTTTTCGGGCGTCACGACGGCGGTCACGGATTCCTCCAGGCGTGGCCGTGGCGGGCGAGCATTTCGTCCGCGGCTTTTGGCCCCCAGGAGCCGGCGGCGTAGTTCGGATATTCGAATTTCTGGGCGCCCCAGGATACGAGGAGCGGCTCGACGATGGTCCAGCTGGCTTCGACCGCGTCCTGGCGGATGTAGAGCGTGGAATCGCCGAGCATGGCATCGAGCAGGAGGGTCTCGTAGGCGCTCGGCTCGCGGGCTCCGAAGCTGGCTCCGTAATCGAAATCCATGGAGACCGGACGGAGGCGCATGCCCTCGCCCGGCTGCTTGGAGACGAAGCGCAGGGAGAGGCCTTCCTCGGGTTGGATGCGGATGATGAGCAGGTCGGGGTCGATGGGCGTGCCGTTTTGGCCGCCGCTGAACACGGCGTGCGGGGCGGCGTTGAAGTGGATGGCGATGTCGGTCACCTGGCGCGGCAGGCGCTTCCCGGTCCTCAGGTAGAAGGGCACGCCGGCCCAGCGCCAGTTCTCGACGTACAGAGTTACGGCGGCGTAGGTCACGGTCTGGGAATCCGGCTTGACGCCGGGCTCCTGGCGAAAGCCGGGGACGTCGGCGCCACCGATTCGCGCGGGGCCGTACTGGCCGGGGACGGCGTTGGTGGCGACTTCGTCGGGCTTCATGATGCGCACGGAGCGGAGCAGCTTGGCGCGCTCGTCGCGCACGGCGTTGGCCTCGTAGACGGCAGGCGGCTCCATTCCGATCGTCGAGAGAACTTGCAGGAGGTGGTTCTGAATCATGTCGCGGAGGGCGCCGGCTTCCTCGTAGTAGGCTCCTCGGCCTTCGACACCGATGGATTCGGCGGCGGTGATCTGGACCTGGCTTATGTAGCGGCGATTCCAGATGGGCTCGAAGATTCCGTTCGCAAATCGAAAGGCGAAGATGTTCTGGACGGTTTCTTTGCCGAGGTAGTGATCGATTCTGTAGATGCTGGGCTCGGGGAAGACGCGGCCGAGCGCCTGGTTCAGCTCGATGGCGGTGGCGAGGTTGTGGCCGAAGGGCTTTTCGATCACCAGACGCCGCCAGCCGTTGCCGTGTGCGAGGCCGGCCGCTCCGATGCCCTCGGCGGCGCGCTCGTACTGGCTGGGCTGGAGGGAGAGGTAGAAGAGGACGTTGCCTTCGGTCTCGAAGCGCTTCTCGACCTCGGCCAGCTTCTCCCCGATGCGCTTGTAGAGATCGGGATCGGCCGTGTCGCCGGCGACGTAGAAGAGGGTGTTGGCGAAGGATTTCCAGATCTCTTCGTCGAGCGGGTCCTCGCTGGGGAATTCGGTTAGCGCGGCGTGCATTTTGTCGCGGAACTGGTCGTCGGTGAGGGGCGAGCGCGAGGTGCCGATCAGCGCGAAGCCGGGTGGCAGGCGGCGCTCAGAGGCGAGGCTGTAGAGCGCGGGCAGCAGCTTGCGGCGGGTGAGATCGCCGTTGGCGCCGAAGATGACGATGGCGCATGGCGGGACGCGCCGCTCGAACCTTAGAGAGTCCTGAAATGGGTTTCCCAGTGGCGGTGCCATTGTTCACAACTTAGCACGCTCGTCGGTTGGGCGCGCCGGGGGCGCGCCGCTCGTCGCTCGTCGCCCGTCGCCCGTCGGAAAAGCAGCCGGTCCAGCGGGATCTTCCGCAGGGGCGGTCGATGGTGGAGGGTCGATGTGGGATGGCGGGGGCACGGCGGCGTCCTTATCCTCATCAGCGCGCGGGGGTTGTGCGTCGCTGGGTTCATGGTGAAATCTCTGATTTTTGAGTTGGGCGTCGAGGAGTTTCATGGTGCGGCGGAACTCGGCGCTGAGGCGGGTTTCGTGGCGGTTGAAGCTCTCGAGGGCTCCGCCATCGTCTATCAGGTGCTGGTAGGCGAGGGCGGCCTGGGTCTCGTTGTTGCAGACCTCGAAGACGGCGCGGATTTCGGGTTGCTGGCGAATCATCTCATTGTCCATGAGGGCGGTCTGGAGGGCGATGACGCGGTTGAGGCGCCAGCGGGTGATGACCAGTTGATCGACGAGGTCGAAGCGGGAGCGGGTTTGGGGCTGGTAATCGGCGAAGTATTCTTCGCGGAGGGCGGCGAACTGCTCCTCGGACTCGTAGGCGAGGGTGATCTGTTCGGCGGTGAGTCCGTGG
>CAZBQQ010000125.1:0-5809 GCA_964493965.1 uncultured Solibacteraceae bacterium
GTGAATGTACCGTTGCCGAGGTTGCGGAACATCAGCTTGGGCTCGGGGTAGCTCACCCCGGCGTGGTAGCGCTCGATGTTGTCGAGCACGTGGCCGGTCGCCATGAAGATGTCCTGCCGGCCGTCATTGTCATAGTCCATGAACCGCGCGCCAAACACGCTCGACCGGAACGTGGCGTAGGAGAGCTTCGCGGCCGCCGTGGCGTCTTCGAACGCTCCGCGGCCGAGGTTGCGGTAGAACCGTGCGTGTTGCTGATCGAGGTGCATCACCATCAGATCCATCCGCCCGCTGCCCGTGGCGTCGGCGGCATCCGTTCCCATGCCGGATTCGGCAACGCCATCCTCGCCGACGGCGACCCCGGCCTCGTAGCCCACCTCGGTGAACGTCCCGTCGCGGTTGTTGTGGAAGAGCGTGTTCGGCAGGGCGTCGTTAGCGATGAAAATATCCTGCCAGCCGTCGTCATCGTAGTCAAACGTGACGATGCCCAAGCCGTTCGAGGGGCTCCCGGCCAGGCCGGCAGGCTTGCTGACGTCGGTAAAGGTGCCGTCGCCATTGTTGTGATACAGGGTCGGGGCGACGCCGTGGTAATCGTCGGGGTGGCAGTAGCTGCGCATGCCCATTCCCCGTCCGCCGCAGTAGTAGTTTCGGTCCGGCGCCCAGTCTACGTAGTTGGCGATCACCAGGTCGAGCCTGCCGTCGTTGTCGTAGTCGAACCAGGCGGCGCTCGATGCCCACCTGCCGGCGTTGGCCACTCCGGCGCGGGCTGTCACATCGCTGAAGGTGCCGTCCCCGTTGTTGTGGTACAGGATGCACCTTCCGTATCCGAGGACCAGAAGATCGGGGAAGCCGTCGTTGTCATAATCACCCACGGCCACGCCCATCCCGAACAGCCCTTCGGCGGCTACCCCCGCCTTCTCCGTGACGTCGGTGAACGTGCCGTCTCCATTGTTGCGGTACAGAGCCCCGCGCGGCGGCTTTGCGGGCTGGACCACCTGCGTGGCGGCGCCGTTCACCAGGTACAGGTCAAACAGGCCATTCAGGTCGTAATCGATCCAGGCACAACCGGATCCCATGGTCTCGACCAGGTACTTCTCGCTGCTGGCAGCGTTTTCATGATGGAAGGTGATTCCGGCTTGGGTGGCGACATCCACGAACCTCACCGGGTTGGCCGGAGGCAGCCCAAACAGCGACCGCAGACCAGCGGCAAACACTGTGCCAGATGCGCTCGCCAGCACTTTTCGCCGCGTCATCCCGGAGTGCGAAGTCATCACAGTCAGCTTACACCAGCGACGATTGGTAGGGCATCCAAAATTGAGCCTTGACATTGCATACTACATCGTATACAATCCTGCAGATAATGACTCGAGTTGTACGCGCTTACAACGCCGCTCCCGTCGCCTGCGCCGCGGGCCAAAACCCGTGTCGCGGCTCTCGCTCTGCTGTGGAGGTGATCTCGATGTTCAGATGCTGCTCTCTGATTTCGCTGCGGCTGTTAGCCGTTTGCGTGGCCGTGTTCTCCGTTGCTGCTCCCCTTATGTGGGCACAATCCACCGAGGGCGCCGTGAGCATTACCGTGACCGATCCGGCTGGGGCAATGATCCCAGGCGCCAGGCTGGATCTCCGTAAAGTAGCCACCAACGACCTTCGTACCGCCACCAGCCAGGAGAGCGGTACGTACCGATTCGTTGGCTTGGATTCGGGAACCTACGCCCTGACCGTCACCAAAGAAGGTTTCTCGAAAGCGGTCGTCGAGTCCGTCGTCGTCGAGGTCGCTCGCGTGACCGACGTCGTAGTCCAGTTGAAGCTGGGAACGACGACCACGGTGGTGGAAGTGTCTGCCAGCGCCGCCCCGGTCCTGGAGGTGTCTTCGAACATGATCGGCAGTACCCTCGATCTGAAGCAGATTGAGAACCTGCCGCTGGGCGGACGCGACCTCACCCAGTTATCGCGGTTGGCGCCGGGCTACACCGGCAACGGCACCAACGGCTCCTGGAACGGCGGCTCCTCGGTCGCACAGGGCAACAACGTCGACGGCGTGATCGCCAGCCCCAGCCGCATGAAGTTCACCGGCAACTCAACGCCTTCTATCTCTCCTCGTATCGAGAACATCGAGGAGATGACGGTGCAGACCGACCAGCTCGACATGGACCAGGGCTTTGGCCAGGCCACCATGCAGATCAACTTCATCACCAAGAGCGGCACGAACACCTTCCATGGGCTGCTCTATGAGGACTTCCGGAACTCCGCCCTGAACGCCAACACCTGGGCCAACAATCAAACCGGCACCCCGCTGGCGCCGCTCATCCTGAACGATTTCGGTGGCAGCGTCGGCGGTCCCATCCTGAAGAACAAGCTGTTCTTCTTCGGCAGCTTTGGCATGTCGAAGCAACCGGGCAGCAATCTGGCCTCGAACATGTTGGTCACGGCGTCGGCCCAGGCAGGGAACTTCGCCTACACCGGGACCGACGGCGCAGCCCACTCGGTGAATGTGCTCACCCTGGCCCGGAACTTCAGCTCGGCCCTGCCCTCTACGGTCAATTCCACCATCGCTTCGGAATTCGCCGCGATCAACAAGTCACTGCAATCCGGCTCCGTTTCAGCTTCCCCCGATCCCAATCTCCAGTTCATCAACTGGCTCCTGCCTTCCCCGAACACCAACTACTACCCGGCCGGCAGCCTCGACTACCACGCCACCGAAAACCTGCGGTTCCACGCCAGCTTCAATCAGCGCCGGAACCTTCAGCCGACCTCCGGGCAACCGATGTTCCCGGGACCGGACTTCGCCAATCAGACTGCCGGCTACAAGAGCAATGCCGCTACCTTCTCGCTTGGTGTCGACTACACTGCTTCCCCGACCGTGGTGAACCAGTTCAAGGTGGGGTTCCTTTACAACGCGGTCTGGAACCCATTGAACCAGGGCCCGCCGATCTGGAACAGCTCCATCGGGACAGTGGGCTGGAACTTCAACAACGTCGACTACCCGTACGGCGGCAACATGTCCGGGCAGCAATATAACCTGCCCATCTCCAATTACTACCCCGTGATCACCATCTCCGACTCGGTGTCGTGGGTACGCGACAAGCACCAGTTGAAGTTCGGCTTCTCCGGCTACCAGGAGCACGATATGTACTGGAACGCTCCTGCGGGAATCACCAACTACAACCTTGGACTGGCCAATGGCGATCCGGCTCTGGGAGCTTTCACCAACGGCGCTTCCGGCACCATCCCCTTCGCCGATTCGAACGCGCTGGCCCAGGCCCAGCAGCTCTATGCGGTCCTGACCGGCCGCATTCACGACGCCGGAGGCCAGTACGGCCTCGATCCGAAGACGAAAAAGTACCTCCAGGTTCCGGGCAGCACTTACAACCTCAACGAATTGGTCCGGGCCTGGGGTTTGTTCGCTCAGGATTCCTGGCGCGTGTCTCCAAGTTTGACCATCAACCTCGGGCTGCGTTGGGACTTCACGGGAGACAACCATGACCTCAGCGGCGCCTATCACAGCGCCACGCCTTCGGACATTTATGGTCCCTCCGGAGTCGGCAATCTGTTCCAGCCTGGCAACCTGCCTGGGAACATGAACCCGACCATCGTGGCGCGTTCCCACGCCTACGACGGCTGGAATGTCTCGCCGCAGCCGATGGCCGGTTTCGCCTGGAGGCCGGACTTCAAGGACGGCGCTCTCGCCAAACTGGCAGGCGGCGGCACGGTTATTCGAGGCGGTTTCTCAATGCGCCGCTTCACTGAGCCTCAACAGTACTTCTGGAATCAGGCCACCGACTACGGGGCTCTCTACTTCCAGCAGTACTCCCTGGCCGCGAACACGACGGGAGTGGCCGGAACGTTCGCGCCCGGCTCGCTTTCGCTCGGCAGCGCGCTGCCGCCCTTCACTTACTCGCCGCATGCCACTTACGAAGTCAGCGCACCCCTGTCGGAGTACACCTTCACGTCCCTGAACTACAACGGCAACATCGTGAACGGCATGAATCCGAAGATCTCGCAGCCCTACACGCAGTCGTGGAACATCGGCATTCAGCGTGAGCTCGGGGCGTCGCGAGTGCTGGAGGTCCGCTACAACGGCAGCCGCTCTCGCAACCTGTGGCTTTCGAAGAACACAAACGAGGTGAACATCTTCCAAAGCGGAAACGGATTCCTGCCGCAGTTCAAGGCCGCCCAGCAGAATCTGGCGATCAACAAACAACACGGCGTCACGTCGTTTGCCAACAACGGCTATGCGGGCCAGGTGGCTACGCCCCTGTTCGATGCCGCCTTCAAAGGCGAAGACGCCGGGGGCTCCGGGGTGCCGTTCTCAGACTACGGCGCCGAGAACTTCATCAACCTCCTGAACACGGGACAGGCCGGCGCCATGGCCAACATTCTGGCCGGCATCGGCGGCCCGGTGCCGTATTTCTGCAACCTGGTCGGGTCCGGGTTTACGCCCTGCGCCACCAATGCAGGGTTCACCGGGGCAGGGGCCGGTTATCCCATCAACTACTTCCAGGCAAATCCCTACTCGGCGGGGATGCAGGTCCAGTACATGGATTCGGTTGGCTATTCGAACTACCACGCCCTCCAGATCGACCTGCGCCAGAGGCAGTGGCACGGCGTCCAGTTCGACGCCAACTACACCTGGAGTCACACGCTGGGCGTCTCCTCGCCGAACGACTGGGAAGCGGCGTCCTCGCAATACACGGTCCGCGATCTGAACCTGAACTACGGCCCCACGCTGTTCGACACCCGCCACGTCGTCCATATGGCGGCGACGGTGGACCTGCCGTTCGGAAAGGGCCGCCGCTGGCTCAATCAGGGCGGAATCGTCAACCACGTTTTCGGCGGATGGACGGTGGGCAATATCCTCACCTTCCAGACCGGCAAGCCCGCACCCATTCTGGGCGGCTACCAGACCTTCAACGACTATGGTGACGGCGGGGTGGTTCTCAACGGAGTCACTGCCAAGGACTTGCAGAAGACGTCCGGCGTGTCCTACGTCCCCGGTGCCTCCTACGTCAACATGCTGGGTTCCCAGTTCCTGGGCAGCGGCAAGTCCACTTACATCGTTCCCAACACGACCCCGGGCACCATTGGCCAGATCTTCTACCTCTATGGGCCGCATCAGACCTTCGACGATGCGTCCCTTTCCAAGTACGTCGCCATTTCGGAAAGGGTTCGCCTGTCCGTGCAGGCGGAGTTCCTCAACGTCTTCAACCATCCGACGTTCGGCTGGCGCGGAAATCTGAGCAGCCAGAACAACGTCCAATCGTCCAGTTTCGGAACCGGCGTGATGGCCACGGGTTCCTCTTGTGCCGCAGGCACGCCAAGCTGCGGCGCTCGGCAGATCGAACTGCGGGCGAACATCCAGTTCTAACCAGAACTCGAGCCGCTTCGCGACGCCCGCGCTCCGCGGGATCCCGTCCCACGGGGATCCTGGGGAGCGCGGGCATTTTTTTGGGAGCGGGGCGACACCGCACCGAGCCAGGGTGTTATATCTAGGTGGAGTCGTGACAACGAAACATAGGGATCCCGCAGTTTCGAATGAGGTGGCGCGCCGGGACGGTCAGCCCAATCGCGGAGACAGCCTGACGCTGGCGTTCGAGCGGTTGCGCGAGATGATCGTCTCCGGCCAGTTGTCTCCAGGCAGCAGGATCATCGAGACGGAGCTGGCCGAGCGGCTGGGCGTCAGCCGGACGCCGGTCCGCGGCGCGCTGCAGTTGCTTCAACGCGAAGGACTGGTCAACGGAGCCGGCACCGGGAGCAAACAGCGGATGCTGGTGGCCCCGCTGACCAAAGAGGACTCGCGCGAGCTGTACAGCAT
>CAZBQQ010000125.1:5909-16836 GCA_964493965.1 uncultured Solibacteraceae bacterium
ATCATCGAGGCGATCGCGCGCGGCGATTCCAAGTCCGCCGAGCGAGCGCTCCAACTCAACTGGGAAAACGGGGCCGAGCGGCTTTCGCAAGTCATCGACAGCCTGGGTGAGCGCGGAAGCTGGCTGTAGGGACGGCTAACCCGTCCGCCGGTCAGCGCAGACCAACGGCATCTCCAGCCGGAGATGGCGGGTACAGTTCCCGTTGCGATGAGCGCGCCGAGAGGAGTTCCATGCGCTCCTTCATCAGGCCTCCGACGGCCTCAGGCGACAGATTCTCACGTACGAATTTCCTGCCGGCGAGTGCCCTGCCTTCGCGGAGCTCCCTGTTTTCGTGTACTAACTTCATCGCCGCCGAAGCCTCGGCAACGCTGGGATCGGCCCACCTGCCGTTCGGATCGTAGGGATCGCAGCCGGGCCCGACCGGGAATAGCCGGTAGCCTACCAGAAAGGAGTTGTCCGGCTTTGTGAAGTCCATGTTCCCCGAATAGCCGGTGACGATCACTGGCTTGCCCAGGTACATCGCTTCGGCGATGCCGAGGCCGAAACCCTCCGAGCGATGCAGCGACACGAAACAGTCGCAGGCCAGCATGAGGGCGTTCACCTCGTCACGAGACATGGTCTGGTCGACAATCATGACCGGATGGCCGGCGGCGGCGGCGCGAAGGCGCGCGAGATTCGTAGGCCGCTGGCCGCCGTGGTTGATTTTGATCACCAGGTGACAGTCGGATGAGCCGCTGAACGCATCCACAAATGCCTCGATCACCGCGAGCGGATTCTTGCGCTCGAAGACGCTCAGCATGTCGAAGGTGGTGAGAAAAGTGAACGGCTTGACCGGAATGCCAAAGGAGGACCGGTCGAGCAGCCGTGGCTCGTCGACCTCGACCGCGTACGGAATGCGAATGACCGGGATGGGCGATTTCCGGGCGATTGCCTCCTGGCAGAAGGCGCTCGGAGTCCAGATCTCCTGGTAGCAGTCAAACGACGGGCGCCATCTGTCCGGAAAGTCCTCGAGCTCCCACGTCCAGAAACCGATGTTGTACTTGTCCCTGGTGAAGTCCCGTCCCAGCCGGTCCATCACGATCTGCGCCTGGTCCGCGTTCACGTAGAACAGATTGAACGAATGCGGGAACGTCTCCGCCTCCGCGCCCGCTCGGCCGTCCGTTGTCCGATACGGACCGCGGCGTGAATCGACGCTTCGGAGCCGCAGGGGAATCCCCGCCTTCCTGATGGCCAGCGCCGCATAACGAGACGATTCACCGACACCCATTTCCGAGCGCAGGTAACCGACGAGGTTGACTCCGAAATCGATCGAGCCCGGGACCGGCGCAAGGCCCGAGGCAGGCAGCGCCGGTACCGGCCTTCCGCCGTTTCTATCGGATATTGCCGGCGGCCGGCGCCGCAAGCGGCCGCGGAAAGTGTGGGATAAGGATCGCCCTCTCGACCGCCATTGCACAACGGAGCGCCTGAGCCGCACCGCTGCGTCCGTGGCGTGGAAGACAGCCCTGTACCAAACGCTGGCGGGAGCGCTGTCGAGAGAGTCCAACACGGCCTGCCACTGCTGCCGGAGGGGAGTCAGGAGTGCCTCGTCGAGACGATACTCTCGCCTCCCGTAGGTCAGAAACCACATCAGAAATCTTGCGGCGTCGCGGCCACAAGGATCCGGGAAAGCCCGCTGCAGATCCGGCCGGGACTCGTACAGAGAGCGCGCCAGACGACTCAGGCGGAGCCGGGGCTTGCCGCCATTCGCTCCGCTTGGCGTCGCGGTGTCGCTCGATTCTGCTCCAGGCTCGGACGGCCCTCCGCTGGACTGCAGTTCCTCCAAAGCTTGTCGCACCGCAGGCGGCAAACCTCGAGCGCCTGGCTGCGAGCTCCGGCCATTCCCTGCCCTGGCATCCTCAAGAGCCTTAGAGATTGGGGCCAGCAAAACGTCGTGCAGACCGTGCTCCGTCGAGCCGAAGGACAGAACCCATTCCATGAACCGAATGAGGTCGCCTCCCAGGATGTCCGGCATGGCAGCCTGTACGTCCGCTCTCGTTCGATAAATCCTGTAGGCAAGACGGGTGACGCCAGCTGGTTCGCCGTCCACATCGCCAATTGGCTGGTTCCACACTTCCAGAAAAGCGCGGAAACCTTCTTCGGAGAACGGGTTCTCGATTCGACTCATGACCTCGGGCGCCTCGTGGTGAAGGGAGCGGCCCATGTCGGGAACCGAAAGCCCGTTTTCAAAACTGCCAAACGCATACGGCCACGTCTTCGACCGTGAATAGCCCTGAGCCAGGAGATCGTCGCGATACTCCATGACCAATTCACGGACGTCGCCGAGCTCAGCCAGGCGGACGCGGTTTTGAAAGCGCGACAGTTGGTCCGGATCGCTGGGATCGAAACCGCTGAAATGGAAAAAGAAGAGCGGGCGTCCATTCACCTGGTAGCCACCCGGCGTGCGCACGATGGGTCGCTGTTTGATGTTCCAGTACGCCACGTCGAAACCGGGCTCGCGGCTGATGGTGACGCCCCGAAACAGCCCAGGCACGAGGTCCACCCAGCGCTGGTCCACAAACAGACCACGCAGAAGGTCCACGACACAGTGATCGTAGACCTTCGTTTGCCACCACTTCAGAAAGCGCAGGGTCTCGTGCGATGAGGCCAGGGCAATGAAGCCAAGATTGTAGGCGCCCGCACGAAGAATATCCAGTTCGCTCGGGCGGCAGCCATCGTCCTCCATCAGCTCCGTCAGGTGGGGCGTCAGCAGAATCGAGCAGCTCTCCAACTCAGCGCACACAGGGTCCAGGCAGCCGTAAACCTTGATGTCCGGATCGAGATAGATCAGCCGGTCCAAGCCGTAGCGCTCGAATATGGCCTCGAGCGCATACGGCTTAACGGCCGTGCTCAATTCGAGGAGCGAGTACTTGAAGTGAAACCAGTGCGATTCCGGAAGGTTCAAGTCCTCTGAGAGAATCAAATCGAAAGGTTCGTCCGCGGGCTCGAAATAGCCGTCTACGCGGTCGACCAGGATTACGATTCGCACAGCCTCCGGAAACCACCTCTGGACGGAAGTCATCAACACACGGGCGTATGGCAGGTAGTTCTTGGCGACGATGGTGCACACGCCACTTCGTTTCATTGGCAACCTTACCCAAAGGAGCCCGCTCCGGACAGCTGCTCGTGGCGGCGAACGGCGTTGTGGTTGCGCAGGCTTCAGCCTGTTTTTCCCGTCGCGCTGCCAGCAAGTTTACAATCATATCCCATCGCTGGACCGGCCTCAAAGAGACCGCTGGACTAGCGGAGATGGACTCCTCCGACGGGGATCCTCTATGAAATGGCCGCCGGGTGAAAAGCGCCGTTTTCGCTGTAACAGCCTCCGCACGAAGCGGCTCGTCAAACAGAACCAGTAGTGGCAGCGGCCAGTTCATCCGGTATCACACTCTGACCGGTGTGGAACGCCTCCGTGAAGCGATCCAGCCCGTTTGAGCCGCCATTCACCAGGCGTCGCGCGGCGGCCAGGTCTCCCTGCGCGAGAGCGGCCCGGATGTGGTCCTCGCGGCTCTTCAGAAAGCTCGCCAGCAGCTTCGCCGCGGTCTCGGGATCGCTGGCCAGATCCGGGTTCGTGATGAGCTGATTCCCCAACCCGATCGCCTCCCCATGCTGCTGATAGTTGGCCCGGCCGGTCAACTGGACGAATCCGCGGCCTCTGAAGTTCACCCCGTCCGGAGGACCCAGGTTCCCCAGGTCGCTGCGGTTGTCGTACAGGTCGAACGGATGCCCGCCGGGAGACGTGTTGAAGTTCGATTCACCCTCGGCGACCGGCTCGAAACTCTCCGTCTCCGCCCGGATGGTTCCCAGCGCCATCAACAGCATCGGCTTGTCCGCCAGTTGAGCGGAAACCAGCGCGTCCAGGACCGAGGGCAGATTGGCATCGATGTTCCGCGCCGGCGTCAACGGGAACATCCGGGCCACCATCTCCGCCGTGACAGCGGGAATCGCCAGCGCCGGCTGAGGCGGCAGCGCACCGCCGAGGCCGAGAGCCGCCGCCGTCTGCGGTCCCACTGTACCGTCGGGCGCGATCCCGGCGCTCCTCTGGAATGCCTGGACAGCTCTCTGGGTTCCCGGCCCGAAGTTGCCGTCGCTACCGCCGGGATCGAAGCCCGCTTTCGAAAGAGCCTGCTGCAGAGCCGTCACGTCCGGGCCCGTGCTGCCGATCTTCAGAACAGCCATCCCTGCTCCTTTCGCCGCTCACGAGCGGCGCTCCGTGATGAGAGTCTTCAGCGTATCGGCGCCAAAGCCGAGCGCGAACACGGCCCCGATGGCCTCCAGCGTCGTCAGCGTGGTGGCCTGCTGGCGGGCGGTGGTGACAAGTCCGAAGACCGCTACGGCAAGCACCAGCGCCAGCCGGCTGGCTTCGAGCATGGTCTCGGCGTGGGGCTTGCTCCAGCGCCACGCGCGCCGGATGCGCTCCGCGGTGGGCATCGGCCCAATCAGGCGGCCCACTTGAGTTTTTTGCAGGATCGGCGCCTGCGTCACGGGTTGGCCGTCCAGGTCGGCGACCTCTACCGAGACATCGTACAGGCCGGCCTTGCTGAAGCTGTGATAGACCTCCCAGCCCGCTTCGCACTGCGATCCGTCGCCAAAGTTCCAGGTGCAGGCCCATTCCTGACAGGCCGCCACGTCGTTCAGCAGGTCCCGGTTGAAACGCAGCGCAAAGTGCACCGGCGCTTCCGGCTCGGCGATGACCGGCTGGGCCCTCGCCACCACCGCGGGCGGCGTCTTCCGCATCTCGGCCAGCAGCGCTGGCTCGTAAATATCCTGCCGCATTTCGCCGACGAACAGCCGCGCCAGGCGCAGGGACTCGGGGGCGTCCGGACGCAGATAGGCAAACAGCCGCTCGCGGTGGGCCTCGAGGCGAGTTACCGCGCTTCCGGAAGCGGAGCCGGTGACCGCCCCTCCCGCCGCGGCCGCCAGGACCGCCGGTTCCAGGGCCTGGGCGCGCTCCCGCAGCTCACGGAATTCGTTCAACAGGCTCACCTTCAGCGTCAGCGTGTCGCGGTCGATGTACAGATCCGGCTCCATCGGCGTGCCGACCGAGTTCGACACCTGCTCCACCAGGTTTCCGAACTGGTCCGGCCACGCTTTCGCCACAATCGGCAGGCAGCTCTGGATGCGGGTTTCGCGATCCGAGACTTCCTTCTCCAGGTCGGTGATCTGCGTTCCGTCCGCCACCAACGCCAGGTAGTTCCGCGCCCTCTTCACGTCCGCCCGCATACTTTGAAGCTCTTCGGCGTTGGTGAGTCCGGTCTCGATCGGCGCCAGGGCTCGCGAGCACGCATCCTCCACCCAGCTCAGCACCGTGGGCGGAATCCCTTGTTGCTGCTGCTGTCGCATCTGGCGCTTGACGATCGAGACATCGTATGCGATCGCGCCCCAGGCCTCCACCATGGTCACGTCGTTCTCCAGGCGGTCCAGCAGTTCCGCGAAAGCGGGAAACACCCACCACATGGAGGAGAGGCTTCTGCAAAGGCGTTTGGGGTGCGATGCGAGCAGGACGCGCCACTGCGAGGGTATGTCGGTGCCCAGAGCGTCAATTTGCTGGCTGAGCGCATTGAGGCGCCGCTGCACCGCGAGCGCCCGCGTGGTGTTCGGCATCCCGCAATGCACCCAGATCGACGCGATGCCACCCGCCGTGAGCAGCAGGAACACGCAGATCACATTGGCGAATTCCTGAAAGCCGTCGCTCCAGAACCGTATGCGGGCCGACACCGGCAGCACCTTCGCCGCCAGCGGCGGAATCGCCTCCTGGCCCAGTACCGGTTCGAGAAGCAGATCGCCGCTCTCGATCTCGTCCTTCAGCGTGCCGGCCGCCAGCAGCTGCGAGAACCAGCCCAGCACTCCCGACCCTTTCGGACTGACCGGAGTAAAGTCCAGGAACGCGCTGCCGTTGGCCGGAAGATCCACAAATGGATTGGGCGAGACTCTCAGCGCGTTGCCCAGCCTCAGCGACCACCGGAAGCGATACGACATCGGATCGCCGTTCACAAGCCGGACCAGCAGTTTGCCGCCGCCGCTTCCCAAGGCCGAAAAGCTTACCTCCGGCGGATCGGTGGGCCCGGCGTCGATCCGAACGTTGAAAGCCGCTGGAATATGGACCTCGCGAAGCAGTGCCTGTGGCGCTCCGCTGCGCGTGCGGATGTCCTCGTCGTTGTTCTGGATCGCGGCCGTCGACTCCCCGGCCTCCCAGAGTTTGGACACGGTCAGCTTCACGTTCAGCACTCCGCCGGCAGGAAGTGGAGCTCCGTTCAGCACTGCCTTGTCGGCTTCGTTCGTTGCGCTGAACACCGATGCCGCGCCCAGGGGATAGGGCGCCCCGGTCGCCGGCTGGTGCACGAAGTCCGTGGTGCTCAGGTGGACCGCCAGCGGCTGTGAGCCCGTGTTCCGAAGTGCGATCGCGACCGTTACCGTGCCGCTCGGGTCAGCCAGCAGGACGGGGATATCGTCGGCCACCAGGGCGCTCTGCGCGAAAGCGGGGCAGACACAGCAGCACGCCAGCACAGCAGCTAGCAGACCCAGCGGCAACTGAAACGACACGCCGGAGGCTTGCTCGAAGATCGTAAACAGGACGCTCTTGCCCTCGGCAAGCGGCTTCCGCACACCTGCGAAAATGTTCCCCGTTTGTCGAACGCGGCTCGCGGAGCCCATGGTCCCCCCTTGGCGCCGACGCCTCGGGCGCAGCACACCTCTGAGTCTTTATAGCGGAATCCTATCACACAAAAAGGAGTTTGTGCACGGTAAAATGCGACCGTGTAAACTGCCGGCTCAACGAAAATAGAGACGGATTCTGAGGCAGGCTGCCCTGGTATCTCGCCTCGCCGCTGCCCGGCGCGAATCCCCTCGGCGCCGTCAACGCCACGGAAGGTCCGAATTCCCCAGCCAACCTCGCGCCGCTCGCGCTACGTTACCGGTAGCGCCTTTCTGGCCTCCCGGTCCGGATCGTTCTTCGCCTCCGAGGTATCATCGAGCACCATCGTTTCCCCGTTGGCGGAGGAATACCTGGGCCACGTGGGAAGGCCGCCGCCATTGGGATCGCCTGTCTTCATGAACTGCAGCAAAGCGCCCGCCATCCTGGCCGATAGCGCTCTCGGCCTCGGGCCGCCGCCCGTGTGGGTGAGCATCACATCCGTGTTGTAGAACCAGAAGCAAATATCCACGCAGTGGAACGCGCGTATGCGGTTGTCGAACAACGGCGGCTGCCAGGCGAACCAATCGACATACACCGGCGCGGGCTGCCTCGATTTGACATCCGCGAGCGCCACCACGCCCTGCCGGTTGCTGCTGACGAGCGTCCAGATCTCCACCGGCTTTCTGCCCGGGAAGGCCTTCACGTAGGACTCCACGACCTCCTTCGCTTTGTCGCCGAAGCCCGGGCCGAAGCCCGCTCTTTGCCTGACTTTTTCCACCACCTGATCGAGCGTGATCGATTCCAGCGAGGCATCCGCCCAGCTCATCGACATCTCGTTCTGAACCGAACTGATGATCATCGGCACGTTCGCCGCCGTGGGCGCCGCGTCGGGATCGTAGGGGTGCTGCGGCAGAAAGGCGCCGTCCACCACGGGGCTGAATCCGCGCATAAGCCCCCCCGCGGCCCCTGCCTCCTTCGCCCAGGCGCGCTGCGCTCTGGTGGCAACGGCATAGAAGTCCTTCCAGGGCATGGCCTGCAGCTTGTCCAACTCGTCGGGTTTGAGCCCGGACTCTTTCAGCACCGCAGCGCCCAGCTTCTCGGAACCGGCCTTCTCACCCGCTTTCCGGGATGCCCCGCTCAGCACCACCGCCCTGTGGAACAACCCCTTGGCGGAAGGCATCGCGGTGAGGACGCAGACTTTCGCGCCGCCGCCCGATTGCCCCATGATGGTGACGTTTCCCGGATCGCCGCCGAAGCCGGCGATGTTGTCGCGAACCCACTCCAGAGCGGCCACGAGGTCCAGCATTCCGACATTTCCGGACGCGGCGAATTTTTCTCCGCCCACGCCGGCGAGATTGCAGAACCCCAGAGGACCCAGCCGGTGATTGACGGAGCAAAAAACGACATCGCCGAACCGGGCGAAGTTCTCGCCGTTGTAGCCGTCCTGCTCGATCCCGTTGCCGTTCGTGTACCCGCCGCCATGAATCCAGAACATCACGGGCCTTTTCTTGCCGTCGCCCAGTGCGGGCGTGAGGACGTTGATGCGAAGACAATCCTCGCTTGCGTCGCTGTAGTTCCAGTGATCTCGGAATGAGGCGTATTTGTTGGTGTAGCGGTTGTCCATGTTTTGGGGCGCCGCATCGCCCCACCACAGCGCCGGGTAGACGTCGGTCCAGGCTTTGGGCTTCCGGGGAGGCATGAACCGGTTTGCCCCGGACGTGTCCGCGCCGTAGGGTATGCCGAGGAAGTAGTGCATGCCCCTTAGCACGTACCCTCTGACTTTTCCATATTGGGTAGTTGCCACCGCGATATTGTCGCCGACAAGCAGGACCTGCCCGCCCGCGTCCGCCGCCTCTTTGGCGGCCTGAGCAAACCCGGTGGACGTCGCCGCCCCAGCAACGGCAATTCCGGACGCGCTCGTCCCGATTGCCTGCATGAACTGGCGTCTGTTTGATTTCATGATTGGAACTCCCTCCTGGCCCGCAGAACAGTATACCGGGTGCGCGACATAGACGTAGATGCGTCGCCAGCATCCGCAACCAAGCGCTACATGCCGAACGTACCGCTACGCGAAGCGGGAGGGCGGCCTTCAGCCCGCGCGGGGCTTCAGCCCCGCTCCGCGGCGCGTGCAACCGGTTGCAGCTACTCCCCCGTGGACACATACTCTGAAGATGGGTAACGACAGGCCACCCACGCTGGGCGAAGAGATCGCCAACAGCATCACCCACGGGGTCGGCGCGGCACTCAGCATCGCTGGCCTCGTGGCCTTGGTAGTGGCTGCGCTCGATCGCTCGGCCTGGCAGATCGTCGCCTGCGCGATCTATGGGACCAGCCTGGTGCTGCTGTACATTTCTTCCACCATCTACCATGCGTTGGCGAACAACCGTGCCAAGCGGGTTTTCAAGATCCTCGATCACTCCTCGATTTACGTGCTGATAGCGGGCACCTACACGCCGTTCACCCTGATCACCCTGCGCGGCCCGTGGGGCTGGAGTCTCTTTGGAGTGGTTTGGGGGTTATGCGTGTGCGGGGTTGTTTGTAAGTCCCTCTGGATAGACCGCCTGAAGGTTGCCTCCACTGTGGTCTATCTGCTGATGGGTTGGTGCGCGGTGGTCGCTATCCGGCCGCTGCTCGGAGCCTTGTCGTGGACCGGTTTCGCCTGGCTGCTTGCGGGCGGTCTTTGCTACACGGCGGGAGTCGCGTTCTACGTGAATTCCAGCAAGTTTGCGCACTTCGTCTGGCACCTCTTTGTGCTGGCCGGCAGTTTGTGCCACTTCTGGGCGGTATTCCGTTACGTCCTGCGCGCGCCGGCATAGCGCCTTGTTCGATTCCGTCCGCTACTGAAGCACCAGCACGGCGATCTTGCCGTCCGTCACAAGATTGTCGCCGGTGGCGTTCTGGGCGTGCTGCGGGATGGCCGAACGGTCCACCAGGATCATCGAAGAGACGCGGCCAGTCAGCACAAGATCGTTGGCCACCTTCTCGCGCTCTCGGTCGATTGAAGAATCGACTCGGTGGATGAACGTGCGGTTGGCCTCGGAAAAGTTGATGCCCATATCGTGCGTGGCGGCGACCACCCACACCGCGTGGCCATCGAACTTGTCCGGACGCAGCCAAACGCGCAGATGGTGGCGGTGGGCGAAGGTGTTGTTGAGTTTCTCGAAAACCAGGTCGGGCGGTCTGCCCTCCAGCAGCAGCAACGAAACCGGAGCTTCGTCGTAGCCCTTGTCCTCCACCACCGCTTCGGCCGTTTCCACCTTGGCCAGCGGATTCAGGGATGAGGCCCCGTGCCAGCCGGCTTCTCCGAACGTCCGCTCCACCTGTTCCTTTTCGCCTACCAGCATGAGGTTGGTGAGGTCGGAGTTCTTGGGCGGCTTCTTGGCGACGGTCTGGAATGGCTCGCCGGCGGCGAGCGCGGCGAGCGCGGCACGGTCCGCCACGGGTTTCAGATTGCCAATCGGCCCCGGCCCGCCCGGCGTCTCGAGAGTCGCCGGCCCGGTCAGTTGCAGGGTCATTTCCACGCCTGCGTCGTAAGTGATTTCCTGATCCACCCGCTGCCCGACCGTTTTGGTGGCGTTGCTCAGGACGCTGGCAAATCCGCCGAACCTCTCGCCGAGCTTTGCGACCGCGGAATCGACTTTGCCCGTAGCGGTATCGGAGACGAGGATGCCGTTGATATGGCCCTGGTCGTCCACCTTCTCCCGCGCGTTGTCGACTGCCGTGACGCGGGCGTCAATGCCGACCGGGGCGCCGGCCACATCCACGCCGGTGAAACGAAGGATGAGCAGCGCGCGCTGGTCGCCGCTCGAGGGCTGAACCTGCTCCACCACGCCGCGAACCGAGGCGCCGGCCGGTATGGCGTACACATCGCCCGCCATCACCGGCGCGATCACCTGGGCTTCCACGGGGTCGTTGACCTGCGAGACCTTCGTTCCGATCTTCGACTTGATACGGATCTGGAGCTCGGTCCCGGCAGGCAACTCGAGGGCAAAGGCCTGCGCCACGGTCAACGCCAGCAACGCACTGCTTCCCAAGTAAGTTCTCAACCGCACCCTTCACCCCCTGCGAGCGACCTTCCTGACCCGACAGTTATTCTCTACCATACTCAGTGCCCGCGGCACAGCCAGCGCGCTTCAGAGCGAAGCTGGAGGGCGGGCTTCAGCCCGCGCGGAACTTCAGTTCCGCCGCCCCGCGGAGCGGGGCTGAAGCCCAATGCCGCTCGTTTTTCCGAGACCGGGCAGAAACCGTGGGGCAGGACTC
>CAZBQQ010000126.1:0-16801 GCA_964493965.1 uncultured Solibacteraceae bacterium
CCTTCGGCCTGTCACGTCGGAGGTCGCGGGTTCGAACCCCGTCGTCCCCGCCAATTCCTTCCTGTAGCTTCCGCGCCGCGCCTGACCCGAACCCCGATCGCGCCGCCACAGTATACTCGTTTCGATGCCGGTGGATCCGCGACTGTGAAGACCTCCAAGCTCACCCTGCTGCCGCTGATCGCCGCCACCTATTTCATCGTCGCGGGCGGGCCGTTTGGATTGGAGGATATCGTCTCCAAGGCCGGCTACGCGGGCGCCATCCTGATTCTGCTGATCACCCCGGCGCTGTGGGCCTTTCCCACCGCGCTGATGGTGAGCGAGCTGGCCAGCGCGTTGCCCGAGGACGGCGGCTACTACGTTTGGGTCACCCGCGCGATGGGCCGTTTTTGGGGCTTCCAGGAGGCCTGGCTGTCGCTGGTGGGCAGCATCTTCGACATGGCGATTTATCCCACGCTGTTCGTCAGCTACCTGGGGCACTTCGCTCCGGCGGTGACGGCGAATGGCCGGGGGATCTGGATCGGCGTGGCGGTGGTTGCCGCGGCGGCGCTATGGAATCTCACGGGCGCGAAGAGCGTAGGCGGGAGTTCCGTGGCAGGCGCCGCGCTTCTGCTAGCGCCCTTCCTGGCGCTGACACTCTATGCGCTCTTCCACAGAAGCGGGTCCGCGGCCGCTCCCGTTCCGTTGCGAAGCGCCGACATCCTGGGCGGCATCCTGGTGGCGATGTGGAACTACATGGGCTGGGACAACGCTTCCACCGTGGCGGGGGAAGTGGACCGGCCGCAGCGGACTTATCCGCTGGCCATGGCGGGGGCGGTGGCGCTGGTGGCGGTGAGCTATGTGCTGCCCATCGCGGCGGTAGCGATGACCGGCTTCGACGCCAACCGCTGGTCGACTGGCGGATGGGCCGACGTCGCGCGCGGTGTCATGGGTGAGCGTGGCACCGGCGCCGTCGTGGCGTTCGCCATCACGGTGGGCGGCATGCTCGGCGCCATCGGCACGCTCAACGCCCTCACCATGGCGCTGTCGCGCGTCCCGGCGGTGCTGGCGAAGGATGGGTTTCTTCCCGCGATTCTGGCGCGGCGGAATCCTAAGACCGGCGCACCGTGGGTGTCCATTCTCTGTTGCGCGACCGCGTGGGCGCTTTGCCTGGGCTTCAGCTTCACCAAGTTGATCGTGCTCGACGTGCTGCTCACGGGTCTGAGCATCCTGCTGGAGTTCGCCGCGCTGGTGGCGCTGCGTTTGCGCGAGCCCAAACTCCACCGGCCGTTTCGCGTTCCGGGAGGCACGGTAGGAGCAGTTCTGCTAGGGATTCCCCCGGCCATACTGCTCGTGCTGACAGTGGTTCGCAACCATGCCGAGGCGCTGGGACCCATGACCGCGCTCGAGTTCGGCGCGATTCTGATTGGCCTCGGCGTCGCCGTCTTCTTTGCTCGGGAGCGGTTGCGAAAATGAGTATAGGAGGCGCATCGTGAATCCCACGCTGAATCGACGCACGTTGCTGAAGGCAGGCCTCGCGGGTCTGCCGCTGGTCGCCGGCGCCGCGAGCGCGACGGAGGCGCCGGAGGTTCCGTGGCAGCGGAGAATCCGGCGGATCGGCCAGTTGAACATGACCGAGCATGATCCGGTCGCGTTGAACGTCGAAGAATGGGCGGACTACTGGGCCAGCTTGAAGGTCGACGCAGTGCTGGTGAGCGTCACCGGCATCCTCGCTTTCTATCAAACGAAGGTGCCGTTCCACCGCAAGGGTAAGTTCCTGGGCGACCGCGATCTGTTCGGTGAGTGCTGCGCCGCAGCCAAGAAACGCGGCCTGCACGTGATCGCACGCACGAGTCCGGACCTCAACTGGGAGGACGCGGTACAGGCGCATCCGGAATGGTTCCAGAGAGACGAGAAGGGCGAGGCGGTGCGCCACGGTGAAGACCCGCGGCTGTTCCGCACGTGCATGTTCTCGACCTACATGACCGACTACATGCCGGCGATCATGCGGGAGGTCAACTCGCTCTACGATATCGATGGCGTGTATACGAATGGCTGGCCGCCGTTCGGCACCCTTCCCGTTTGCTTCTGCGAGCAATGCCGCCGCCTGCCGCCCTCCGGCACGCCGGACTACTGGGACAAGTTCAACGAGCGCACGATCACCTTGTGGAAGCTCTACGACTCCATCGCGAAGGAGAAGCGGCCGTCGAACTTCTATTTCGCGAATCTCGGCGGCCAGGTTCACTGCTCGACAAACCTGCAACAGGTCGGCGAGGTTTGCGAGTGGTTTCAGGCCGACAACCAGGGCCGGGGGGGTGAGGATGCGCCGATCTGGGGATGCGCGCTGCAAGGCCGCGTCTGCCGTGCCGTCCAGAACGGCAAGATGGCGACGAACGTAACCGGAGCATGGTCCACGGGCCGCATACGGTGGCGCAACGTCTATAAGTCGGAGCGGGAACAGCGGATGTGGCTGAATGAGACGCTGGCCAGCGGCATGGTACCGTATCACCATCTCATCGGCGGCGAGAAAGGGATGGGCGAGGACCGCCGCGCGCTCGAGCCCGCGCGCAAGTACTTCAACTGGATGGCGAAGCACGACCGCCACTTTGCCAACAAGCGATCGATCGCCAACGTGGGCGTGGTGATGGGCCAGCGCACGCAACTGTTCTATTCGGCCCCGCGCGGAGTTGCGACGCAGGAATACATAGACGGCCTGTATTACGCGCTGCTCGAGGGGCGGTTCCTCTTCGACTTCGTCCACGAAGACAAACTCGGCTTGGATGAGCTGAAGAAATACTCCGCCGTGCTGTTGCCGAATACGGCGCTGCTCAGCGACGAGCAGTGCCGCCAGTTGGGCGAATATGTGAACGCGGGCGGCTCGCTGATGGCCACCTTCGAAACCGGCATGTACACCGACCGCAACGAGCGGCGCGCCGACTTCGGCCTTGCCGAGGTGTTCGGAATCCACCGGGCGGGCGAGATCATCGGCACCACTGGAAATGCGTTCTATGCACGCATCGAGCGGCCGCATGAAATTCTGAACGGCTTCACGAACACGAACTGGCTGCCGGGTGCGGAGTACCGCTTGCCCGTCGCGCCCGTTGGGGATGCGGTGCTGACCGTGGTTCCCGGCTACGTGGCCTATCCGCCCGAATTGTCGTATCCGCCGCAACCGCGAACGGACGAGCCGGCCGTGGTCCTGCGAGAGAAGGGCCGCAGCCGCCTGGCCTGGTTTCCCGGCGATATCGAGCGCACCATGTGGCGGAGCGGCCATACCGATCTGAGCCGGCTGCTGCAGAACACGATCCGCTGGGTGTCGCGCGGCGAATCGCCGGTGACGGTGGAGGGCGAGGGCGTCATCGAGACATTCGCGTGGGAGACGGAGGCCGGGTTCGCGGTCCACATTCTCAACTACACCAATCCCAATCTGCACCGGGGATGGGTGCGGAACTTCTATCCGATCCCGGCCCAGAAAGTGAGAATGAAGCTGCCGGCAGGCAGGCGCGTCACACGGGTTGAGCTGCTACGGGCTGAGACGGACGTCCCGTTCCAGGTCACGGACGGCACGGTCGAGTTCACGGTGCCGAAGGTTGTGGACTACGAAGTGGCGGCGATGTACTCGGCGTGAGCCGCTCGAAGAACAGGATGTACTGATAGGGCAGAGTGTCGAGCCGCTTTGCCAGGGTGAAGCCTGCGTCCCGAAACTCGGCGATGACCGTCTGGTCCGACAGCTTCATGGACGGCGGCGGTCCGACGGGCGCGGGTTTCGGGTAGAAATCGACGACAACGACGCGCCCGCCGGGCTTCAAGGCCCGGACCAGCTTCGGATAATACGCGGCGCGATTCTCGATGTGGTGCAGCACATCGCAGAAAAAGATGACGTCGACGGAGCGCTCCGGCAGGCGCGGGTCATCGGGCGCGGCGAGAACGGTGGTCAGGTTCGCTGGGGCGTCCTTGCCGGCGATGGCGAGAAGTTTGTCGTCGATATCGACGGCATAGACCTTGGCGGCGTGATGCACGAAGCGACGCGCGAAATAGCCTGTCCCCGCACCGATGTCCGCAATGACATCCGTAGGCTTGAGATCGAGCGCCATCACGACGTCGTGCGGCTTCTGCCACTCGTCGCGGGAGGGATCTTCGAGCACCCGGGCGTATTCGTCCGAGGACGGCGGATGGTGCTGATGGGGCACCTGGCCCCACGCGCCAGCGGCCAGAAGGAACGCGCATGCGGTTACATGACGAAGATCGAGATAGCGGCGCCGGCGAGCACGACCCATAACATATCGATCTTACAACGGAGGGCCACGAACGCTGCGACGGCCAGAAGGATGGAGGCCGGGGTCCATTGTGCCGCGCTCGCGAACTGGGCGGTCACGGCCACGAGCAGTCCGACGAACGAAGCCAGGACGCCGCGCAGCGCCCCCCTGAAGATCGCCGAGTGCTGAAGGCGGTCGAAGTACGGGACCGTGATGAGCACCATCAGGAAGGATGGAGCGAGGACCGCCGCCGTTCCGACCATGGCGCCCAGCGGGCCGGCGATCCGGTAGGCGATGAAGGTGGCGGTGATGATGATGGGGCCGGGGGTGACCTGGCCCAGGGCGATGCCGTCCATGAAGGTCCTGCTGTCCATCCAGTGGTGAACGTCGACGACCTGGTGCAGCATCACCGGCAGCGACGCGAAGCCTCCGCCGAAGGCGAACAGATCCGTCTTCACCATGACCGCGGCGAGGTCGAACAGAAGCCGGTTGGCTGCAAAGAGAGCGGCCAGCGCGACGCAGCCTGCCAGGGCCGCAATCAAAGCCAGGCGCACGGTTCGCCGCCCGCCCGGCTGGCCTGCGGCGCTGGGCCGCTGGACGGGCAGTTCCGCGCCGCGATAGAGAAGCGCGCCGACGGCCGCAGATCCGGCGATGGCCAGGATGGGACTGCCATGAAAGAACAGGAACGCGGCCGCGCCGCAGGCCAGCAGGGCATCGCGCCAGTTTCGGACGGAGGTACGTCCGAAATTCACGGCGGCGTTCGCGACCAGCACCACTACGATCACTTGCAGGCCACGGAAAGCCGATGCCACGGCATGTAGGTCGCGGCTGGCGCCGTAGAGGGTGGCGAGGACCATCATCAGCAGGAATGCGGGCAGGGCGAATCCCACGAACGTTGCCAGCGCCCCCGCGGGCCCTCGGACGCGCATGCCAACATAGGCGGCCATCTGCAAGGCTGTCGAGCCCGGGATCGACTGGCACAGCGCGGCGCCATCCGCGAAGGCTTCCTCCGACAGCCACTTCTTTTTGGTTACGGCCAGATCGCGGATATAGGCCACCATGGCGGGCCCGCCGAATGCCGTCAGGCCGAGGCGCAGGAGCGCCAGGAAAAGCGCGCGGAGCGGGATCACGACGCTGCACCCGTTCGCAGCACGCGGTTCAAGTCAGCCCGCACCTCCGGCGAGAGCGGCAGCGCCTCGATCTTCTCTACGGTGTCCTCGACTGGATACTCCGCCGATTCGTGCCTGAGCTCGCCGTCTTCCCAGAGTACATAGCAGGCTCGGGCCGCGCCGTGCTTGGGCTGGCCGACGCTGCCGGGGTTCGCCACCATCCGGTTGTGCGATCGCCGGCAGAATGGCAGGTGTGTGTGGCCGACCAGCAGGACGTCCGCGGAGGCGCGCGCCAGTTCCACATCCCACAGCGGGGAATCGGGCGAGCGGTACTCGTACAGCGGATCGGGCGGTGCGGCATGGCACAGCGAGAATTGGATGCCCCCGACCGACGGTTCCGCGGTCAGCGGCAGGCCTCGCAGGAACCCGCGTTGCTCGTCGGTAATTGCTGCCCGGGTGTAGCGGCCGGTCTCTTCCGCCATACGGCGGAACCGCTCGGAGCATTGGGGGGCCACATCGTATCCGGCCGCGTGATCGTGATTTCCCCGCACGATCAGCGAGGCGTGGGTCTGGACGAACTCGATGACCTCGCGAGGGTTCGGCCCGTAGTTGACAAGGTCTCCCAGCACCCACATCTCGTCGTAGCGTTCGGGCAGAGCGCGGACGGCTTCGAGGTTGGCGTGCAGGTCGGAGACGATCAGGATTCGCAATTTAGGTAGTGGCTCGAACCGCAATTCTAACCTGGACGCGGGCGCGGATGGGAGGCAGGGATGTGTGGAATACTGGAACACGGTTATGAGAATCCAAACGATTTTGTTTGGCGGGGCGTTCGCCTGCGTGACGTGCGGTATGGGCATTGCGCAACAGCCCTGCGAGAACCTGACGGGGCTCAAGCTCGATCACGCGACCGTGACGTCGGCAGCGATGGTGGAGGCCGCGCCGCTGAAGCCACAACCCAACGCCTTCTTCAAGCTGCCGCCGGTCACGGTTCCGCGGCACTGCGAAGTGAAGGGCGTGGCGCGACCGACCTCCGACTCCGAGATCAACTTCGAGCTGTGGCTTCCCCCGACGGGCGCCTGGAACGGGAAGTACATCCAGAGAGGAAACGGCGGCTGGGCCGGCTCCATCCCGGCCTACGATCTGGTGACTCCGCTGGCCAGGGGCTATGCCGCTTCCGCGACCGACGACGGTCACACCAGCCCTTCCCCCGTGCCCAACGCGAACTGGGCGATCGGCCATCCCGAAAAACTCATCGACTTCGGCTATCGCGCTCTGCACGAGACAGCCCGGCAGTCCAAAGCCATCCTGCGGGCATTCTATGGGCAGGAGTTGAGCCGGGCTTACTTCGTGGGCTGCTCGGACGGCGGCCGCGAGGGATTGATGGAGGCGGAGAGGTATCCGGAGGACTTCGACGGCGTCGTGGCCGGCGCTCCGGCGAACAACTGGACCCGGCACTTCACCGGTTTCGTCTGGAACGAGAAGGCGCTGAAGGGCGATCCCGCGGGCGACATCCCCGCAGCCAAGCTGCCGGCCATTCAGAAGGCGGCGCTTGCGGCCTGCGACGAACTGGACGGAGTGAAGGACAGCCTGATCGAAGATCCGCGCCAGTGCCACTTCGATCCCGCGGTCTTGAAGTGCGCAGGCGCCGAGGGCCCGGAGTGCCTGACGCAGCAGCAAATCGAGACTCTCAGGAGGATTTACGGCGGCCCGCGGAGTCCGAGCACCGGGGAACAGATCTATCCCGGCTACGAGCCGGGGACGGAAGCGGGCCCGGTGGGGTGGGCGGTGTGGATCGTGGGGCCGGTGCACGCGATGTTTGGGAACTCCTTTTACTCCGGAGCTGTTTTCGAAAATCCAAGATGGGACTGGCGGACCATCGACTTCGACCGCGATCTGAAGCTGGCCCAAGAGAAGGCCGGGCCGATTCTGGATGCGTACAACCCCGATCTGAGGAGCTTCCGGGCGCACGGTGGAAAGCTGATCCAGTATCACGGCTGGGGTGATGCCGCCATCGCGCCGCGCGACTCAATCGCCTTCTACGAAAAGGTTGACACATTTTTGAAACGATACCCGGATCCGCGCGGCGACGCCTCGAAGCCGATCCAGGATTTCTATCGCCTGTTCATGGTCCCGGGGATGGGGCACTGCGCTACGGGCGCTGGCCCGAACAACTTCGGCAACACGGACATCGCCGATCCGAGCGTGTCGCCGCAGGATGCCGGTCACGACGTGGTGCTGGCGCTCGACCGATGGGTTACCCAGGGAATCGCGCCGGAGACGATCGTCGGCACCGGGAATATCAGCGGCGTTAAGATGACCCGCCCGCTGTGCCCCTACCCGAAGGTGGCTCACTACAAGGGTGGCGACTCCAATGACGCCGCCAGCTTCGAGTGCGTCGAACTAGGCGCAAGGAAGTAAGTACCCGGTCGAAAATACCCGCCCGCCCGGGAGCGACCGCGCGCCAGCCGCCAAATCAAAGAGACTCGCAGCGTTACGGGGATGGCCCCTTGCTTGCAGGCGAAAACACGACATGGATGCTGTGGGTTATCGCACGCCGATCGCCTGGACTAAGGATGCCCTGCTTGAGCTAATCGAGGCCAAGATGCGGGGTTACCGGTTCATCGTCGTCTCTAACCGGGAGCCCTATGTTCATCAGTATTCCGGGGACGAGGTCGAGTGCGTGAAGCCCGCCAGCGGCCTGACCACGGCGCTCGAGCCGATCATGCGGGCCTGCGGCGGCACCTGGATCGCGCACGGCAGCGGCGATGCCGACCGTAGCGTCGTCGACGCCAGCGACCACGTGAAGCTACCTCCGGACGATCCCAGCTTCACGTTGCGGCGCGTCTGGCTCACGAAGGAGCAGGAGACCCGCTATTACTACGGCTTGTCCAACCAGGGCCTGTGGCCGCTGTGCCATGTCGTGTTCACGCGGCCCGCGTTCGCGCCGGAGGACTGGCAAAGCTATCGCGAAGTCAACGAGCTATTCGCGCGCACGGTCCTTGAAGAAGCCGGCGATGCCCCGACTTTCGTGTTCATACAGGACTATCATTTCGCCCTGCTGCCGCGCCTGCTAAAGGAGAGCAACCCCAACCTGATCGTGGCCCAGTTCTGGCACATTCCCTGGCCGAACCCGGAGATCTTCCGCGATTTTCCGTGGGGCGCCGAACTGCTCGACGGCCTGCTGGGCAACGACCTGCTTGGATTCCATCTGCGCCTGCACTGCCTGAACTTCCTGGACACGGTAGACCGGACGGTGGAGGCGATGGCGGATCGCGAGCGGTTCGAGGTGACGCGGGGCGGGCGCACGACTTCGGTCCGGCCGTTTCCGATCAGCATCGATTTCGACGAGCAGGCCGCCACGGCGGCGGCGACCGAGACCGACCAGGAGATGAAGCGGTGGCGGCGCCAGCTCGGCCTGCGCCAGGAGCTTATCGGCATCGGAATCGACCGGATGGATTACACCAAGGGCATCCTGGAGCGGCTGCGTGCGGTGGACCGGTTCCTAACCAAGAACCCGGACTACCGCTCGCGACTGGTCTTCATCCAGGTGGGCGTGCCGAGCCGGATGCGGATCCGCCACTACAAGCTGCTCGAAGAAGAGGTCGCCGACCTGGTGGACGAGATCAACTGGAAATGGGCCGTGGGTTCCTGGCGCCCGGTCGTCTTGATCGGACGGAACGTGGGACGGTTCGGGATGGCGGCGTTGCACCGGCTGGCCAACTTCTGCATGGTGAGCGCGCTGCACGACGGGATGAACCTGGTGGCGAAGGAGTTCGTGGGCAGCCGTTTCGACGGGGACGGCGTCCTGATCCTGAGCGATTTCGCGGGCGCATCGAGAGAGCTGACCGACGCGGTGCTGGTGAATCCATTCGATGAGGAAGGCATGGCCGAGTCCATCCGGCAGGCCCTGGAAATGCCGGAAGAGGCGCGCAGGAAGCGCATGCAGAAGATGCGGACGGTGGTGGCGGAGAACAACATCTACCGCTGGGCCGGCAAGATTATCTCCGCGCTGCTGAGATTCGAGTTTGCGGCCAACGGGCAAGCCGATGCCGCAGCCTGAGGTCGAGGAGTGGATACGGGTGGCCCGCCGCGTTGCACTCTTTTTGGACTTCGACGGAACGCTGGCGCCGCTGGTACCGGATCCGGCGGGGGCTCGCATGGATGAAGCGGTGCGGCAGGCACTGGCGGCAATCGCGAGCGGGGACCGGAGCGTCGTCACCATCATCAGCGGACGCGGGCTCGATCACTTGCGCGAGCGGGTGGGCCTGCCGGACCTGATCTACGCGGGAAACCATGGCCTGGAGATCGAGGGCCGCGGCCTGAGCTTTCTCGAGCCGGCGGCGGCGGCCGCGCGAGGCGAACTGCGCGCCGTCACCCAGCGGCTGGAGCCGGCATTGCGCACGATTCCTGGCGCCTTCGTCGAGTACAAGGTGCTGACCACCAGCGTGCACTATCGCAATGTGGCCGCCGAGGATCGAGGGCGCGTCGAGCGGGCGGTTCTCGAGGCGGTCGCGCCGGCGGCCGGCCTGCTCCGCCTTGGGACCGGAAAGATGCTGTGGGAGATTCTGCCGAAGACGGACTGGAACAAGGGCGCCGCGGTTCGCTGGATTCTGGACCGCGTGGGCGGCGACGGGATGGTGAGCATTTACTTTGGCGACGACCGGACCGACGAAGACGCGTTCCGCGCGCTGCCGGATGGGCTGACATTCAAAGTAGGCTGCGCAGAGCGTACGGACGCGCGATACCGCGTGAGCGGTCCGGCGGCGGTGGAGGAGTTTCTCGAATGGCTGGCGTGCCAGTGAACACCGTCGAACCTTTCGCCTTTCATACCGAGCGGCACCTGGTGGTGCTCACCGGCCGGAGGGCGAAGAACCTGGCCGAGTTGCAGGAGCATCTGCACAAGGTCTCGGGCGCCTCGATTTTCTACCACACTCACTACCTGTTCCTGACTCACAATTTTGGCAAGCCGCGGTTCCACAACGAATTCGCGCGCTGGGCCTCGCAGGCCTTGCAAGAGGAGGGCCTCGAGGAGCGGCTTACCGCGATCGACCTGCTGGCGATGACCTCCATCCGCGACCTTCGGGAGGCCATCATCGCGACGGTGGAGAAGTACCTGGGCGACGGCAAACGGTTGCGCGAGTGCCCGCCCGGCGACGAGTTCCATTTCTGCGAAGCCAAGAGCTTCGTGTCGCCCACGGGCCTGGTGGCGCATGATGCCCGGGAGCTGTTCGAGATGGTGGGGCAGTCTACGGATGCCAGCCTGTACTTCCACTTCTTTCAGGCGCGCTTGCGTCTGGAGCGCCCTACCAACGACTTCTCCATGTGGCTCCGGAACTGCGGGGAGACCCGGCTGGCCCAGGCGATCGACCGGCTGAATCCATATGACGCCACGCTCGGCGAGTTGAGGGAACAGATCGTGAAAATCGGCAGGAGGCTGCGCACGTGAGATGGCGGTAACAATCCAGGACTACGCGGAAGCGGCCGGCCCGGCGGTCATCGAGGAGTTGCGCACGCTGGCCGATCGCGTACGCGGCCGCAGCATGCGCCATATCAACTCCACGTCGGTGGGCGGCGGCGTGGCGGAGATTCTGACGCGCATGATTCCCCTGCTACGGGACCTGGGCATCGACGCGCGCTGGGATGTGATCAAAGGCGACCAGGCCTTTTACAATGTCACCAAGGCCTTTCACAACGCGCTGCACGGCAAGACCGAGGAGATCACGGAGCAGATGCTGGAGATCTTCCGGGCGACCACCGAGATGAATCTTCGCGAGGTCGATCTCGACAGTGACGTCATCGTCATTCACGACCCCCAGCCGGCCGGTTTGATCGAGCGCAAGAAGGAGATGGGGCGGCATTGGATCTGGCGCTGCCACATCGACGTATCCACGCCGCAGCCGGACGTCTGGAACTTCCTGCGGCCGTGGGTGGAGCAGTATGACGCGGCGGTGTTCTCCATGCCGGACTTCGCGCAGCAGTTGCCCATTCCGCAGTTCCGCGTCGCACCCTCCATCGATCCGCTGAGCGACAAGAACAAGCCGTTGGACAAAGCGTACATCCTGCAAGTGCTGGAGAAGTACGGCATCGATCCGGGCAAACCGATTCTAGTGCAGATCTCGCGCTTCGACCGGCTGAAAGACCCGCTGGGCGTGATCGCGGCGTACAAGCTGGTGAGGAAGCGGCACCGCTGCCAGTTGGTGCTGGCGGGCGGGGGCGCTACCGACGATCCCGAAGGCGAGCAGGTGCTGAGCGAAGTGCGCCAGGCCGCGGAGGGCGATCCCGACATTCACGTGCTCGACATGCCGCCGTTCAGCGACCTGGAGATCAATGCGCTGGTACGCGCGTCCACCGTGGCGATCCAGAAGTCGATCCGCGAGGGATTCGGCCTCACGGTGAGCGAGGCCCTGTGGAAGCAGAAGCCGGTGATCGGAGGCGCGGTGGGCGGCATCAAGCTGCAGGTCATCGACGGGGTGACCGGCTACCTGGTGCATTCCCCCGAGGGCTGCGCGAACCGCATCTCGCAGTTGCTGCGGGACCGCAAGCTGCGCGAGCGGATGGGCGACAATGGCCGCGAGCACGTCCGCCAGAACTTCCTGGTGACGCGCCAGGTGAAGGACGCCATCCTCGGCATGCTGGCGCTCGACCACCCGGGCGAGAGCGTGGTGAACCTGGGGTAAGGCACGGAGATCCGCTCCCTCACGGTCGCGGGTCGGGGCTGGCCAATGATATACTGGCCTGACATTGTGCCCAACCGGCACTCTCCATGCTATGTGGTCCGGACACTACGGCTTCTTAATTCGCCAGTTAATTCTCAAGGATTTCAAAATCCGCTACCGGAATATGTCACTGGGGGCCTTCTGGTCTCTACTGAATCCGATCGTAATGATGTCGGTTATGACGTTCGTCTTCACGAAGGTCTACAAGTCCACCATCCCCCATTTTCCGGTATTCCTGTTGTGCGGCCTGGTGCCTTACAACTTCTTCGTGCTGGCGTGGTCCACGGGAACGGGGTCGATCGTCGAAAACGCGGCGCTCATCAAGCGCGTGCCGGTGCCGCGCGTGGTGGTTCCGATCGCGACGGTGCTTTCGAACTGCCTGCAGCTCGGGATTCAGTTCGCTTTGCTCCTGACCCTGGTGCTGGCGTCGGGCGTGGGCATCAACATCCAGTGGATGTGGCTTCCGGCGCTGTGGTTCCTGGAGATCCTGTTCGTCTGCGGGCTGGCGATGCTGTCTTCCGCGTTGAACGTCTATATCCGGGACATGCGGTACGTGGTTGAATCGATCAATGTAATTTTGTTCTGGCTGGTTCCGATTTTTTACTCCTTCGGGTCGATCCCGAAAGCCTACGCCGAAATCTACCAGCTCAATCCGATCGCGGCGCTGGTGCTGGCCCTGCGCAACGTCCTGCTAGAGGCGCATGCTCCCCCGCACACGCTTCTCATCAAGCTCGTTGGAGTGTCAACTGCCGTGTTTGCGCTGGGCTGGATCGGCTTCCGGCGCCTGAAGCCGGGCTTCTACGATTACCTATAACTGCCTATGCCCCTGATTGACGTGAACGGTGTGTCCAAAGTCTTCCGCCGGCATAGCGGACGCCAACTCATCAGACAGAGGATATCCGGCCTGTTTCGCGCCAGGACGGACCAGGACTATTTCCACGCTCTCAAGGACGTGACGTTCTCCGTGGACCAGGGCGAATCCGTCGCGCTGATCGGCGGGAACGGCGCCGGCAAGAGCACCATGCTGAGCCTGGTTACGGGATTAACCGAGCCAACGAAGGGCACGGTCGAAGTGAACGGACGGCTGGCGGCTTTGCTCGAATTGGGCTCCGGCTTTCATCCGGACCTGACGGGCCGCGAAAACGTATTCGTGAACGCGGCGCTGCTCGGCATGTCGAACAAGGAAGCCAAGGAGCGCTTCGCCCCGATCGTCGAGTTCTCCGGAATCGGCGATTTCGTCGATGAGCCGCTGAGGACCTATTCGAGCGGCATGCAGGTGCGGTTGGCGTTCTCGATTGCGGTTCATGTGGAGCCTGCGATCCTGGTGGTGGATGAGGTGCTGGCGGTCGGCGATTCCGAGTTTCAGGAGAAGTGCCTGAAGAAGGTGACGGAATTGCGCAAGCGGCGGACGACGATGCTGTGCGTGTCGCACAGCCCGGCGATGGTGACCGGCTTCTGCGACCGGGCCATCTGGCTGCATCATGGCCAGGTTGTGCTGGACGGCGCGGCCGGCGCGGTGATGGAGGCCTATACTCAGTACGCGAGCGATCCGGAGTCGGGACTGCCCCAGCGCGGCCCCTCAACCCTGGAACATATTGCGCATCAGGAATAGAAGGTTCGCGGGCCGCTCCGCGAGGCGCCGCATGAAGTACGGATACCAGGCTTCGCCAAACGGCACGTAGAGACGGATGCGGTAGCCTCCCGCCGCGAAGCGCCGGGCCAGATCGCGGCGAATCCCGTACAGCATCTGAAACTCGTAGCGGTCCGGCGGAATGCCGCGCTCGCGCGCGAAACGGTGCGCCTCCTCGATGATGCGCTGGTCGTGCGTGGCCAGGCCGGGATAGGCCCCCCGATCGAGCAGAACCTGCATGAGCCGGACGTAGCTCTCATCCACCTCGCGCTTGCTCGCGAAGGCCACCGTGGCGGGCTCTTTGTAGGCTCCCTTGCACAGGCGCACCGGCACGCGCAGCTCACACATGCGCTCGATGTCCTCAGCGCTCCGGCGCAGGTAGGCCTGCACCACGGCTCTTATGTTGCCGTGCGCTTCGTGCATGGCACAGGCGATATCGAGCGTGCGGTCGGTGTACTCGCTCGACTCCATGTCGATTTCGACGGTCTTCCCGAGCCGCGCCGCCTCGCTTACCAGCCGCTCGACGTTGGCGCGGCACGCGGATTCCGACAGGTCGAGGCCGAATTGCGTGAGCTTGATCGAAATGGAGGCGTCGAACCCGCTGGCGGCGATGCGGTGCAGGATCTCGAGGTAGCCGTCGCGCGACGCCTCGGCCTCCGCGGGCGATGTGACGCTCTCGCCCAGCCGGTCCATGCTCACGAGGATTCCCTCGCGCTCCAGGCGCTTGCAGACGGACAGGCCGTCGTCCAAGGTCAGGCCCGCGATGAAGCGCTCGGTGAGCCGCTCAGCGATGGGCGACGTCTCCATCCAGCGGCGCAGTCTTTTCCGGCGGGACAGGTACAGCAGTAAGCTGCGTAAGGCCATGACGACTCCAGCATACTCTATCGGCCGGACTAAGCACCCCCTCCAGGTGGTGCCCACCATTGCAGAACCCGTAGCGCACGCAAGGTATTCCAACGGCTTGGCAGGCCGGCCTTTTCCAACTCGAAGAAAGTCAGGCCCGGGTAGCCCCGCGGAAGAGTCCAACGACCGTCCGGCCGCTGTCTCTTGCGGACGACGGCGATGGCTTCTTCGAGGCGCGGGTCTCGCTCGGCGCCCGCATCGCGGAAGTAGTCGAGCGCGCGCAGGATGTCGTAGTGCCAGCGCGCCGGGAAGGCGAATCGGGTCATCGCCGCATCGACCACGGCTCCGGTGCGGTGGGAGCGGAAGAGTCGGTGCTGGAGGAGGAACTCCCGTCCCCGGCTCTCGGCCGCGCACAATTCGGAACGGCTGGGCGGATCGAGCCGCTCGAAATCCAGCAAGGCTTCAAGGGCGCAGATGGTGGTGTGAAACGAGCCGTGGGTCGCGCCGCGAGCGCGCCGGCAGTTCCAGCCGCCGTCGCGCATCTGCTCGCGGAACAGATAGCCCGCCAGCGTTTCCAGGCGAGTATCCCGCAAGCCGAAAAACGCCGCGATGGAGAGCACCATGCCGCTGACGCAGGCCTCGCTGGTCTTGTGGCTCTTCCTCCACAGGTTGATGCCGCCGTCGCGAAACAGGCCGGCGTCGAGCAGCAGGCGGCAACCTGCCAGGGCCTGCTCGTTTCCTGCCGGGAGGCCCAGGCTGCGGAGCAGGAGCAAGGTGTAGGTGGTGGAGGTCCATTTCGGCGTGTAGAGGCCGTTGGCCCAGGTGCCAGCCGGATCCTGCAGGGCCAGGAGCCGCGCGCCCCAGCCCTCGCCGGCGACGCGGGCGCGTTCGCGCGCGACGGTCTGGGCGTCAGCGCCGCACAAGTCGGCGAGCGCCTGCCAGCGGATCGCAGGATCGCCGTCAAGCAGCCAGCCGGTGGGCACCTGGATGTTCACCTCAGCAACAGGATACCTGCCACGATGGTCGCCAGTGTCAGCGGGGCGCCGACCTTGAAATACTCCCAGAAGCTGATTCGCACCTGGTGGCGCGCCCGCTCCACGACGATCAGGTTGGCCACCGAGCCGAGCAGCGTCAGGTTGCCTGCCAGGGTCGAGGACATCGCCAGCACCAGCCACGCCTGCCGGGGGTTGGCCAGGTGCGGGATCAGCGGCTTGAAGATCAGCACGGCGGGCACGTTGCTCACGATGTTCGAAAGCACGGCAGAGGTAGCGCTCAGCACGCCCACGCGTCCCAGGCCGAATCGCTCCGCGAACTGGAAAAAGTCGGCGGCCAGCGCGGTCTTTTCGATCCCGGCGATCACGATGAAGAGGCCGATGAACATCACCAGCAGCTGCCAGTCGATCTCGTGGTAGACCTTCTGCGGCTTCACGCGGCGCGTGAGAAGGAGGACCGCGCCCGCGAGCAGGGCCACCTTCGGCACGGGCCATCCGGCGATGAAAAAGCCCAGCATGGCCGCCGCCACCGCCAGCGACTTCCACATCAGAAGGCGGTCGATCCGCACTGCAGGCCTTTCGATTTCGACGCGCTCCTCCACGCGAAATTCCTTCCAGTAGGCTATGACGATCGCCGCCACGGTCAGCACAAGCCCGACGGCGGCCACCGGAGCCAGCGCCGCGACGAACGCGCCGTAGCCGATCCGCGAGAAGCTGCCGATCATCATGTTCTGCGGGTTGCCGGTGATGGTTGCCACGCTGCCGACGTTGGCGCCCATGGCGACGGCGAGCAGGAACGGCACGGGGTTGCGCCGCAGGGCAAGTGCCGCCTCGAGCACTAGCGGCGTCAGCACCAGGCACATGGTGTCGTTGACGAACACGGCCGAGAAAACGCCCGAGACGGCGATGATCGCAGCGAGCATCAGGATCGGCCGGTGCGCCCGCTCGACGGCCCAGGCCGCCACGGCCCGGAAGAACCCCGAGAGGCGCAGGTTCGCAACGACGATCATCATTCCGAACAGCAGAATGATGGTGTCGTAGTCGATGGCCGCGTAGGCCTCCTCGAAGGTGAGCACGTTGAAGGCGATCATCAGGGCCGCGCCGATGATAGCGGCCCCGGTGCGGTCCACGCGAAAGCCCGGCAGGCGGCCGATGGCGAGCACCAGGTACGTGCCGAGGAAGATCAGGAAGGCGGTCAGCACTCACTGAGAATTATAGCGACGGAGGCAGGCTGCTCTGGTCGCGATGGGGGCGTGTGCATACGGCGGATTGTGGGACA
>CAZBQQ010000127.1:0-16703 GCA_964493965.1 uncultured Solibacteraceae bacterium
TGTCCCAAGGTTTGCCCTCTGGACAATCACGCGCTCCCCGCTCCCACAAACCTCTTGACACCCCGCCTCCGTAAGTGATAGCTTACCGTTAGTGGATGCTTACCTACAGAGCGGCCTGGAAGCCCTGGGAGACGCCACACGAATGGCCATCTTCCAGAAGCTCGCCAAAGGGCCGATGGCTGTGAACGAGCTGGCTGGGAACCTGCCCGTCAGCCGCCCCGCCGTCTCGCAGCACCTCAAGGTGCTGAAGGACGCGGGCCTGGTCACCGACACCAAGGACGGGACCCGCCGCCTCTATCAGTTGAATCCCGAAGGCATCGCTCTGTTGCGTGCGCACTTTGACCGCGTCTGGGAGAAGGCCATGAGTGCGTTCCAAGCCACCGCTGAACAATCCAAACCGAGGGGAAAACATGCCACAGATAGAAGAAGCCGTCGTACGTAAGAGCGTGCGCGTCGGGGTTCCCGTGGAACGCGCCTTTTCCGTCTTCGTCGAGCAGATGGAGACATGGTGGCCCGCCGAGCATCACATCGGCGCGCAGCCCTTTGAGACCATCTTCGTCGAGCCGCGCACCGGCGGCCGCTGGTATGAGCGCGATGCCCAGGGCAACGAATGCAACTGGGGCCACGTGCTGGCCTGGGGACCGCCGCATCAGGTTACGTTCTCCTGGCATCTGGGGCCCGACTGGAAGTTCAATCCCGACCTGGCCAAGGCCAGCGAGATCGAGATCCGCTTCACAGCCGAAGGCCCTTCAGCCACCCTGGTCGAGCTCACCCACAGCCGCCTGGAACGCCACGGCGAGGGCTACGAGCAGCTCCGTTCTATGCTCGACGGACCGGGTGCCTGGGTCAACACGCTGGCGGCATTCGCCAAGGCGGCCGGCGGCGCCCTATGAAACCCGCGCTCTTTCTGCGGATCGCGTCCGTGCTCACGTTCCTGCACGCCGTGGCGCACACCATCGGCGGCGTCTTCGGCAAGGCGGCGCCGGGCCCGCAACAGGCCGCGGTGCTGGCGATGAAGACCATCCAGTTCCAGATCCCAGGGGGGTTGACTCGAACCTACTGGGACTTCTACCTCGGAGAGGGTATCGGGATTTCCATCTCGCTGCTGGTCGAAACGGTCGTCTTCTGGCAGCTCAGCGCGCTGGCCAGGAAGAGCGCCGAGCCGTTGCGTCCGATAATGGCGGCCTTCCTGGTGGGCTATCTCTGCCTGGCCGTGAACTCCTGGCGCTTCTTCTTCGCGCCTCCAGTGATCGGCGAGATCCTGATCGTCCTGTGCTTGAGCCTGGCCATCCTGACCTCGCGGCCACTAGCCGTGGGGCAGGACTCCAGTCCTGCAGCGGGTCTCCAGACCCGCCTCCGTCCGACTTCCTGAAACGAAGCAAGCCGGAGCGAGCGCCTCGACATTCGTGTCGGGCGCTCGCCCCGCCCCACCGTGGTATCGTAAACCTCTTATGCTCTACCGCACCATGCCCGTCAACGGCGACCGCCTGTCCATTCTCGGCTACGGCTGCATGCGCCTGCCCACGGCGGACGGCCGCATCGACGAGCCCCGCGCCACTCGCCAGATCCGCCACGCCATCGACAGCGGCGTGAACTACGTCGACACCGCGTGGCCCTATCACGCCAGCGAGGGCGAGCCGTTCGTCGGCCGCGCCCTGGCCGATGGCTATCGCCAGAAGGTGAAGCTCGCCACCAAGCTCCCCTGCTGGATGGTCCACACCGCCGCCGACATGGAACGCTACCTGACCATGCAGCTCGAGCGGCTGAACACCACCCAAATCGACTACTACCTCGTGCATGGCCTCAATGGCAGTTCTTGGGACAGCATGGCCGCGCTCGGTGTCCTGGAATTCCTCGACCGCGCCCAGGCCGACGGCCGCATCGTCAACGCAGCCTTCTCCTTCCACGGCGACCTGCCGGACTTCAAGCGCATCGTCGACGCCTACCCCTGGGTCATGTGCCAGATCCAATACAACTTCCTCGACGAAACGCGCCAGGCTGGAACCGAGGGTCTCGAATACGCCGGCTCCAAGGGCTTGGGAGTGGTGGTGATGCAGCCTTTGCGCGGAGGAATGCTCGGCTATGTTGCGCCGCCGCCGCCGGTGGCCGACATACTGAAGGAAACCGCCGGCGGCCGCACTCCCGCCGCCCTGGCGCTGAGCTGGGTGTGGAACCATCCCCAGGTCACCCTCGCCCTCTCCGGGATGAACGACGAGGCTCAGATCGAAGAGAACCTGGCGCTAGCCTCCAGCACGCATCCGCTTTCCATGAGCGCCGCCGAGCTAGCCCTGATCGCGAGAATCGCCCGCAAGTATCAGGAGATCGTGAAGGTCGGCTGCACCGGCTGCGGATACTGCAAGCCCTGCCCCAGCGGAGTCAACATCCCCGACTGCTTCGACACCTACAACCACCTCCACATGTTCAGCGATCCCGGCGGCGCGAAATTCGTTTACGCCCTCCGTATGAGCGGCATGCTCTCGGGCGAGCCGGGATATGCGTCGCAGTGCATCCGCTGCGGCGACTGCATCGAGAAGTGCCCACAGTTTTTGCAGATCCCCGACCTGCTCGAAATCGTAGCCGCCGAGCTCGAAGGTCCCGACCTCAAAGCCAGAGAAGACATGGTGCGCCACGTAATGGCCATCGCCTGATACGTCCCGCCCACCCCCGGCTGCTACAATCGAACTGGTAGTTCGGAGGGATATATATGGATCGCACTGCTACTCTTAGAGGCAACCCTGTCGCGCTCGCCGGGTCAGAGCTGCATCCCGGCGACATGGCGCCCGATTTCACCTGCGTGGACACCGCCCTGAAGCCCGTCACTCTGGCCGGCACCGGCCATGCCGTCCGCATTTTCAGCGTGCTTCCGTCGCTCGACACGCCAATCTGCGACGCCCAAACCCGTCGCTTCAACGAGGAGGCCGCTAAGCTTTCCGGCGTGGACATCTACACCATCAGCGTCGACCTGCCTTTCGCGCAGCGCCGTTACTGCAATTCCTACGCCATCGATCGCGTGAAGATGCTCTCGGACCACAAAGACGTGTCCTTCGGCCGCAACTATGGCACGCTCCTCGAGGATCTCCGCATCGAGTGCCGCGCGATTTTCGTATTGGATCGGGACAACGTGATCCGTTATGTCGAATACGTGAAGGAGACGGGCGAGCATCCCGATTACGAGCCGGCGCTGCGGACCGCCAAGGCGCTAGCGGGTGAAGCCCAGGTCGCTTGACAAGCGCATAACCCTAATCCTATCATGTGGTTTGCCGTTGGCCAGCGGTTCAACGACCGTTCGGACGCCTGCAGAAGGAGGATGTTTTGATCAAGCTCGACATCATCAACGAGGTTGTCAATCGCACCGGCATCACCAAAACGAAAGCGGAAATGGCCGTCGAAACCGTTTTCGAGAGCATGAAAAGGGCTCTGGGGCAGGGCGAACGGATCGAGTTGCGCGGCTTCGGAATTTTCAACGTGCGTCCCCGCAAAACCGGAATCGGCCGGAACCCGCGCACCGGCGCGGAGGTTTCCATCCCTCCCGGCAAAGCCGTTCGCTTCAAGCCCGGCAAAGAACTGCAATCGTTGCAGTAGTTGTGTTCTGTGTCACCTCAGGACAATAGTCCCGTTACAGGTCTGTCCGTCCCGTCGAGCGGAGACGGTGTCCGTTTGTGGAGTTTCTGGAAAGGCTCCGGCCGCCCTCGCTACTGGCTGCACGCCCTGCTCCTGCTCGTGACCCTGGTCACTACCACCGCCATCGGTGCGCGCCTGGTCGCGAACTTCCGCGACAACCTGCCCGCTTTCGATCTGGAGCGCGACCTGGCGGCCATCCTCGCCATGTGGTCCCACCCAATCGAGCTCATCGGCGGTTTGCCGTTCTCGCTGACGCTGCTGACGATCCTGCTGGCGCACGAGTTCGGCCACTATCTGGCCTGCCGCTACTACCGTGTCGACGCCAGCCTGCCCTATTTCATTCCGTTCCCATCCTTCATCGGGACCCTCGGCGCTTTCATCCGCATCCGCTCTCCGATCTACTCCCGGCAGGTGCTCTTCGATATCGGGATCGCCGGGCCGTTGGCCGGCTTTGTCTTCCTGCTGCCCGCGCTGGCAATCGGCCTCGCTTACTCGAAGATCCTGCCCGGGATCGCCAATCGCGGAGACCTCGTCATGGGCGTGCCGCTGCTGATACGGGTGCTCGACAAGGCCATCTTTCCGGGGATATCGCCGGCGGACATTTACCTGCACCCGGTGGCGCGCGCGGCCTGGGTCGGCATCTTTGCCACCGCTTTGAACCTGCTCCCCATCGGCCAGCTCGATGGCGGGCACATCCTGTACTCGTTCGTCGGCGACCGCCACAAGCTGCTGTCGAAGATCTTCGTCGCGGCCTTGCTGCCGCTCGGGTTGTTCACCAAGTACTGGCCCTGGTTCCTGTGGGCTGTACTGCTCTACATCTTCTGCCTGCGGCACCCGTCCATCTTCGACTCGGCCCGCCTCAGCCCTGGCCGGCGCTGGCTCGGCTATCTCGCGGCGGCGATCTTCGTTCTCTGCTTCATGGCCACGCCCCTGTTCGACTCCCGATGAAGATCTCCGCCACCATCATCGCCTGCAACGAAGAACGCCGCATCGCCCGCGCCATCGAGAGCCTGCGCTGCTGCGACGAGATCGTTGTCGTCGATAGCGGCTCCTCCGACCGCACCGTCGAGATCGCGCAGCAGCTCAAGGCTCGCGTGATCGAGAGCCCCTGGCCCGGCTACGCCAAGCAGAAGAACCTCGCCGCGGCGCAGGCGGCCAACGACTGGATCCTCTCGCTCGATGCCGACGAGGCGCTGAGCGAAGCCCTCGAAGCCGAGATCTGGCAACTGCGAAAGAAGGGCCCCGAGTTCGACGCCTACACCATGCCGCGCATGGCGCAGTACCTCGGCCGCTGGATCATGCACTCGGGCTGGTATCCGGACCGCAAGGTTCGCCTCTACGACCGCCGCCAGGCCAACTGGGTGGGCGAATTCGTCCACGAGAGCGTCGAGGTGCACGGAAGCGTCGGGCACCTGAAGTCGAACATCCTGCACTACACCTACGAGTCCATCTCCGAGCACGTCCGCACGCTCGACAGCTACACCACGCTCGCGGCGCAGGAGATCGTCGAGCGCCACGAAACCGTCGGATGGCGCATCCTGCTGCTCGAGCCCGTCTGGACTTTCGTCCGCACCTACGGTATCCAGCGCGGCTTCCTCGACGGCGCCGAAGGCCTCATGATCGCCTACATGGCCGCCCTCTACACGTTCCTCAAGTACGCCAAAGCCCGCAACATGTCGTAGCCGCGCAGGCACTCCTGCCCAATGCCACGTAGAGTCGTGCGCAGGTTGTGGGGCAGGCGTCCACGCCTGCAGCGGGTTGGTAACCCGCCTGTAGTCTTCGGTCAACAGGTCGGCCGGGCGCCGGTTCGCAACTGTTCGTTAACCGGGCGAGCAGCATGCCATCGATCATCGGAAAACGCCTCGACGCTCATGTCGAGGCCGCATCCCTATTTCTGCCGCCGTACGATCAGTTCCACGATCCTGCGCGTAGGCTGCCCGGGCACGGTCATGTCGCCGGTCTCGGTCCACTCGCCCTTGTCGTTGATGGCCATGACGTAACTCATCTCGGCCATGCCGAGGAAGAGCAGGGAGCGTCCCAGTTTCATGACCACGAGTGTAGCTCAGGCCAGAACTTCTTCGTAGACGCGCAGCACCGCCTCGGCCGTCCGCCGCCACGTGAATTGGCGCGCCCGCGCGCGGCCTTTCTCGATCAGTTCGCCCCGCACGGCGTCGTCCTCCACCGCCCGCGCGCACTGAGCTGCTATGCCTTCCACGTCCAGCGGATCGGCGTAAAGCGCGGCGTCGCCGCCCACCTCGGGCAGGGAAGAGGTATTCGACGTCACCACCGGCAGGCCGTGCGCCATGGCCTCGAGCACCGGAAAACCGAAGCCCTCTTCAAGCGAGGGAAACAAGAGCGCGCTGGCGGATTCATAGAGGACCGGCAGCCGCTCCGCCGGAACGAATCCGAGCCGGACAACGCGGCGCCCCAGGCCCTGCTCCTTGATGAATGCGTGGATGGCCTCCGCGCCGAAGCCATCGCCGCCCACCATCACCAGCCGGTAGCGCTCCGGCAGCAGCGCCAGCGCCCGCAGCGCGTTCACCAGATTCTTGCGCGTCTCGAGATTTCCGACGCTCAGAAGCATTTCGTTCCCAGGGCCCACCAGCCGTTCCCTCTCCAACAGCCGCCCCTCGGGAGTCAGCGTCTCGGAAGGCTCATCCACGCCGCAGGGAATCGTGCGGATCCGCTCCGCCTCTACTCCGCAGTGCGCCTGAATCTGCAGCGCCGTGTACTCGGAGTCGGTGATGACGCGGGCCGCGCGCTCCACCGCTTCCCGCAACAGCGCCGAGAACCGCTGCTGGAATTCCGGCGTCGAATAGTCGCGCCCGGTGATGGGGAACGCGTCGTGGACCGTGACCACCTCCCGCCGGAACCGGAACACGGGCGGCCGTTGCGCCAAACTGTGAAACAGGTCCGCTTGCCACGGCAGCCAGAACGTCAGCGGCCGCTGGAAAAGTCGCACCGGACACCCCGGCAGCCGCAGAAACTCGCTCCGCCGGTTCCATCGGGAGAGGCGATAACACACCAGGAACCGGTGCGCCGTCCCCAAGCCGGCCAGCGACTCGATCAGACGCCGCGAGTAGGTGGCGATGCCGGTGGGACGCGCTCCCAGCGTGTACGTGGCGTCGAGCCCGATGGTGGCCATTTCAGGTTTAGTGTATCAGGGAGGTATTCTGAACCAATGGTGCAACAGCGCGCTCTCATTACCGGCATCAGCGGACAGGACGGCTCCTACCTGGCGGAACTGCTGCTCTCGAAGGGCTACGAAGTGCACGGTATCGTGCGCCGGGTGGCCATTGAGGACCCCGAGCATCGCCTGGGACGCATACAGCACCTCCTGGACCGGCTCGTCTTGCATGCCGGCTCGCTCGAAAGTTATGCCAGCATGCACGCGGTGGTGCGGCAGAGCCAGCCGCACGAATGCTACCACCTGGCGGCGCAGAGCTTCGTCTCGTATTCTTTCGAGGACGAATTCTCGACGCTCAATACCAACATCAACGGCACGCACTACCTGTTGTCGGCGGTGAAGAGCGAAGCACCCGATTGCCGCTTCTATTTCGCGGCCTCGAGTGAGATGTTCGGGCGCGCCGAGGAGACTCCGCAGAACGAACGCACCCGCTTTCACCCGCGCTCCGCTTACGGAATCAGCAAGGCGGCGGGCTACGAGCTGACCCGCAACTACCGCGAGGCGCACCGTCTGCACGCCAGCAGCGGGATCCTCTTCAACCACGAGTCGCCGCGGCGTGGTTTCGAGTTCGTCTCCCGCAAGATCACCGCCGCCGTCGCCCGCATCGCCACCGGCCGCGAAGGCAAGCTGAAACTGGGGAACCTGGAGGCCCGGCGCGATTGGGGTTATGCGCCCGAGTATGTCGAGGCCATGTGGATGATGCTGCAGCGGCCCGAAGCGGACGACTACGTGGTAGCGACCGGCGAAACCCATTCGGTCCGCGAGTTCGCCGAGCTGGCGTTCTCTCATGCCGGGTTGGACTGGCGCGAGCACGTCGAGATCGATCCGGTCTTGTACCGGCCGGCCGAGGTGGAGTTATTGCTCGGCGATTCCGCCAAGGCCCGCAGCGTTCTGGGCTGGAAACCGTGCACCTCGTTCGAGGGTTTGGTGCGCTCGATGGTGGATGCGGACCTGGCGCACGCCAAGGCACGCTGAAGCGAAGAGATGACCACTCTGCATGTCGATCTGGGCCGGCAATGGCGCGGCGGCCAAAGCCAGGCGCTGCTGCTCATACGCGGTCTCCTGCAGATGGGGCACGGCGCCGAGCTGGTGGCCAGAGCCGGCTCACCGCTGACCGAGCGCGCTCTAGCCGCCGGCGTCACGGTCCACCCCCTCTGGCATCTGCTGCACACCGAGCCCTACGCGCTGGTTCATTGCCACGACGCTCACGGCCTCACCGCCGCATGGGCCGCCGGCGCCGGCCGTCAATCGCACTTGGTGGCCTCGCGCCGCGTCGCCTATCCGCTCGCGCGCAACCCTCTGGCGAAGGCCCGATACCGCGCCGCGCGAATCGTCGCGGTTTCGAACTTCGTGCGCGCAAGCGTGATCGCGTCCGGGTTGCCTGGCGCGCAGGTGGATGTGGTCTACGATGGCGTCGAGCTGCCGGACCTCGCTCCGCGGCGCAGCCCTTCGCGGCGGCTGGGATGCGTCGGCTACCTGCTGCCGGAGAAGGGACAGGAACTGCTGATCCGGGCTCTGCCGCTGGTCCTCGCGCGGCATCCGGACGCCAGCCTGGTGCTGGCCGGTGACGGGCCTTGCCGCGCCAGGCTCGAACGGCTGGCCGCGGAATTGGGCGTCGCACGGGCGGTCGAGTTCGCCGGACATGTCGAGGATGTGGCGGCAGTGTACCGAAGCCTCGACGTCTTCCTGTTCCCTTCGCTGGCCGAGCCGCTCGGCAGCGCGCTGCTGACGGCGATGGCGTACGGCCTGCCCGTGGTGGCACGGCCGTCGGGCGCGGTGCCCGAGGTGATCGAGGACGGCGGCAATGGCCTGTTTGCGAGCGAGGAGCCTGGCGCCTTTGCCGCGGCGGTCCTGCGCCTTCTCGATGACGCGGAGCTGGCCGCGCGCCTGGGCGCCGCCGCACGCCTAACCGTCGAGCAGCGGTTCAGCGCGGACGCCATGATCCAGGGCACTCTACAGGTGTACCATCGGGTATTGGCATGCTAGAAGCCCTCGTTGCACTCGTCGCCGGACTCTTGATCGGCAGCTTTCTGAATGTCTGTATTTATCGGATGCCTCGCGACCTCTCGGTGGTCTCGCCGCGGTCATACTGCCCGGCTTGCGAGCACCCGATCGCCTGGTACGACAACATTCCGATCGCCAGCTTCGCAATTCTCCGCGGCCGCTGCCGGCACTGCAGCAAGCCGATTCCCATCCGCTACCTGTTGGTCGAGGCGCTGACGGCGGCGCTGTTCGTGGTGGTCGCGCTGGTGCACGGCCCTACGCTGGCCTCGGTGGTGCTTTGCGTCTTCTGCGCCCTGATGGTCGGCCTCGTGTTTTCGGATCTGGAAGAGCGCATCCTGCCGGACGAGTTCACGGTCGGCGGCATCGCGCTGGGCCTGCTGTTCGCCTACGTGGCGCCCTTTCAGGTCATTTTCCTCGGCCTCTTGCTGCCCCATTGGAACCACCGGTGGCTGTCGGTGGCGGAAGCGGCGGTTGCGACGGCGTTTCCAGCGCTTCTGCTGTGGGGCGTGGGCGCGCTGTACCAGAAAATCCGGCACAAGGAAGGGCTGGGACTGGGCGATGTCAAGATGGTGGCGATGATCGGGGCGTTCCTGGGCCTGCAGGCCGCGGTCGCCACCGTGATGGTCGGGTCGCTGCTCGGCTCGGTGATCGGCCTGGCCTATATTCACCTGACGCGCAAGGACGCCAGCACGTACGAGCTTCCGTTCGGCAGCTTCCTCGGCGCGGGCGCTATCCTGGTGGCGCTCATTGTGAAGCGATGAACGATTTACTCGAGATGATGACGCCGGACGATCCGGCCTGGGAGCTGGCTCGCGCGCTCGATGCCGCACGCCTGCCCAAGCACGTCGCCATCATCATGGACGGTAACGGCCGCTGGGCGCGGAAGCGCAATCTGCCGCGGGCGGCCGGGCACAGGGCGGGGGTCGAGCCGGTGCGCGTCACGGTGGAGACCTGCGCGCGGATCGGCGTCGAGGTGCTGACGCTCTACGCCTTCTCGCTCGAGAACTGGAAGCGGCCGCGGACCGAAGTGGACATGCTGTGGCGCCTGCTGCGCATCTACATCCGCAAGGAACTGGCGAGCCTGATGCGAAACGGAGTCCGGCTGCGCGCCATCGGCCGGCTGGAGGCGCTGCCCGCGGCGGCGCGCCACGAGCTCCTGGCTGCCATCGAGGCGACCAGCCGCAATCGCCGCCTGCTGGTGAACCTGGCGATCAACTACGGCGGCCGCGCCGAGGTGGCCGACGCCGTCAACGCCATCCTGGCCGGCGCCCGCGCGCGCGGAACCGTGGACCGGCTGCACGTGGACGAGCGCATGATCGCCGCCCACCTCTACACCGCCGGCCTGCCCGATCCGGACCTGCTGATTCGCACCTCGGGCGAGATGCGCATCAGCAACTTCCTACTCTGGCAGATCGCCTATTCCGAACTGTACGTGACCGAGACTCTGTGGCCCGATTTCTCCCGCGCCGAACTGTTGCGGGCGATCGTCAGCTACCAGGCCCGCGACCGCCGCTTCGGCGGGCTCAGCGAGCCAGATCCGCAGGAGCCGGTCGAGGCTGAACTCTCTCGATGAAGCGAATCCTGACCGCTGTTCTGGTGGCCCCTGTCGTCGTCTACGCCGTGGGTTGGGGGCATTACTATTTCTTTCTCGCGGTGGTCGCGATCGTCGCGCTGCTCTGTTACTACGAGTATGCGGACATCGTGGCGGCTTACGGGATCGATAAGCCGGGGCCGCTGGGCTATGCCGCCGGCTTGGCGCTTCTGCTGCTGCCGCCCGGCGAGCCCGAATTCGTCATCGTGCTGGCGGCGCTGTTTGCGCTTGTGCTCGGCCTGACGGCGAGCGACCTGGCGAAGAGCCTTCCTCGCGCGGCCGCGCTGCTGTTCGGCGTGGTCTACATCTTCGGGTCATGGCGGATTGCGATCCTGTTATGGGAGCGCAGCCGCTGGTGGCTGCTGTTCGCGCTGCTGCTGAACTGGCTCGGCGACAGCGCGGCCTACTATGTCGGCCGTCGGCTGGGGCGTCACAAGATGGCTCCGCGCGTCAGCCCGAAGAAGTCCTGGGAGGGCGCCGCGGCGTCGGTGGTAGCTTCCACGATATTCGCGGCGTTGTACCTACCGCGGCTGATTCCGGCGATGACGCTCGGGCCGGCGATCGTTCTAGGCGTGGCGGGCAACTTCGCCGGGCAGATCGGTGATCTGGCGGAATCGGCCCTGAAGCGCGGCGCGGGAGTGAAGGACAGCGGTAACATGCTGCCGGGCCACGGCGGCTGGCTGGACCGTGTCGATAGCGTGCTGTTCGCGGTGCCGATGATCTACGCGCTGCTGCGGTGGGTAGGGTAGGGCGTCGGCGGCGGATCGATCTGCTTGTCCTCGAGCGGAGCGAGCGGCGGTATGGAGATCCGCTTGCCGTCGCCCTCGAGCTCGAGAGCGTAAAGTTCGGCACGACCACCTCGCTCACGACAAGGAATGCCCTGGGGTCGCCGGTTAGCAGCCGAACCGAGTCGACGTTGATGCCTCGACAGGCGCCAGCGACCGCCCGTATTTGCTCACACCCGTCAATCCAGTTGCTTCGCGTCCGGTCCTTATTGGAGCGCGAGTCTTCAGTCAGCTCAAAACAGATTGGCACGTGCCGGAGGTGAACTCGCGCCCCAAGCTTAGGGCCGCTTGCGTCGCGAGACGCTGCTGCCTCGCGCCTCTGTTGCATCCAGTCAGCAACGCGGCGCAGAGTACCGCGGCATGTGCAGTCCTCGGCATCATCCTGAGGGTATTCTACGGCCTGCGGGGGCGGCGGTGGAAGAGGCCCATCGCCCGTCGATCCGCCGCGCCCGGGGTGTGGAGAGGGCGACTCTATAGGAACCCAACCCGGCGCAGCAGATCCTGAAAGCGCGGATCCGACCGCAGAGGATCCCACTTGTAGTTCACGGCGAGGCTGATCAGTCCGGTTGCATGCTCGCGATATGACCTCTCCAGCCACACCATCGCGTTGTCCCGATCCCCGAGCCCGGCGTAGTACTCCGCGAAGATCATCGAAGAGACGTAATTCTGCCGGGAGAACGTAGTTAGCCGAGCCAGCGCGGCCTCCGCCTCCCGCCTGTTGCCGGACGCGGCCCAGATGTGCGCGACACCCGCCAGGTACGCCAACCGGTACGAGTCCCGCGCGTGTTCGTAGGCCGCGATCGCGTCGGACCACTTCGCTTGCAACTCGTAACCACGAGCGAGCCAAAGGTACGCTCCGGTGAATGCGGGATCCATCACCAGGACGCGCTGGCTTTGCTCGACGGCCTTTTGTCCCTGGTGAGCGTCGGTGTAGAGCCAGGCCAGGTGTATCGACGGCAGAATATCGAGGGGAGCGAGATCTATGGCGCGGTTGTTCTCGGCCACGGCCTCGTCGAAGCGTTTCCTCAGTTGGAGATAGTGGGCGTATTCCCGGTGCGTGGAAGACTCGTTGGGGTTCAGCTCGATTGCCCGGCGGTACTCCCGTTCGGCCCCGGTCCAATCCCAGTCGTACCAGAGCTTGATTTTAGCCAACGTTGCGTGGGGCTCCGCGAGATTGGGGTCGAGTTCAAGCGCTTTGGCGATGGCCGCCCTCGTCGCGGGCAGGACATCGTCCGGGCGCACGACGCCGAGGTCAGCGCCCAACGAAGCGTAGCAGTCGCCCAGCGCCGCCCACGCTGCCGCATTTCGACCATCCACCGCCACCGCGCGCTGGAAGTAGCCGAGCGCCTTCTTGGCTGCCTCGCCGTTCCGGCGGTTGAACAAAAAGCGGCCGGTGAGCAGGGCGTCGTACGATTCGGGGTTCGTGGGACGCTTTTTCGCCAGGCTGGCGCCCTCTTCCGGAGTGATCCTGGCGTGCACCTGGGTAGCGATCGCTCGCGCCAGTTCTCCCTGCAGGTCCATGATGTCGGACATCTCGCGTTCAAAACTGGCGGCCCACAGATGGCGGTCCTGGCGGGCATCGAGAAGCTGCGCCGTAACGCGCACGCGACCGCCCGAGCGCACCACCGAACCTTCGATGATCCCGTCGACGTTCAGCTCAGCGGCGATCTCCGGCAATCTCTTCGCGGTGTGCTTGAATTGCGTCACCGAGGTCCTGGAGATGACGCGGAGCGAATGGATCTGGGCGAGCTCCGTGATCAATTCGTCGGTGATGCCGTCCGCGAAGTAATCCTGGTTGGAATCCCCCGAGAGGTTACTCAGAGGCAGCACCGCAAGGGATCTTATGCCGGCGGGCGCGCTGTCCTGCGAACGGCGGACCCATATCGCGGCGACCGCCAGGAGCACGGCAAGCCCGGCCGCGAACCATTTCACCCAGCGACGATCACGGGGGACCTGTGGTGGTGTCTGGGCAGGCTCGCTCGGCGCCGCTGGCGGCGCTACCTGCGCGTCGGGCAGAGGTGACGACGCCACGGAGGCAATAAAACGATAGCCCAGACGGGGCAGGGTCTCAATGAACCTGGGGGCGTCGGCATCATCGCTAAGCACTTCGCGCAGTCGATTGATAGCGGAGTTCAGACCGTGCTCAAACTCGACGAAGGTGCCATCCGTCCAGAGCTGCTCGTGCAGCTGGGCGCGGGTAATCACCTCGCCGGGACGTGCGAGTAGGGCCGACAGGATCTGGAATGGCTGGCGCTGCAGGCGAACGCGAATTCCGTGCTTGAGCAACTCTCGGGTGCCCATGCGGACCTCAAACGCGCCGAATGTGACGGTACGCGAAGAGATGGAGGGGGGTGCCATCACCGCTCCACCGCGCCTAAAGAATGTGTTTCCAGCGGATTATCCCGTGATGTGCGGGTGAGAGCCATGTGACTTCCGCGGAATTGGAATCTTGCCTTCGCGCCCTTACCATCCCGGATAGGAGGGAAGAAATGAAACACCGAATCGTAGTCAAGACATTGCTGGGAACGGGCTCCGCATTCGCGGTAGCGGTTCTCGGCGGGCTGCTGATCCATTCCCCGCGCGTCGAAGCGCAAAGCCTGCGGAGCGAGCTTCGCGCGCCGGGCGAAGATGACTGGAGGATTCAGCGCGGCTTCGCGATAGCACCGGTCAAGCTGAAGCTGGGCGGAAAGAATCGTGCGCTCGTGGGACTGGGCAGCTATCTGGTGAACGGCGTAGCGAGCTGCAACGATTGTCACAACGGCGCCCCGCCAACAAACCCGACAGCCGCATGGCTCCCCGGCGGGGTCCCCTACTTCGGCCAGAGTCCGACGGTGATCAACACGGCGGTGTACCTGGCGGGAGGACGCGACTTCGGCCCGTATCCCGCCGCCGGTCCATTCCCGCACATCATCTCGAGGAATCTGACTCCGGACAAGAACGGATTGCCGGAGGGGCACACGTTCGCGGAGTTCACGACCATCATGCGAACCGGCAAGGACTTGGACCGAGTGCATCCGACCTGCGCCGGCGCTCCCGACGGAACCTGCCTGCCGGCTCCGATTGACGGCGATCTCCTCCAGATCATGCCATGGCCGGTATACCAGAACCTGACTGACCGCGACCTGCTCGCGATCTACACGTATCTGAGCGCGATCCCGTGCATCGAGGGAGATCCCGGCGTGCCGGCGCCCGCGGGGGGTGCCCAACCGCGGTGCCAGTGATATGCAGTGCGCTCCCTGGCGGTCGCGGCTCGGTAAGGGCCGCCTCGGTGGATGCGGTAGGGCGGCGCGGGCGGTCATCAGTGGACCGTCCGCGTTTTGCGGTTCATGTAATCCATCAGGAGATACTGGCCCAGGTTGTAGGGCGTGGTGAAATAGGCCTTGCCTCGGCAGAGCTCGGTCACCTTCTGAACGAAGTTCACAAGACCGTAGTCCGAGGCCAGCATGAAGGTGTTGATCAGGATGCCCTGGCGGCGGCAGCGGCTCACCTCTTCGAGCGTCTTGCTGATCACCAGCGGGTCGAGGCCGAAGGCGTTGCGGTACATGCGGCCATCATCCAGCGTGAGCGCCGAGGGCTTGCCGTCGGTGATCATGACGATCTGCTTCATGTCCTTCTTCTCTTGCGAGAGGAGACGCTGCGCGAGGATCAGGCCGTCGCGGGTGTTGGTGTAGTACGGGCCCACCTGTACGCGCGCCAGGTCGGCGAGACGTAGCTCCTCGGCGGAATCGTGGAACAAAACGCAGCGCAGGCTGTCGCCGGGATACTGCGTGCGGATCAGGTGCGCGAGCGCGAGGGCGACTTTCTTGGCAGGGGTGAAGCGGTCCTCGCCGTAGAGGATCATGCTGTGGCTGCAATCGAGCATGAGCACGGTGGCGCAGGAGCTTTGATACTCGGACTGGTGCACGTACAGGTCGGGGTAGTCCAGTTCCAGGGGCACCGTCAAGCCACCGCGCTTGACCGCGGAGAGCAGCGTCTCGCCGATGTCGAGGTTCAGGGTGTCGCCGAATTCGTAGGGCTTCGAGGCTCCGCTGGTCTCGACGCCGGTCGCGAGGTCGCGCGTGTCGTGGGCTCCGAAACTCGATTTGCCTAGCCCGGCCAGCAGGTCTTTGAGGGTCTTGAAGCCGAGGAAGTCGAGCGACTTGTCGGTGATCTCGATCTTGGTTCGGCGGTCGACGTCGCCCGCGCCGGGGCCAGGGTTCTGCTTCTGGTCGGACTCCTCGGTTTGCAGGTAGCCCTCGTCGACGAGCTTCTGCGCCAAGCGGTCCAGGAGTTGATCGAGTTGCTCGGGCGAGAGGTTGCGGAGGCGCTCCATCATGCGCTCGGCCTCGTTGTTGTCGAAGAGCTGGCCGTCCTGGAGAGCCCGCTCGATCGCCTTCTTCAGGTCCTCGAGCGTGTGCGGGTTCATCTCGCCGAACTGCATGCCGTTCTGGTTGAAGCCGCTCTCGAGGAAGAAATCGGAGAGCGCGCGGAGCAGATCTTCGGCGTTGAGTCCGAGGTCCTCGCCGGTGTAGCGCGAATATGTGACCCAGCGCATGGGCTCCCTAGTTGAACTGGCGGCGGTAGGTGGAGCGCTGCCGGCCCTCTTCGCCGCCGTGCCCCTCGCGCTTCCGCTCCTCGGCCGCGAATCCACGTTCCTCGCTCCGGCTGATGCGGCGGTGCGCGTACAATCCTTCGAGAACAAACTCGGCGGCCGCGGCGCGGACCGCCGGCGGATCCTTGGGGCCGAGGTGGAAATGGGAGAGCTTCTCCATCAGTCCATGGATGGTGCCGAGCTGCTGGAGCATGGCCGCCGAACCGGAGTTCTCGTCGATTTTGAGCGAACCGCCCAGGTCGAACCACTGCACGATTTGGGAGAGGTTGTCATTCTCGAACATGTCGGAGAATACCTTGCCGACAGCGGCGCGGATGAGCTCGCGGCCGATGGCGTCGCCGCCCTTGAGCTCGCCCTCATACTCGAGCTCGATCTTGCCGGTGACGGCGGGCAGCGCGGCGTAGATATCGAGCACGCGAGGGACGGCCATGGCTTCGCGGGCGGCAAGGGCGCGGCGCTCCGCATTCGATAACGCATTTTCGAGCAGGGCGATGGGCAGGCGCTGGGAGACGCCGGAGCGCTTGTCGACGCGCTTGTCCTCGCGGGCTTGAAACGCAACCTGCTCGGCAATCTGGCGGATGAAATCGGGGACCTGGATGCGGGCCGGCGAGGTGCGGTCGGCCCACGCTTCCTGACGCGTGATGGCGATGCCTTGTTCAACGGCGGTGGGATAGTGCGTGCGGATCTCGCTTCCGATTCTGTCCTTGAGCGGGGTGATGATCTTTCCGCGCGCCGTATAGTCCTCCGGGTTCGCGGTGAAGACCAGCATCACGTCGAGGGGGAGGCGCACGGGGTAGCCTTTGATCTGCACGTCGCCTTCCTGCATGATGTTGAACAATCCGACCTGGATCTTGCCGGCCAGGTCGGGCAGCTCGTTGATGGCGAAGATGCCGCGGTTGGCGCGCGGGAGCAGGCCGTAGTGGA
>CAZBQQ010000128.1:0-1233 GCA_964493965.1 uncultured Solibacteraceae bacterium
GAAAGGAGAAAACTAAGTGACATTGGGTTGGCAACCGGCGCTGAGGGCGGGTTGAACACCTAGGCGATCAGGCCCGCCCCGCAAACTCGCGGCTCTCCGTCGACACTCTCACTTTTTCGCCCTCTTTGATAAAGAGGGGAACGCGGATCTTCAGGCCGGTCTCCAGCGTGGCTGGTTTGGTCGAGCCGCCGCTCGAAGTATCGGCACGCGTGCCCGGTTCCGTGGAGGCAACCGCCAACTCCACGAATGGGGGCAATTCCAAGCCGATGGGATTGCCATTGAACTTGAGCAGATCGACCATGCCTCCCTCGGTCAGAAAGTCCCGCGCGCTCCCGATCACATCCTCGGCCAGTGTGTGGGTCTCATAGCTCCCCTGGTCCAGGAAGTAAGAACCATCGCCGTCGCTGTACAGGTAGGAGGCCTGAACCATCTGCAGATCCGGCTCCTTGAACTTCTCGCCCGCCTTGAAGGTTCTCTCAAAGACCGCATTCGTGAGCAGGTTGCGAATCTTCAGGCGAACCAGGGTCTGCCCGCCCCGCGCGGTAGGCGTGTTCACCTCCACATCGAGGCACGAGTAGGGAGTGTTGTCAATCTCGAACCGGGTCTTTCGTTTTACGTCAATCGCATCAATCAACACGCGGATGAGCTCCTTGAGAAGCGGGCAGCGAAGGCCAATCGAGGCCCGGCTCCACTTCTCTCCAAGTATAGGGCGAAGGGAGCGCGCGGGTCGCCACCCGAAACCCGCTTGCACGGCATCGTGACGCGGTGAATCGGGTATCATCACAATCGAGCCAATCGTGGGATCGGTGCACATGGTCCGTCTTGGAATTGGCTTCGAAGGCTCATTGAGATTCTACACTCCGGAAGAGTGCGACGAATGGCTACACACCCGTGAGCGGCTCAAGCCAGATGAAGTGCCGGACGCGCAAGTGGAGCGGGTCGATTACCCGCTGAAGCCCCATCAAGTCTTCTTCGTCGCTCATTGGATAGCCCAGTCGCTGACCTTCCGGATGCCGACGTTGCTTTGGCTCACGGAATGGGGCATCTGGCCCAGCAGCGAGAACTGGCATTTGTACTACAGGCTGCGTCAGACTTACGGCGACCAGCGATTGCTCCACGAAGCACCAGGGCACTTGTTCCTCGAACACGAATCAGAGGACCTCGCTTCCTTGCTGCAGGTCGCCATGTTGAATGGCTGGGGAGGCTACATCCTGACACAGGCAGACTTCGTGA
>CAZBQQ010000128.1:1333-12546 GCA_964493965.1 uncultured Solibacteraceae bacterium
CGTGACGGCTCCCTCGATGGTGTGCGCAAGGGGCTCGAGGGGCGCGGCGCGGGCGCTGGGTTGCCTCCTCACCCTGGGTTTCGGGCGGCCCGCAACCAGCTCTCGAACGCTTGGCACAGCCCTGGATATTCCTCAAACACGCGCTCCAGCCCGTCACGGACCCGCCACTCGAAATCCGTGCCGGTGACAACCACAGCACTACAGTTTCCATCTGGTGGCGGCAGCCAATAGTAAGCGAAAGCGGCGGCAAATAGCCGCGATTCCTTCCCCTCGGGATGCTGGATAATGGAACGCAAGAACGCCGCCGCCTTTGACCTGTCCTGCGGCGTCATCACCTCTCCGGGCGTCCCGAAACGGTGGCGGATTGCCCGCCGGACTCGGTCTCCATCATGGCTGTCAAGCCATTCGCGGAGCCGCGTCTTGCCGGTCTTAACCACGTTTTCCCGCCTCAGGCTTTTCACGGCGTTGTCCGCGACGTCGCTGTTTTCGGGAGTCTGGAGCGTCGCGTCCAGAGCCATCTTAGCCGCACGGCGGAATGCGTGTTGCGCTCATGCCTTTTTCTTCGGCCAACCCTTGCGGAAGGCGTGCGGTGCTTCTAGCTCGACGTAGCGATCCCGCTTCTAGGAATCCTGCTTCTTCTCCTGCGGCGACTTGTCCTTCCTGCCCATAGCTGCCAATTATTATACAGGCGTGGATACCTTGCGCCGCGTGCTTCCCCGCTGCTCGCACCGGCTGCTTCTGTGGGATGATGTCAACTCATGCCGGACCTAATCAAAGAATTCTCCATCGCGCTCGAGCAGGTCAAGGACTACGAGTTTCTGGTGAAGTTCGACGACCTCGCAGAAACGCTGCTGATGGACGCGCCGCCCGGCCTCGGCCACAACGCCGGCCCGTGCCCCACGCAGATCCTCGCCGCGGCGGTGGGCAATTGCCTCACCATGACGCTGGTGCTGTTCGCGCGCAAGGCGGGATTGCAGCCGATGCACGTCCGCGCCGCCGTGAAGGCGCGCCTGGTGCGCGGCGAGAACGGCCTGCCCCGGATGGGGGCGATCGACGTGGCCCTCGAGCCGGGCTTCGCCGCGGAGGACCAGGCGCGGGCCGCGGCATGTCTCAAGGCGTTCGAGAGCTACTGCGCCGTGACCGAGAGCGTGCGGGCCGGAATCGATGTGAGGGTGGCGGTCAGCCAGCAGGCCTCAGCCGGCAACTAGAGAGCGAAGAGCGGGGCTATAATCGTAAGGACTTCCTTAAACTGCTTGTTCCTCAGGAGCGAATCGCTATGAAACGGATTGGAATCTTGACCGGTGGCGGCGACGTCCCGGGCCTGAACTCGGTGATCAAGGGCGTGGTCTACCGCGGTCACGATATGGACTGCGAAGTGATCGGCATCCGGCGAGGCTGGGAAGGCCTGACGCACGTCGACCTGGACGATGCGGACAGCCGGAGCCGCTACATTCTCCCGCTCAACCGCGAGAATACCCGCACGGTGGACCGCACGGGCGGCACCTTCCTCCACACCAGCCGCACGAACCCGCTGAAGATGAAAGCCATCCCTGAGTTTCTCGCGGGGAAGGAGTTCCCCTCCAAGCAGGCGACCAAGAAGGGCGTCACCTCGACCGTCTTCGACATGACTTCGCAGGTGCTGAGCAACCTGGACCGGCTGGGCATCGAGTATCTGGTGGCGATCGGCGGCGACGACACGCTGAGCTATGCCGCGCACCTCGACAAGTCGGGCGTCAAAGTCATCGCCATCCCTAAGACGATGGACAACGACGTGCGAAACACGGAGTACTGCATCGGCTTTTCGACCGCCATTTCGCGCGCGCACGCGGCCATCGAGCGGCAGCGCACCACCATCGGCTCGCACGAACGCATCGGCGTGTTCCGCGTGTTCGGCCGCGACGCCGGGTACACGTCGCTCTACACCGCCTACGTGACGGCCATCCGCTGCGCGATTCCGGAACACAAGTTCGACCTGGTGCGCATGATCGACCTGCTGATGGAAGACAAGCGCAGCAACCCCAGCAACTACTCGATGTGCGTGCTTTCCGAGGGCGCCGAGTGGGAAGGCTACACGGTTCGCGAATACGGCGAGGCGGACGCGTTCGGGCATCGCAAGAAAGCGAACGTCGCCGAGGATCTCAGCGAAGAAATCAAGCGGCGCGTGAAGGAAGAGACCGTCATCAGCGATCTCACCTACGAGCTGCGCAGCGGCGAGCCGGACTTCATCGACAAGCTGGTGGCCGCCACTTACGGCAACATGGCCTGCGACTGCCTGGAGGAGGGCACGCACGGCGTCATGATGTCCGTGGTGAACGGCTGCTTCGCCCGCATGCCGATTCCGGACCCCAAGCTGGGGCCGCGCACGGTGGACCTGGCCAGCATGTACAACATCGAGCGCCTTCGCCCGAACTACGCCGGCAAGACCGGCTTCCCGATTTTTCTGACGCGGGCGTAGGAACCGCGTGCGGTCCGAGCACACACCACCGAGCCGCGACCGCGAGGGAGCGGACCCGTTTCCATGAGCGGCGCTTTTCACGAAGTCGTCGAGGCCGAAGGCCACCTGATCGATTCGCACATCATGGAGCGGATCTTCGACACGGTGGTCGAATACGGCGGCCGTTTCGAAGTCGAGCAGTTCCGTATCGGCCGGACCAACAGCGAGGCATCGTACCTGCGTCTCAGGCTGGAGGCGCAAGAGGCCGGGCAGATGGAGCAGATGCTCCAGCAACTGCTCGGTCTGGGCTGCTCGGCGGCGGATCCGGGCGACGCCGCGCTGACGGTGGTGGAGCAGGACCGCTGCGCGCCCGACGACTTCTACTCCTCAACCAACTACCGCACGCAGGTGCGCCACGAGCAGCGCTGGATCGATGTGGACAAGCAGCGTATGGACGCGCTGGTGGTTGTGGCGGACGGCCGCGCCGAATGCCGCCGCCTGCGCGACCTGCGGGCCGGGGACCAGGTGGTAATCGGCATGCGCGGCATCCGCGTGCTGCCGGAATCGAAGGAGCGCGACCGGCTGGCGTTCGCGTTCATGTCCAACGGCGTTTCCTCCGAGCGCCAGGTCGAGACTGCCGTGCGCCAGACCGCGGCGCTGATTCGCCAGACGCGCGAGCTGGGCAAGAAGGTGCTGGTGGTGGCCGGGCCCGTGGTGGTCCACACCGGCGGCGCGACGGGCCTGGCGTCGCTGATCCGGCACGGATTCGTCCAGGGCGTGCTGAGCGGCAACGCGCTGGGCGTCCATGACATCGAAGCCGCCCTGTTCGGCACCTCGCTGGGATTGCGGCTCTCCGACGGCCGGCAGGAAGAGCACGGACACCGCAACCATATGCGGGCCATCAACGCCATCTATCGATGTGGAGGCGTCCGGCAGGCGGTGGAGAGCGGCCGGCTCCGGAGCGGCGTGCTTTACGAGTGCGTACGGGCCGGCGTGCCGTTCATCCTGGCGGGCAGCCTGCGCGACGACGGGCCGCTGCCCGAAACCATCACCGACATGAATCAGGCGCAGGACGCTTACGCCGCGGAACTGAAGAACGCCGGGCTGGTTCTGTGCCTGGGCACCATGCTGCACTCGATCGCCACCGGGAACATGGCGCCGAGCTGGATCAAATTCGTGTGCGTCGATATCAACCCCGCCGTGGCCACGAAGGTGAGCGATCGCGGCACCGGGCAGGCGGTCGGCGTGGTCGCCGACGTGGGAATGTTCCTGGACCTGCTGGCCAAAACCCTGGTGGAAGCATGAGCAAGTACGGTTACACGGACGAGCACGCGAGCGCCGGACTCGCAGCCGAGCTGCCCGAGCTCGAGACTTGGCCCAACCAGTTCCCCGGCTACGAGATCGAGATCACGATCCCCGAGTTCACATCCGTCTGTCCTAAGACGGGCCTGCCGGATTCGGGCGAGATCACCATCCGTTACGTGCCGAAGGCGCGGTGTCTGGAGCTGAAGTCGCTCAAGATGTATGCGCTGGCGTATCGCAGCCTGGGGATCTTCCAGGAGAACGTGGTGAACCGGTTCCTGCACGACATTGTGGCGGCGGCCAAGCCGGTGTCGATCACGGTAATCGGCGAGTTCGCGCCGCGCGGCGGAATCCACTCGAAGATGACCGCCACCCACACGGCATCGTCCCGCGGAGGGCGCGGCCGCACGCCGCGGAACAGGGAACGTGCCCGAAGAACCTGAGAAGGACCCGGCCGGCGAAGAGCTCGCCGCCATGATCGCCGAGATCCGCGAGCGCGTGCGCGCCAACTATCCGGAGGGCCGCGCCGTAGGCGGTGTGGCGCTGCCCGACCTGGCTCCGCTCCTGCACGCCCGCGACGCCGCAGAGGCCAAGGTGGCGGCGATCGGCGGCGTCAACCCCAGGCGGCCCGGCGTCCTGAACGGCGCCATCCAGCTGGCGAAGCGGACCATTTCCCGTCTGCTCGACTGGCACGTTCGCGAACAGGTGGATTTCAACCGCGCGGCGCTGGCGGCGATCGAGGCGGCGCTCGAGGCGCTGAACGAGAACAACCGGGCGCTGGCGCAGCTCGCGGACGTGCGCGGTCCCTGGGCCGAGTGGCGCAACCGGTGGGAACAGCGGCTGGCTTCCACCGAGCATCAACTGCTGCGCACCATGGCCGAGGTCAAGACCGCCTTCGATGCGCGGATCGATCAGACCTCGGATGAGCTCCAGCGGCGCATGTGGGACGAGCTGGCGACCCTGCGGAGCGACTTCGCGGCCGCGCGGGCCGACTACGAGCGCCTGATCCAGACCGAGTTGCGGCTGATCCGCCAGCGAGAGCCTCTGCCCGCGCCGCCGGCCACGGTGGGCGGCGGGGGCGGCGCCTCTGCCCTGCCCTGCCTCGACTACGCCAGTCTGGCGGAGCGTTTCCGGGGCAGCGAGGAGTATGTCCGCGAAAAGCAGCGCTTCTATCTGCCGTTCTTCGCGGGGCGAGGCGACGTGCTGGACCTCGGTTGCGGCCGCGGCGAGTTCCTGGAGCTCATGCGCGAAGCCGGCGTCGCCGCGCGCGGCGTCGAACTCAGCCCGGAGCTGGCCGGCGTGTGCCGCTCCAAGGGCCTGGAGGTGGACTGCGGCGATCTGCTGGAACGCTTGCCTGCTCTGGCGGACGGGTCGCTGGGCGGCGTCTTCGCGGCCCACATGGTGGAGCATCTGCCGCCGGAGCGCCTGCCGGGCTTGATCCGCGCCGCCGCCGCCAAACTGCGGCCGGATGGCGTGCTGGCGATCGAGACCCCCAACCCCGAGTGCCTGGCCATTTTCGCCACACACTTCTATTTGGACCCCACGCATGTGCGCCCGGTGCCCCCCGGCTTGCTGAGGTTCTACATGGAGGAATCCGGGCTGGGGCGGATTGAGGTCCACCGCCTTTCGCCGGCCGTCGACGATGCGCCTTCGCTCGCGTCGCTGCCGGCGGACTTCAGGGAAGCTTTCTTCGGCGCCCTGGACTACGCCATCGTCGGGTGGAAGCTGTAGGGCGTCTCGTACATCGCTCTCCGTCGAAAGGTTCGCAGGGCACCGGCATCGTCCCGCCGCAGTCGGCTGGCAGCGGCTGCCCCGCTTCTTCCTCCTGCACTCCCAGGTTGGCTACCGTAGTTGTTGCGCCTGGGCTTCGAGCTCGCTTCTTGCGCCGGCTTCTCACATCTGGGAAGAGCAGGATGCGCTAGCGCGCGAAGCTGACCCGGAAGCCGGTGGTGAGCAGAACGTCGTTCTTCTTGCGGCCCCCGACCGGGTCGCTGATGAAGCGGTCGCTCGCCGTCAGCTGCCAGGAGAGCCACCTCTTCAGCCTCGTCACCGCGCCGAGGTCGAAGTTCATGCGATACTCGCCGCCCGAAGTGAAATTCGGGAAGATACGGAAGGACTGCTGAAGCGAGCTGATCTTGGAGAGCTTGTAGCTCCAGTCGTCGCCGAAATATCCCTCGGCCGAGTTCCGCGTGAGGGGCGTGCTGAATTTTGCCCGGTCATAGTCCAACCCGCCCACTACGTCCAGTTGCGAACGATCGCCCTTGACGGCGTTGAAGCCGAAGCCGCCGCCCAGGACGACGCGCAAATCCAGGTCCTGGAACTTGTCGTATTCGTACTGGTTGAAGAGGTCGACGAACAGGCGCGATCCGAAATCCCGGTTGTAGTCCAGACCGCCGCGAACGGCCTGCGCGGTGGCTGCCGACTTGCCGGAAATCAGCGCGGTGGCGTAGATCTCGTTGAATTGCAGCGTGACCTTGTCGGCCCGCGTGGCGCGCGTTGCGTTGAAGGTGGTGGTGAAGGTAGAGGTCTCGGCGTTTCCTCGAGTCAGCGAAAGGCCGAGGTCCACGTAGCCGGCCCAGAGCTCGAGCAAGCGGGGATGCTGCAGCCGCTCCCACTGCTTTTGCTCGTCCGCATTGCGGACAGCGGAAACCTCAGCCAGCGGCGCCGTTTCGTTTCCGGATGTGGTGGCCACCTCCAGCGAGCCGCCGCTGGTGCTCAGGGCGCCGCTCACCGACTTGCCTCCCGGCAGGACCACCACCAACGGCCCGCTCGAGCTGATCGAGGTGACAGCGGCCCAGGGGATCGTAACCTCTCCCATGAGCTCGCTCTTCATGGTGAGCTTGTCGCCGTCCTTCTTCACGATCTGACCTGTGATCCGGTCGCCATTCTTCAGCGTCACCTGGTCTGCCAGCAGCGCCAGGGACGCCAGGGCTGACAGCAGGAGCACACGAATCCACATGCGGTTGGGCAGGTTGGTCATTGCGACACCTCTAGGGGACGCCCCAGGTCAGGACTTCATCTTGATGATCGTGACCTTGTCCGCGTCGATCTTGATCTTCTCTTCGTGCTCGGGACCGCTGACCGGGACTACCTTGACTGTATATTCGCCGGGGTTCAACAGAAGGCCCTGCACGGGATTGTTGAACTCGCCGGAGTGCCCCATGAACTTGCCCTCAACGAAGACGGCGGAGTACTTGTCCGGGGTCTCCACCCGCAGCCGTCCGAACGGCGGCTTGGCCAACGGAAGCTCCTTCAGGGTTTGCTTGATGACCGTGGTCTTGCCTGCGACGATCTGCACCTTGCTGGTGGCCGCCTCGTAACGGGGCTCATCCAGTTTGATTTCGTGTTCGCCGGCCGGGACAGCATACTTGCGCGCCATCCGGAAATTGGCCGCCGGGCCCACGTACTTGCCATCGATGAACACGCCTGCGCGGCCGGTGTTCACCTTAGCCTTGATGTACCCAGTACCCTGTTGCGCGACTGCAGCGAGTGCGCAGCAGAACAGAAGAGCAAAACTCAAAAAAGCCCGAGCCAGAAGTCTCTTATGCACGATGTGTGCTCCCTCTCCTAGCGTGCTTTCTCGCCGCGATAAGAACCGGGAGAAAGGACCCTAGATGTATAAATTGTAACCGAAGGAAGCGCGTCTGCCAAGGGAGACCGATGGGACTACACGGGCCTGGGGGTGGGCAACCGACAGTTCAGGCTTTTGAGTGCGAGTCGGTGGTGCTGGCGGGCTTGGATTCCGCCGGCTTGGGAGTCGTCGTCTCCGCCGGCTTGGCCGGGGATTCGCTCTTGGAGCCATGCCCGTTGCCGGGTTTGCGATCGTGGCCCTTGGCGTAGTCCGTGATATAAAAGCCGCTTCCTTTGAACTGGAACGCAGACGGAGAGATGAGCCTGTCCACTACACCACCGCAAGACTTGTGATCTTTGAGGGGTTGATCGGAAAACCGCTGTAGAACCTCGAAGGTCTCGCCGCAGAGACGGCACTTATATTCGTAAAGAGGCATGACTTCCTTCCAGACCCTCGCCGATATAAGTATAGCACAGGAGCGCATGAGCGTACCTTGCTCAGATGTATTGAGCCCCTGTAACCCTAGCGATGCGAACCGGTTAGCGCGGCGGCGTCGGCACGTGACTGGGGGTGTCCGGCTGAACGGTGTTTGGATGCATTTGCATCTGTACGGGGTTCGTACCCTGGGAGTCCGCCGCAGCCCCGGGCTGGCCCGCAGCCGCCGATGTCCCCTTGACCGCAACCTCGAGGGCCTTCTTCAGAATCGGATCGTCGCCGGGCTTGGCGGCCGGCGTCTCTTCCGGCGCAGCGTCCTCATCTTCCTCGGCCTCTGCGGCAGCGGCTGGCTCAGCCTCCATCACCTGCACCGTCGGAGCCACTCCGACGTCCTGGATCGCCTTGCCGCTAGGGGAATAATACTTGGCGACCGAGAGGATGATCGCGCCCCCGTCGTCCATGGCGATGGCCTGGCGCACCGATGCGTCTCCGTACGTGCGCTCGCCGACCACCTGCTCGGCGCGCTTGGAATCGAGCAGCGCGGCAGCAGCCACCTCGGCTCCGGCGGCCGTGCCGCGATTGGTGAGCACCAGCAGGGGCAGCGTGGTAATGGCCTTCGCGGGATCGGCCTCAAAGTCCTTGCGGGGGTAGTGTTGGCCCTCGGCGTAGGTCATCAACCCCTTCTGCTGGAACAGGTTCGCGGTCGCCATCCCCTCTTCCGGGGTACCCGTGCCACAGTAACGCAGATCCAGGATCAGCTTTACCGCGCCTTGCTTCTGGAGGTCCTTCACCGCCTCGGCGATTTGACCGGTGGTCCCGGGCATCATGGCCTGCACCTCGATGTACCCGACCCGGTCCGGCATCAACTTCGCCGTCACGTGAGGATAATCGATGACAGCGCGCGTCAGCGTGAGCTTTCTCGGCTCGGGATGCCGGACGGCCATCACCGAGAGCTCGATCGTGGTTCCAGGCTTGCCCTGGAGCAGCATGTTGGCGTACGCCAGCGGCATATCCCGCGTCGCGATGCCGTGGATGCTTTCGATCATGTCGCCGGTGCTGAGCGCAGCCTTGGCGGCGGGCGAACCGGGGATCGCATCCACCACTCCCACGTACCCGAAGCGCTTGGAAAGGATCAGCCCGACGCTGCCCTTGTAGGCGTCCTTGTTCTTCAGATACTCCCTGTACTGCTCCGCGTTCAGATAGCTGGCAAACGGGTCGATGGATTCCAGCAGCCCGTTGATGGCGCCCAGGGTGACGCTCTTCAGGTCGGGCTCCTCGACGTAGTCGCTCTTGATCCGTTGCAGGACGTCCGCATACACGCCCAGTTGATGGTACGCGCCCTGGTCGGACGTGCTTCTGGCCAGCACGGCGCCCATCAGCAGAAGGGCGACGAGCAATGTAGACAGCGCGACTACAGTGGTTCTGACACGGGTACTCATAGGAGTGAACGCTCTACCCTCATTGTAGCCCAGTTTGTGAGACTACTTCTTCTGCCACTGCCGGATCACGCGCTCGACGTAGGCGACGGTTTCCGGGTAAGGCGGAATCCCGTTGTAGCGGTCGACGGCCGCCGGCCCGGCATTGTAGGCGGCCACGGCCTTGCGCACCTGGTACGGGTCGTTGAAGTACTTGCGCAGGAGCTCGGTCAAGTACCGCGCGCCGGCATCGACGTTCTGCCGCGCGTCCGTGGGATCGGCGCCCAGCAGGTGGGCCGTCGCGGGCATCAATTGCATCAGGCCGATGGCGCCCTTGCGCGAGACCGCGTCCTGCCGGTAGCCGGACTCCGCCTTCACCACCGCGTGCAGAAAAGCGGGCGGCAGGTGCCACCGCTCCGCAGCCTGGTTGACCAGTTCCTGCGGCGGAAAGGCAACTTCGGGCGCGGGCTGCGGCTTCGGCTCGGCGGGCGCGACATACTCGGGCTCGAAGCGCACGATTGCGGAGGCCGGGAATTCGGCGGTGCCGTCGTTCATGTAGACACGCACCTGTTGCCCGTTCTGCTCATGCCGGTCGACGCGCATCGCGGAACCGTTGGCCAGGATCGCGTACTCGCCGGCGAAGGCGTTCGCGGCCAGCAGCAACGCGGCGCCGAGTCGGGAAATCATCGACACAATTCTCCCACGGAAGGGTTGACGCGCGGGAGGCGGGAAGCGTGCAGAGGGGGCCTCTGGCTGCCGCTCGTGGCTCGTGGCTCGTTGCCCGTTGATCGGCCTGCGGAGTTCGAACGCTTCGCGATCGGCAGTCGTCACGGGGCGAAGCGCGGAAAAGTCGCCCAGGATCAACGGGCCACGAGCCACGAGCAACGGGCCCGTGAGATGATAGATCCGTCCACGGCATGACCACGCTTACCCATCTCGAATGCAGCCGGTGCAGGACGCAATACGATCCCGCCGTGGCGCGCAACCTGTGCGACTGTGGCGGGCCTCTGCTGGCCCGCTACGACCTCGAAATGGCGCGGACGGGGTGGAGCCGGGATTGGATTAAGAACGCGCCCGCGACCATGTGGCGCTACGCGCCCGTGCTGCCGGTGCGAAAGCCTCCCTCCATCGTGTCGCTGGGCGAGGGTATGACGCCGCTCATCCACGCGCGACGGCTGGGGGAGCGCCTCGACGCCGGCAACCTCTGGATCAAAGACGAGGGCCTGAATCCAACCGCGACTTTCAAGGCCCGCGGAATTTCCTGCGCCGTGTCCATGGCGGTGGAGTTGGGAATTCCGGGAGTGGCCGTGCGCTCGGAGGGCAATGCGGCCAGCGCGCTCGCCGCCTACGCGGCCGCGGCGGGCATGGAGGCGCAGGTGGTCCTGCCGGCCGATGCGCCCCGGGCGAACTACGTCGAGTGTTCCGCCCACGGCGCTCGCGTCGTCACCACTTTCTCCGAGGGGCTGTTCGACCTCAGCGCGCTCCACGAACCCTACCGCATCGAGGGCAGCAAGACCATCGGCTACGAGATCGCCGAGCAGATGTCATGGACGCTGCCCGATGTGGTCGTCTATCCGGTCGGCGCGGGCGTGGGACTCATCGGCGCTTGGAAAGCTTTCGAGGAGTTGGAGCAGCTCGCGTGGACCGCTGGCGCGCGGCCTCGGATGATTGCGGTACGGGCTGAGAATCCGCGTACGGTTGCCGCGGGCCTGCGCGCAACGGAGCCGCTCGGCGAGGGGCTGGTTTTGAAAATCATCGGCGAGAGTGGCGGCACGACCGTTGCGGTGGGCGACCGGGAAATCGTCGCGGCGGCGTTGGAGCTGGCGGCGGTCGAGGGAATTCTGGCTGCGCCCGAGGGCGCCGCCGCCGTGGCGGCGTTGCCGAAGCTCCTGGCGGCCGGTTTGCTCAAGCGGGACGAGCGGATCGTGGTGGTGAACACCGGCTCCGGGCTGAAGTATCTGGAGATGTACGCTACTCGGTTCCCTCGCGCGGCGGCCGGAGAGCAGGACAAACTGGGCGGGCTGATCACGCCGCGGTAAGCCCGCGGAGCGGGTCT
>CAZBQQ010000128.1:12646-16591 GCA_964493965.1 uncultured Solibacteraceae bacterium
AGCGGGTCTCCAGACCCGCCTGCCCCACTTACAGAGGCACTACAGCAGCCGGTCGACAGCCTCGAGCACGCGTGGCAGCACGTCGTCGCCAACAGCCCGCACCACCTCGACAGGGCCCGCGCTGAAGGGCCGCCAGCGCTGCTCGAAACGCGGGCAGGGCGCGCCCGCGAAGACCGTTACCAGCGGAACGCCGCAGGCGGCGGCCACGTGCTGGCCGGCGGAATCGTATCCAACATAAAGCCGGCTGCGCTTGATGATGGACGCGAAGCCCGCGAAAGAGCCGCGCCAGACCTCAACGTGCGCGCCGCTGGCCTCGATCGCCTTTTCCACGCGCACGGCTTCTTCGCCGCCCGCACCCGCGTCGACAATGAGCGGCAGACCGCGCTGCGCGAGCGCCGCGAGCAGCCTCGATTCGAACGGCTCCGCGAGCCGCTTGGCGGCGTTTCCTCCCACACCGAGGCTTACGGCGATGCCGGCCGCGGGGAAATCCGGCGCCTCCGCGGGCGCGATATAGGAGCGCGCGTCGTCGATCCCGAACGTCTCGGCGACCCACCGCCGCGCCAACGCTCCCAGAGATTCGGGGCCGTCGCCGCCATACGCACGGCTCTCGAACAGGTAGTAGTGCTCCTCGGCGCAGACGGGCTGCAAGCCAAGTTGCGTGATGCGCGAGTCGGGATCGACGACGATGGTCGCGGGTCCACCCAGCGACAACGAGGGCGCGATCCGGTCGCGAGGCCCGCCGCCGTAACGCACGGACAGGTGCTCGATCCGGTAGTCGGCGGCAAAAAGCTCCCAGCACTTCCGCGGGCCCACCAGCACGATGCGCGCCTCCGGACAGCGGCGCTTCACCGCGTCCAGGATCACGCTGGTGATGGCCACCTCCGCGCCCAGCGTCACGCGGGAGAGGACGAACACGGTGAGCGGCCCCCTCTCCAGCCGGCGCGGGAGGCGAACACGACGGTATCGTTCCACGAGTTCCGCGGGCTGGTACTCGGGCAGAATTGCTGCGATCGCTTCGGCGAAGATCTGCGTGTAGGCATCTACCAGCCGCGGCTCGAAGCGGTCCGAAAGGCCCTCGGCCACGACGGAAAACAGGGACGGGCTGTCCTGGTCGATCAACTCGGCGAGCAAGGCGCGTGGCCACGGCCCGCCGCCGAGGACGCAGTCGAGCAAGCGCCGGGCGGTCTCAGAAGTACTTCGCAACCAGCAGCTCCAGCTTCCTGCGCGTTTCTTCGGGAACGGTTTTGCGGTCGGTGATGATGGCGTGCGCCAGCGCGCTCCCGCACTTGCATGCGCGCGCGGCCGGCATGGTTTCGACAGCCCGCGTCACCACGCGCGCCGCGTTCTCGGCGTTCTTCACCAGGTTTGCGATGATCTGGTTGACGGTCACCGCGTCGTGCTCCGGGTGCCAGCAATCGTAATCGGTCACCATGGCGACGGTGGCATAGCAGATCTCGGCCTCGCGCGCGAGCTTGGCCTCCTGCAGGTTGGTCATCCCGATGACGTCCATCCCCCAGCTACGGTAGACGTTCGATTCGGCCTTGGTGGAGAACTGCGGGCCTTCCATGCAAAGATACGTCCCGCCCAGTGTGGCCTTCACGCCCTCGGCCTGGCAGGCGCCGTAAACCACATCGGCAAGCTGCGGGCAGATGGGATCGGAGAAGCCGATGTGCACCACCAGGCCTTCGCCAAAGAACGTGGAGGGGCGGGCCTTGGTGCGATCGAAGAACTGATCGGGGATGACGAAATCGAGCGGCCGGTGCTCTTCCTTCAGCGAGCCGACCGCGCTCAGCGAGATGATGCGCTCGACGCCGAGCGATTTGAGTCCGTATATGTTGGCGCGGAAGTTCAACTCCGAGGGCGAGATGCGGTGCCCGCGCCCGTGCCGCGCCAGGAAGACCACTTCTTTCCCGGCCAGCTTGCCAATCATGTAGGCGTCCGAGGGCCAGCCCCAGGGCGTTTCGATGCGCTCCTCCTGGTCCAACTCAAAGCCGGGCATGGAATAGAGCCCGCTGCCTCCGATGATTCCGATCTGCGTCATTCTTGTATCAGCTCCAATAGGACTCCGCCGGTGGAGGCGGGATGAATGAAAACGTAGAGGTGGCCGCCGGCGCCCTGGCGCGGCTCGTTCAACAGGCGCGCGCCCGCTGCGGTGAGGCGCTCGACTGCAGCTGGGAGGTCGTCCACCAGCAGGGCCACGTGATGCAGGCCCTCGCCGCGCTTTTCCAGGAATCTGCCGATCGGGGAATCGGCGCCGGCCGGCTCGAGCAGCTCCAGGCGCGGCCCGCCGCACGCGAGCATGGCGATATTCACTTTCTCGCCCGCCACGTTCTCGCGGTGCGGGGCTTCCATGCCCAGTACGCCGGTGTAAAACTGCAGCGCCGCGTCCAGCGACTTCACCGCGATGCCGAGATGATCGATTTTATACTCGCTCAATCTGCTCCTTCACGTCCGCTCCCTGACGGTCGCGGTTCGGTGTTGCGGCGTCGGCGGTCACTGCCTAGACTCGCTCGAGCCACTCCTTCACGATCGAATACGGATCGCGCCGCCGCTCCGCAACTTCCCGGGCCGCGGCTTCGATCTCCGCCGCCGGCAGCCGCTCCATCAGGCGCTCGCGCAGCATCTCGCGCAGGCGGCCGGCCCACAACTCCACGCGCCGGTTCTTCTTCGCGCCCGACTCCTGGAACTTCCGGATCGCCGCGAGGACCTCGCCGATTCCCTTCCCTTCGGTCGCCACCGTGCGCACGACGGCGGGCTCCCAGCCATCGCGAGCGGCATTCAGCGACAGCATCCCGCGCAAATCGCGTTCGAGCGCGTTCGCTCCCGGGTGGTCCGACTTGTTGATCGCGAAGACGTCGGCGATCTCCATGATACCCGCTTTCATCGACTGCACATCGTCGCCCATCCCAGGCACCAGCACCACCACGGTGACGTCCGCCAGCCGCGCCACCTCGACCTCGTCCTGCCCCACGCCGACCGTCTCGATCAGGACCACATCCCGCCCCGCGGCGTCGAGCAGCAGCGCGATGTCGGTGGTCGCCACGGCCAGTCCGCCCAGCGAACCGCGCGTGGCCATCGAGCGTATGAACACGCCTGGGTCCGCCGAGTGCGCCTGCATGCGTATGCGGTCGCCCAGAATGGCGCCGCCCGAAAACGGGCTGGTGGGATCGACGGCCACGATGCCTACCGTACGGCCCTCGGCGCGCACCGCCCGCGCGAGATAGTCGACCAGCGTGCTTTTCCCCGCCCCCGGCGCGCCCGTGACGCCGATCAGCGTGGCATGACCGGTGCGTGGGAACAGCTCCTCGAGCAGGCTGAGCGCCTCGGGGCGTCGGTCTTCGATAGCGGTGGCGGCGCGAGCCAACGCCCGCACGTCGCCTTCGAGGATGCGTTCGGCTAGAGGTCCCATCAGCTCTTGAGCAACTGCCGCGCGATGACCAGGCGCTGGATTTCGGAGGTGCCTTCGCCGATGGTACACAGCTTTACGTCGCGGTAAAACTTCTCGACGCGGTATTCCTTGATGAACCCGTAGCCGCCCAGGACCTGCACCGCCTGGTCGCAGACACGGACGGCCGCCTCGGAGGCGTAGAGCTTAGCGATGGCGGACTCCTTGGTCACGCGCCGGCCCTGGTCCTTCCTCGCGGCGGCGCGCAGTGTCAACAGGCGCGCGGCGTCGATCTCGGTCGCCATGTCCGCCAGCTTGAACTGGATCGCCTGGAACTCGGAAATCGGCCGGCCGAACTGCCTGCGCTGCTGCGAATAGCGAAGCGCGATTTCGTATGCTCCCTGCGCCGTGCCTACCGATAGCGCCGCGATCGAGATCCTTCCGCCGTCCAGAACCTTAAGGCTGTCGACGAAACCCTCGCCCTCGCGACCGAGCAGTTGCGTATCCGGCAGGCGGCAGTTCTCGAAGATCACCTCGCCGGTGGGGCTGGCGCGCATGCC
>CAZBQQ010000129.1:0-16535 GCA_964493965.1 uncultured Solibacteraceae bacterium
TCGTCCCGATATTGACATGCGGTTTGCTGCGGTCGAATTTCTCTTTGGCCATGGTGCGATCCCCTGGAATCGGAGGGCCGCCCCGTGCGGGCCCTCAATCTGTCAAGTAAATTTCTGGAGCCGACAACCGGAATTGAACCGGTGACCTCGTCCTTACCAAGGACGCGCTCTACCAACTGAGCTATGTCGGCCCACTGCAACGAACAATGGTGGACAGGGGAGGATTCGAACCTCCGTAGCCCGAAAGGGCGACGGGTTTACAGCCCGTTGCTTTTGACCGCTCAGCCACCTGTCCGACAAACCTGCCGGCCGCCGTGCGGCACAACTCTCCTCACAGCGTCCGTCAAGGCCGAAACTGAAAGTATAGCGCATTCGCGACAGTCAAAGCCAACCTGCGGCGCGAAAAAACCGGCGGGAGCGGGCGCCCGCGCCAAGCCGGGAAACGCAAAAAGCCAGCCGCACATCGTGTGCGGCCGGCTTTTGACTAACGGGAGAGAATCTTCCAGTAGACGCTTAGCTCTTCGGGGACCTGCGCCGCAAGAACGCCAGACCGATCAGGCCCGATCCGATCAGAAGGAAGGTGACGGGCTCGGGGACAGTCGAGGCGAAATCCTGCTCGAAGGTCGACACGGGCCGTCCACCGACAGTGGGGATAGTGACGACGGTTGAGGTCTTAAACGATGTCAGCGCATAGAGGCTTGACGACGCTTCACCGCAAGTTGCGCAACCCTTCGTGATTAGTGTGATTATTTGAGCCGGGGTCAAACTCGTCTGCGTGTCCGTGGCGATGTCAAGATTCGCGGTGGAGCCCGTGTTTAGGAGGTCAGTAGACTGGATGAGACTGACGACCCCGGCGGGATTGGGGCTTGCCACCGAGACGGTATAGCTAAGGTCGAACCCGGCCATGAAGGTGGTGACCCGATTGGTACCGACAAAGTAGGGCACGACGCTGAAGACCCAGTTATCTCCAAACGGGCCGGGAGGAGTAACCTGTGTCAAACTCACGGCAACTTGGCTCGCCAGGAGGTGGGAGGAGCCGCTACCCAAACTCGTGAAGGAGAAGCCGCTGAAGATCAAGCCCTGGCTGGCACAGGAGCCATCCGCGACCAAATCCTGGAGCGTGTTGGCGGTGAAGCACTGAATGGGTGCCGCCGAAGCAACAGCCGCGGCCACCATCAGAATCGCACTCAGTAACAAGAGCCTCTTCATGGTCCATCCCTCCCGGAGACAAGACACGACCTGCGCCCGACGGTCAACCGTCCTGGTTCGCATTAGGCTAAATATATCTGAAACCCCGTAGCAGTGCAAGGCCTTTTTAGTGGTTCCAGCCTAACATGGTGGCGGGCCTAGTACTGGGGTACTTAAGTTTGGTGGCATACCCGCAAGGATAAAGGACATAGTGCTCCGGAAGACCGAATCGCGGTCCTGCGGAGCTTGGAGGGACCCCGGTGACCAGCGCCGCAAGTTAACCAGCGACAGGGGGAAGAAAAAGAGCAACCGATCCGATGGAGCTACGATACCCGACGGCAACCGTTCTGCGGGGTCGTTCGCGGACACCGGTGCCGAAACGCTATGGATACCCCCATTTGTGCTCACGACTCACTTCCGGCTGCCTACGGCAAGGTATAATGTCCTTAAGTTGTCGCTGGGTATGTCCACGTGCTGACCTTGCCCGATCATCTGACCAAGTGAACTATCAGAGGTGCCTTTATGCGAATTGCAATGCTTAGCTGGGAGTCCCTCCACTCCATCCCCGTAGGGGGCGTAGGAGTCCACGTCACCGAACTTGCCGCGGCACTGCAGAGGAAGGGCCATGAAATACATATCTATACCCGCATGGGCCACGGCCAGCGGGAGTACGAGCTTATCGAGGGAGTGCACTATCACCGCTGCCCGTTCGCGTTGAACGGCAACTTCGTAGACGAAGTGAACGAAATGTGCCGCTCGTTCGTGCGCCACCTGTTCAGTACCGAGGACTTCATGGGCGCTCCCTTCGACGTCGTGCACGCCCACGACTGGCTGACGGCCAACGCCATGATCTGGATCAAGCAGGGTCGCGGCCGCAAGACCGTGTTCACCATTCACTCCACCGAGTACGGCCGCAGCGGGAACTACTTCGGGAACGGCCAGTCGGTCCGCGTTCGCTTCCAGGAGCGGGCCGGCACCGAGTGGGCGGACCGCGTGATTGCCGTCTCCACTCCGCTCAAGAACGAGGTGATGTGGATGTATAACGTACCGGACGGGAAGCTCTCGGTGGTCCACAACGGGGTCAACGTCCACAACTACGACGGCTGGGTCGATCCGAATGAGATCCGAAGCAGGTACGGTATCGGCCCTGTCGACCCGACCGTACTGTTCTCTGGCCGCCTGGTGCACCAGAAGGGTCCGGATCTTCTCATCGATGCCATTCCTTCCGTTCTGAGGTCCCACCCGCATGCCAAGTTCGTGTTTGCGGGAGACGGGGAGATGCGAGGCGGTCTGGAGCGGCGAGCGCACCAGCTCGGCGTGGCCCACGCCACCCGCTTCCTCGGATTTCAGCAGAATGGAACGCTGGCCAACCTTTATAAGGCTTGCGATGCCGTCTGCGTGCCGAGCCGCAACGAGCCCTTCGGGATCGTGGTGCTGGAGGCGTGGAGCGCGGGCAAGCCGGTGGTCTCGAGCCGGAACGGGGGCCCCGCCGAATTCGTCCGGCACGAGGTGAACGGCCTGAAGGTCGACCCGAATCCGAACTCCATCGCCTGGGGTCTGGGGACCCTGTTCACGAACTTCGAGTGGGCGCGCTGGATGGGGCGCAACGGGCGACACGCTGCCGAAAGAGACTTCAGTTGGGATACTGCCGCCGACAGGGCGATGTCAGCCTATTGCGCTTAGAGCCGAAGCGCCCCCGGCGACATCGCCGCCAACCGGCCTGAAGGCCGCCCACAACCCCGCACCCTGTGGGGTAAGGAGTGTTCATGAGCTCGGATCGAATTGCCCGGTTGAACGAACTGGCCCATGATTTGTCGTGGAGTTGGAGCCCGCACGCTCGGGAGGTGTTCCGCAGTCTGGACTACACGCTGTGGCGGGAGACCGCGCACAATCCCGTTCAAATGCTCCGCACGGTGTCGCCGGAGCGTTTGGAACGGGCGGCCCAGAGCCCCACATTTCTGGCGCACTACGATGCCGCGATCGCGGCCCTGGAGAAAGCCCGCGCCGCGGCCGGAACGTGGTGGCCAACCCGGTTCCCGGAACTGGCGGATCGCCAGATTGCATACTTCTCGGCGGAGTTCGCCCTACATCAATCGCTGCCCATCTACGCCGGCGGCCTGGGCGTACTCGCGGGCGACCACTGCAAGGAAGCCAGCGATCTGGGGTTGCCGCTGGTGGGAGTTGGCTTCATGTACCCGATGGGCTACTTCCACCAGAGGATCTCGCCCGAAGGCCGGCAGATCGAGGACTACCGGCGGCTGAGCTATGACGACGTAGCGGTGGAGCGCGCCACCGTATCGGACGGGTCGCCCTGCCGGATTCAGGTTTCGCTTGGCATGGGCACCTTGCAGGTCGCCCTGTGGCGGGTTCGCATGGGCCGGGTCAATTTGATTCTGCTCGACACGGACGTGCCGGAAAACGCGTCCTGGGACCGCGAACTGTCCTCGCGGCTGTATGGCGGCGAGCGGGAAACGCGACTGCGCCAGGAGATTGTGCTTGGGGTTGGCGGAGTGCGGGCGCTGAGAGCGCTGGGATATCACCCGGCGGTATGGCACTTGAACGAGGGCCACACGGCGTTCGCCGTTCTGGAGCGGGTTCGAGAACTGGTGGAGCAAGGCGAGAGCTTCCTGGCCGCGCTCGAGCAGGTCCGCTCCACTACCGTCTTCACCACCCACACGCCGGTCGCCGCCGGGCACGATGCCTTTCCCTTCCATCAGCTGGACGCCCAAATGGCGCTGTTCTGGCAAGGCGCTGGATCGCGGCGGAACACGTTTCTCGGCTTGGGGAGCTACGACACGGCCGAGAACCAGTTCAACATGACCGTGGTCGCCATGCGCGGATCGTCCGCCATCAACACGGTGAGCCGCCGGCACCGCCAGGTGACCAGCGAGATGTGGGCTCCGCTGTGGCCGGGGGTGCCCGACGAAAACCGCCCCCTGCGTGCCGTGACCAACGGCGTCCACGTGCCCACCTGGATCGCGCCGGCGATGGCCGCGCTATTCGAGCGCTGGCTGGACAGCGACTGGCTGGAGCACCACGACGAGCCCGGCCTCTGGGAGCGACTCGACCGGATCCCGGACGAGGAACTGTGGGCCACGCGGCAGCTGTTGCGCCACCACCTTCTGGACTTCGTGCGCGAACGTGCGCGCAACGGCTGGAGGCGTGAAACCGCCAGCCCGATGCAAGTGCTTGCCGCCGGCAGCCTGCTCGACCCCTTCGTGCTCACCATCGGCTTCGCCCGCCGCTTTACGGAATACAAGCGTCCGGACCTCATCTTCTACGACTCGGAACGGCTGGCGCGCATTCTCAACGCCTCCCGCACTCCCGTGCAAATCGTCCTGGCCGGCAAGGCCCATCCGGCCGACGAACCCGGCAAGCGGGCCATGCAGCGCGTCTACCAGCACGCCACCAATCCGCGCTTCGGCGGGCGCGTGGCCTTCGTCGAGGACTACGACCTGCACGTGGCGCACCTGTTCGTGCAGGGCTGCGACGTCTGGCTGAACAATCCGCGCGAGCCGATGGAAGCCTGCGGCACCAGCGGGATGAAGGCGTCGCTGAACGGCGTCCCGCATTTGAGCACGGCGGATGGCTGGTGGTGGGAGGCCCATTCGGAGACCAACGGGTGGGTGATCGGTTCCGGCGTGGACAAGAACGACGGCGCCGAGGCGGACTCGCTTTACCGCCTGCTCGAAGAGAAGATCGTGCCGGCGTTCTACGCGCGCGACGAAAAGGGCATCCCGAGGCAATGGCTGCAAACCGCCAAGGCGGCAATTCGCACCGTCGCGACCGGGTTCAGCGCGCGCCGGATGATCAAGCAGTACGCCGAGGAAGCCTACGCTCCCATGGCGAGCCGCACGGTGGGGCAGCCGGTTCGATGAGAAATAATCTCAGACGGGGAGGAAAATGAGCACTGCAGTGTTGTCCGAGTACATCGGCAGTCTGCCGAACATCTGCGGTTCCGAAGACGAGGTCGCACGGGCGACGGCGCGCAAAGGACCCATTTACCTGCCGGAGTGCGGGATCGACTTCGGCCGTGTCCGCAGCGGCTTTGCCAATGCGCTGCACATGCACCAACCGATGATCCCCGCCGGCGGGGGCGATCTGCGCAGCGCCGATGTGATCAGCAACCTGAAATACATGATGGACAACCAGGGCATTGGCGATAACCACAATGCTCCGGTTTTCCACTGGTGTTACAAGCGCATGGGTGAGTTCATCCCCCAACTGATCCACGAGGGTAAGAACCCTCGTATCATGCTGGATTACTCGGGCTGCCTGCTCCACGGCATGTGGGCCATGGGCTTCGACGACGTCTTCGACAGCCTGAAGACCATCACCTTGAACCCGGAGTACCGGCGTGCGGTGGAATGGCTGGGGACGGCTTGGGGACACGCGGTGGCCCCCTCTACGCCGGTGCAGGATTTCCGCCTGCACGTGCTGGCCTGGCAGCACTACTTTGCCGCGATCTTCGGTCTCGAAGCAGTGAGCCGCGTCAAGGGCTTCTCTCCGCCCGAGATGGCCTTGCCGAACCACCCCGATGTCTTCTACGAGTTCGTCAAGACGCTCCTGGACTGCGGCTACCAATGGGTGCTGGTGCAGGAGCACTCCGTCGAGCGGGTCGAAGACGGAGGCAGTCTGCACTACAAGCACCTCCCGCACCGGCTGGTGGCCCGGAACTCCCGTGGGGAGACGCTCAGTATCGTGGGCATCATTAAGACGCAGGGCAGCGACACCAAGCTGGTGGCGCAGATGCAGCCCTACTACGAGGCGAAGGGGCTCGGGAGAACGAGTCTTGCGGGCCACGCCGTTCCGCAGTTAGTAACTCAGATCGCCGACGGAGAGAACGGCGGCGTGATGATGAACGAGTTCCCGAGTAAGTACATGGACGTCATGCGCGAGGCCTCGGGCTCCGACGTGCCACCGGTGAACGTGACCGAGTATCTGGAGTATCTGCAAGTAACTGGTGTGCGGGAGCAGGATTTCCCTGCCATCCAGCCGGTGATGCAGAACCGCATCTGGGATCGCCTCAAGCAACCCACCGGTCCGGAGGCCCTCGAGAAGGTCATCGCGGAATTACGAAAGGAAGACAACCGCTTCCACATGGAGGGCGGCAGCTGGACTAACAATCTCTCCTGGGTACGCGGTTACGGCGACGTACTGGGGCCTATGGACGCTGTCAGCGCACTGTTCTCCCAGAAGGCGCTGGGCAAGGTGCCCACTTCAGATCCCAGGTTCCGCAACGCGCTCTACTACCTGCTCCTGACCGAGACGAGCTGCTACCGCTATTGGGGCACCGGCTTGTGGACCGACTACGCACGCGAGCTATGCCGGCGGGCGACCGACATCCTCAACTGCGACTTCTGAGGATTACTTGCCCGTGTAGACTACGTGCCAGATGGAGCCCGATCCATCGTCGCTGACGAACAAGGAGCCGTCTTGCGCAACGGCCACGCCCACCGGGCGTCCCCACACGCGCCCGTCCGCCGTCACGAAGCCGGTCAGGAAATCCTCGTACTCGCCGGTGGCTTTCCCGTCGTGCAGCGGAACTCGAATGACTTCGTATCCCGCGCGCTTGGCCCGGTTCCAGGAACCATGCTCGGCCGCAAAGGCGTCTCCCCGATACTCGGCCGGGAACTGCGACCCGTCGTAGAAAAGCATCTCCAGCGAAGCAAAATGGGGTTGTAGAAGCACATCGGGCGTCAACACCTTGCTCTTGAGCTCGGGGTGTTTCCCCGGATGCCGCGGGTCCTGATGACCACCCATGTAATACCAGGGCCAGCCGTAGAAGCCGCCTTCCTCGACATGGGTGATGTAGTCGGGCACCAGGTTGTCGCCCAGAGCGTCGCGTTCGTTGGTGGAGCACCACAGCGCCCCGGTGACCGGGCTGATCGCTTCACCAACGCAATTCCGCACGCCGGAGGCGTATACTTTCTGGAACTTGCCTTCCGGAGTGAACTGGAGCACATCGGCGCGGTGGTATTCCTCCGGATGCGTGTCGCTGTCGTCCACGTTGGAGTGCGAGCCGACCGAGACGAGCATCTTTGTTCCGTCCCTGGAGAAGACGATGTCGCGAGTCCAGTGACCGCCGCCGCGCAGCCGGCCTCCGCCGGGCAGGTCGGCCAGTTTCTGTGCCGGGCCGCGGGCCTTCAGGTCGCCATTCTGGTACGGGAATCTCACCACGGAGTCCGTATTCCCTACGTAGATCCACTTCGGATTGGGACCCGCCGGATAGAATGCAATCCCGAAAGGCTGCGTCAGGCCGGTGGCGAATTCTCCGGTCTGCCGAGCTCTGCCGTCGCCGGCTACTCCGCGAAAGATGAGGATCTTCCCGCCCTTGCTGTCGGCGAGAAAGAGGTCTCCGTTCGGCGCCGTTCGCACCAGGCGGGGGTTCTCCAGATCCGTCGCATACAACTCCACTTTGAATCCCCTGGGGGCTTGGGGCCAGGCGCCCTGGGGTCTCGCGATCATGTTCGACGTGCCATCCGGACCGTTGTCCACGGACGGAGTCGCGTATGGCGCCGGCAGGTCGGCTACGGACAGTTTGCGCCGGATTCCCGGCTTCTCCTGGGAGTAGTCGGTAAAGGCGGCCTGCCCGGTGAGGGTTGGGCTTTGGGCGGGGCCATCGCCGCAAATCGCGGCGGCAGCCAGGACGAGCAGCATGAGGCAACGGGTTGGTGACGGGGCTTCCACGAACGTTCCTCCTCCAAAAGCCTAGATGTGAAAACAGCTGGGCAGGATTCGCCGCCCGTGAGCAGGCGTCCGAAGCACTACACTAGAGGCTGCCCGAAAACCGACCATGACACCCTCTGCAATTCGAAATACTCCCTACCAGCCACTCTGCAAGCTGGCTGGCCTGATCGCAGGATTTGCCGCGCTCGTGTGGTTCCTGGTCCGAGTGATTCCCAAACCCAGCCGGGCTGCCTATCCATGCCAGCGCGCGGCGTTTCCCCTGGCGAGCGGGTTTGCGATCTGGCTGACGGCGTCCGTTCTCAGTGTCCTTACAGGTCGCCGCCTGCGCCGGAGTCTCCTCCGCCATAGGTACGCTGCCGTAGCCGTCTGCGCCGTCGCGGCTCTGGCGAGCACGGTTTGGTTCCTGCGCCCCATTCGATCCGCGGCCGCGGCAACCGCCACCCGTTACGACTTCGCTCCGCGGGATCGCAATCAGCCGGTCGGGATTGCTCGGGGCATCCATCCCGGCCGTGTCGTGTGGGCGCACGATCCGGCAGCGGCCAGGTGGAGCGGCGCGCGGGCCTCCACTTCCGATACGTGGTGGAGCGACGCCTCGACCGACCAGAACCGGGTCGACGCCATGCTCGCCTCGGACCTGCGGCAGCTCACCGGCGCCGCGAGCGATGAGGAGGCATGGCGGGCGATCTTCCAGTACTACAACCGGAGCTCGCGCCGCCTGGAGAATCGCGGATACCAGGGCGGCGAGGTCGTGGCGGTGAAGGTCAACCTCAACAACAGCAGCGCCGCCGGGCCGGGCAACATCGTCAACGTGTCGCCGCAAGTTGCGCTGGCGATGGTGCGCCAACTGGTCAATCGGGCTCATGTCCCGCCGGGCAACATCATCGTCTATGAGGCGCGGCGCATCATTTATCCCGCCATGCTGACCAAGATCTGGAGCGAGTTCAAAGACGTTCGCTTCGTGCAGGAGAGCGGCCCCGATGCTGCCCAGCCCAAGAACCCCGGCTATGGCGACCACCATGGCCTGGAGGCTGCCCAATGGGTGCAAGGAGTGAGTTACTCCGCCCACGACTACAAGGAGGCAAGGCTCATTCCGCAACAGGTTCGCGACGCGACGTATCTCGTCAATGTGGCGATTCTCAAAGCGCATTCGTATCCGTACGCGGGCGCGGAGGGTGGCGACGAGGGCCAGACCGGCGTCACACTAACCGGGAAGAACCACTTCGGTTCCATCAAGGGCACCCCGGAACTCCACGCTGCCATCAATACGAACCAGGAGGCCGTGAAAGACGCCTATTCGCCAATCGTCGACCTGGCTGCGTCTCCGAATCTGGGCGCCAAGACCATCCTCTACGTGCTGGACGGCCTCTATTGCGCAAGAAGACATCAGTCCTTCCCGCTGCACTTTCCCAACCCGCCATTCAACAATCGCGTGGTGCCGTATGAGAATCCGGACTGGCCGTCCAGCGTGCTGGCCTCACTCGACGGCGTGGCGCTGGATTCGGTGGGTCTGGACATCCTCTATTCGCAGACCAGGAACAACGGCGATCCCGACGATGCCAACCACCCTCGCATCCTGATCCGCGAGAACGCCGACGACTACCTGCGCGAGATGGCGCTGGCGGACCATCCGCCGTCGAAGACGGTGTATCTTCAGGGCGGAAAAAGGGTCGCCAGCCTGGGCGTATTCGAGCATTGGGACAGCGACGCCACGCGGCAGTATTCCCGCAACATAGACCCGCTCCACGGCAAAGGCATCGAGCTGCTCTACCTGCCCGTCGCGGCCGCACTCCCGGGCAAGGGGGCGGCGCAACATCCGTTTCTCTATGCCGGGGAATGGGACACGCGGAAACCGCTCCAGTCGATGTTTCTGGTGCGGGACGGCAAGGTCGTCTGGCAGTATTCCATCCCCCTGCGAACCGAGACCGGCGGCATTCAGGAGTTCGACGATGCCACCTTGCTCCCGAACGGGAATGTCATTTTCTCCCGAATGTCCGGCGCGGGCGAAGTGAGACCCGACAAGAAGCTGGTTTGGGAGTATAAAGCGCCCCCCGGAACCGAAATCCACTCCATACAGTCCATCGGCAAGGACCGCGTCCTGATCATGCGGAACGGAAACCCGGCCCAAGCGATGATCATCGACACCACAACGGGCAAGACCGAGAAGGAGATTCCGATTCCCACGACTGTCACTGGCACGCACGGCCAGTTTCGCCATATCCGCATGACTGCGGCCGGCACGATTCTGGTCCCGCATATGGGCGAGGGCAAGGTGGTCGAGTACGACCTGGACGGCAAAGCCGTTTGGTCCGTAGCGGCGAAGTCGCCCTGGCATGCGGTCCGCCTGGCCAACGGCAACACTCTGATCGCCGGTGACTGGAGTTGCTACGCGCGTGAGGTGAGTCCCAAAGGCGAGACGGTGTGGGAACTGACGCAGGCGGACCTGCGCTCGATCAATCTCTTCAGCGTTCAGACTGCCAATCGGCTGGCCAACGGCAACACGGTCATCACCAACTGGTCCGCGGGAAACAAGAATACGGAAGAGTGGGCCGCCACGGTGCAAGTTATCGAAGTAACGCCGGATAAGAAGGTAGTGTGGGCGCTCTCGTCCTGGAAAGATCCCGACCTTGGCCCCGCGACTTCTATTCAGCTTCTCGACGAGCCGGGCACACCGCAGCCCTGACGATCTCCGACCTACTCGTAGCGGTAGACCGTCACGCGCAGGACCTGGTTGGGGCGTATGGTCAGGATCTCGCCTTGACCCGTATCATCCCCGCCCAACTGGCGGACGACGCGCCAATCGCCGTCCACGAACTTGCCTTGCTGCACGTCGCCCAGCCCGACAGTGGGCGGCCCTGGCATGGTCGCCGCGAAGGCGATTCGTATTCCGCCGCCAATGGCGCCGAAGTAGAACTCGTCCGGTCCCGCCGCAATCAGAATCGCCGTCGCGGCCGGACCCTGCGGCGCCGGCGCTGCCTGTCCGGGAACCGCCGCCTCGGGAGCGATCGGAACGTGGCCCGTGCCGACATACGTCACGTTCAGCTTGTAGTCCCCAAGCTTGAGCTGCACGGGCGGGTCGCCGGCATTCATCCGCACGGCGGTGATGGTGTCTTTGCCCTGCTGGCCCACGATGGCCGGCGTCAATTGCTCGACCACGCGATACGCGCCGGCCAGTTCCGTATCCGGTGCGGCCGATCGTTCGATGAAAAACGGAGAGAAGCCTATGGCGTTGAACTTGCCGAATGCCGGCAGGACATTGGCGGCGTTAGCGCTGGTTTCGGGAATGAACAGCGGATTTCCGTTGCGCGCGAACCTGGCCGAGACTTCGTCGAAGTGCTCCAGATACAGATCCGGCGCGAGCGCATCGACGGAGGGGGCGGCGGCTCTCCACACGTCGTGAACCTGGGGCACCGGGCCGCCGCTTGGGTAGGTTCCGGGCCAGGCGTGGTTCGGTTGTTGCAGCCAGGCGTTCACGAACATGGGAATGTTGTATTCAGCCTTGCCCTCCGCCACCACCTTATTCACGTAGCGGGCGTAGTTCCAGGCCATGAATATCTCGTCCACAGGCCAGTGCAGCTTTCGCCAGCTTGTCTCGTGCTCTTCGGGACTCATGGGCGGGCTCTTTGTCTGGAGTGGCATCTCGACGCTGTCGGGCTTGCCGGGGCCGAACACTTCTTCCCACGATCCCGAGGTCTTGAAGCCCTGCTCCGCCCAGACCTCGCGCAACTCCGGATTCAGGGCATCCCTGTGCTGCTGGAGATAGTCCATCAGTTCCTTCGGCACGGAGCCCGCAAAGGCTCTATTGGCGGGCGCGGACCGGTCGCGCGAATCCCGCAGCACGCCGACCTCGTTTTCCACCTGCATCATCAAGACGGTGTGCTGTTCGCTATCGACGCCCTTGATATGCCGCATCAAGGCCCGAAACGCGCGCGCATCGGCATCCCGCGTGGCATCGCCAAGAGTGCTGAGTAACTCCATGCTCTTCCCGCCTTTGATCTGAATGCGGGGGAAGCGCTTGTAGTCCTTCTTAACCCAGTAAGGGGCATAACTCGACAAACCGTTCTTCCAACTGCCGAACCACAGAAAGACAATCTTGAGGTTGCTGCGCCGGGCCTCGCGGATGAGGCCATCCACCAGCGCGAACTCGTACTTACCCTCGGCGGGCTCCATCTGCGCCCAGGATATGGCTACCAGCGCGCAGTTGAGGTTGCCCGCAGCCAGTTTGGGCCAGATCGGCTGCATATTCTCGAGACTCGTGGCGGTGTTGTTGCCCAACTCTCCCGCGAGAGCAAGAAATGGCGTTCCGTCCACGATCAACTGCGTGGCGGTGCCTTGTTTTTGAAGGTGTGGGATGCCAGTGCCGGTCTGGCCATAGCAGGCGACCGCGGTCAGCGCCGCGCATGTTACAAGCAGGAGTCGTGATTTCATTTGCCCCTCTCTGTCTCAACCGCGAAAACATAAGTAGGTCCGAACATGTTGGACCGGAACACGAGCCACTTACCATCGGGCGTAAAGCTCACGTTCGGTTCCAGCCGGTACTGGTGTTTCGCCATGTCGACGAGTTTCTCGGCGCGGAATACTCCCGGCTGGATGAGATTCTCGCCCGCTATCCCGCGATTCTCGATCCGCTCCGGCCGGAAGAGGTAAATCCATTGGCCGTCGGTTGCGTGAGCCACCTGGCCGGGGTCGCCGCCGTCGCCGCAAAACAGGCGGCCGTCGCGGCTGACGTTGAAGTGGATGGACCACTCGTTGCGCGCCAGGTGATACCAGGTCCGCGCGCCGGTCTCGACATGGTAGCCGGCCACCCAGAAGTCCTCGCCGCGCGGGGTCTGCAGGTCGTACCAGATGGTCTGGCCATCGGCGCTCCAGAACTCGTGGCCGAAGATCTCCATGGCCATGGTGCGGGCGTGGACCCTGGTCAATCCGGTGCCGTCACCGCGAATGGTCCAGATGCGCTCGACCTTGTGCCAGGGACCTTCGTGGCAGAACATGAGCAGGCCGGGGTCCGTGGGCGAGAAGAGCAGATGGTTGAGCCAGTCGTTCGACCGGTGAATGACCTTCACCTCGCCGTTCTCGACGCTGAGGGTGAACATCGCCATGGGCAGGCGGGCCGCCCAGCGCTCCTCCATCATGAGGGCCTTGTTGGGCGGCTGGTCTAGTTGTCCGTGACCGCCGGCATAGTCCTGCCCCTGGGCGCCCTCGATGTAGACTCCGGCCAGCAGACTCTCGTCGGCGTTGATCGTCGACAGCGAGCCGCGGGGCGGCAGCGGGCCGATCCGGCGGGACTGGCCGGAATCGATATCGGTCCACCAGGCCTCGCCGTCGCGGACGTAGTACACCCGCTCGTTCTTGCGGCCGGCCTCGATGAGCCGCACCTTACCACTTACTACGCGGTGCGTCTGCCTGGTATCGAGGTCGAGCACCGAGATACCGTCCGGAGTCGTATACACCATCCGCTTGCGGCTTGCGGTGTAGCCGTTCTGATTGAAGTACACGCTGGCGCTGCCGGGCTCGCTGGTGAGACGGACGACGCGATGGCCCGTATCGGGGTCGATCCACGTGGAGGGTGGGTCGGCGACGGGAAAGTGTTCGGGTAGCCATTGCGCGACCACCCGCGCGTTCATCTCGGCTCCGGCGCGGCCGGTGTGAGTGTGATCGCCCACGAACAGCGAGCTCACTGTTGCAGGACCGACTTCCTCGTAACGCGCGGCGATGAGCGCCTCCAGATCCAGGAACGGAACGTCTTCGGATCGTGCGACCTCCGCGGCCCACTGAGCATACGGGCGCCGCTCGAGCTTGCCGTCCTTCCAGATGTTCCTCGGAATCGGCGAGCAGACGACCGGCTTGACGCCGCGCGCCTTCGCCTCCCGGATGTAGCGGTGCAGATAGTGGCCGTAGGTGTAAACGGTTTCGTGCAGGCCGGTAATGGGATTGTCGATCTCGCGCGCTTCGTCGCCCGTTCCGGGCAGCGTACCCCGCGCGCGGGCCTTGTCATCCAAAGGACTGGCGTCATTGTGGCCGAACTGGATCAGTAGCACGTCCCCCGCTTTGAGAATGGCGAGCGTGGCGTCCCAACTCCCGTCGCTCAGGAAGGTCCGGCTGCTGCGGCCGCCGTGAGCGCTGTTGATTACTGGCATTGGCGCCAGCATCGCGACGAGCGGCTCGCCCCAGCCCCATTGGCCGTTGCTGCCGTCGCCGCGGCCGTTGTGGACGGTGGAATCGCCAATCAGGACCACGCCCTCACGCCGCCTTGGCTCGACCGAGGCGCCCTTGGCGGAAAGGAACGCGCCGACGGGATTGGCGGGCATCGCCTTGAGCCCGGCGACCACGGCCGCGGCGGTGAATTCGGGGGTCGCGACTGCCAGCACGTTCTCGGACCGCGCGAGCCCAACGGCCCAAACGCCGGCGGAGAGAATGATCGGCGTGGCGCCCTTCAATCGCGCGTCCGCGATGAGCCGGCGCATGTGCCAGCCGTGGGTGTGAACAACCGCACTCTCGCGCGTATCGTCGCCGATGCCCGGCAGCGGTCCGCCGGCATCGAGCGGCTCCTCGTCATCCGGGGCGAACTGGAGGAGCACGAAGTCGCCCTGCTTCGCGTCGTCGAGCAGCGACTGCCACGCAGCTTGTGTGCCTGACCCGGCACGCGTACGATCGGCGATCGTCACTTTGGCTGGATCGAAGAACGGCGCAAGGGGATCGCCCCCGCTGGGCGGATCGCCGGCGACGAAAATGGTGGGCGGCGCCGCGCTCAGAACAGCGCCGAGCAGAGCCACGAGAGGTAGCGCTCTGATGGACATCGAAACCACGATTGTACGCCGAACACCGGGCCTTGAACGTAGATAGGATGGAAGGGCAGTTAGGAGTGGCAAACAATGAGAATGACTTCCGCAGTGCTGGCCGCCTTCATGGCTGCGAACGCCGCCGCGACGCTCGAGGCCCAGGTCAAGGAGCGCCCGCTTCCCCGCTTGGTAAAGAAGGACGGACGCTTCGCCCTGTTCGTGGACGGCGAGCCTTATCTGATGTTGGGCGCGCAGGTGCACAACTCCAGCGCCTGGCCGGCCATGCTTCCGAAAGTGTGGCCCGCCATGGAGTATCTGAACGTAAACACGGTCGAGATTCCGGTCTACTGGGAGCAGTTCGAGGCACGCCGCGGGGTGTTCGACTATACCGTGATCGACACGCTGCTGAGAGAGGCGCGCCAGCATCGCGTTCGCCTGGTGCTGCTCTGGTTCGGCACCTGGAAGAACGGCAGCCAGCACTACATGCCGGAGTGGATGAAGCAGGCGCCCGAACGCTATCCGCACATGGTGGATAAGAACGGGCGCGCGGTGGACTCGCCTTCGCCCTACGCCGACGCGTCCCTCGAAGCGGACAAGACGGCGTTCACCGCATTCATGCGGCACCTCAAGGCGGCCGATCCGGAGCGCACGGTGATCATGGTTCAAGTGGAGAACGAACCTGGCACCTGGGGCAGCGTCCGCGATTACTCCCCGGCCGCGCAGAAGCTCTTCGAAGCGCCGGTGCCGCCCGAGGTCCTGAGCGCCATGCAAGTGAAGGCAGCTTCGGCGTCGCCAAACTGGCAGGAGGCGTTTGGGCCGGAGGCGGAGGTCTGCTTCCACGCCTGGTCTGTGGCAAGATACGTCGGCCAGGTGGCCGCGGCGGGGAAGGCCGTGTATCCGCTGCCGCTCTATGCCAACGCGGCTTTGCGCGACCCGCTGAAGCCGAGCGCTCCCGGCACTTACGAGAGCGGCGGGCCGACGGACAATGTGCTGGCCATCTGGAAGGTGGCCGCTCCGGCGCTGGATATTCTGGCGCCCGACATCTATGAGAACGATCCCGCGGTGTACCTGAAGGTGCTGGAACTCTATCACCGCGCTGATAACGCGCTGTTCGTGCCCGAGACCGGAGGGCCCGGCAATGCGCGGTTCTTCTTTTCGGCGCTCGGCCTTCAGACCATCGGGTTCTCGCCGTTCGGAATGGACTACACCGTGAATCGCGGCGCGGGGGACGCTGGGCGGCCACGAGAGGAGTTTCTGACTCCCTGGGCGATGAATAACCGGCTGATCGGGCCGATGCAGCGGGAGATCGCGCGCCTCAATTTCGAAGGCAGGCTCGAGGCCGTGTCCGAGGAAAAGGGCAAGATCACGCAGACGCTGCCGTTCGGACCCTGGAATGCGGTGGTGTCGTATGGAGCGCGGCGCAACAATCCGGCGGAGGGGAATGCGGAGCCGACGGGGCGCGTCCTGGTGGCCCAACTCAAGGACGACCAGTTCCTGGTGGCCGGATACTTCTGCCGCGTTGATTTCCGGCCGGCCGATGCCGGGCGCGCGCGCCAGTTTCTGCGCGTCGAAGAGGGCACTTACGAGAGCGGCGTCTTCAAGTTCCTCCGCATCTGGAACGGTGACGAGACGGACTGGGGGCTCAACTTCGGCGAGGAGCCAGTGGTGCTGCGCGTCTCGCTTGCGACGTATTAGCGGCTGCGGGTGAACTTGCCCTGCACAGCGCTTGCGCAATTCCACCGAGCCCCGTCGGCTCCGCCCCCGGCGAGCGTGACGCGCATATTTCAGGCGCTGAAAGCCGGTTCCGGTAATGGCAGCTTTTGTTATACTCACGGGTGGGACAGAAGCGGGAGTAATTCAGTGGTAGAATGCCAGCTTCCC
>CAZBQQ010000130.1:0-14390 GCA_964493965.1 uncultured Solibacteraceae bacterium
ACCGCCGCTTCGGCGCCTTCGAAGATCACGTTCTCCATTTCCTGAACGTTGATCTTCGCCTCGCTGATGGCGCCGAGCACCGACGCAAGCACGCCCGGCCGGTCCAGATGCCGCACCACCAGCGCGCAGGTCGCTGGCGTCTTTCGGGCGAGATTCACAACATTCGGCGGCTTGCCGGTCTCCAGGAATATGCGCACAATCCTGACCGCCTCCGCCGCAATGGCCTCCTGCGCCTCTTCGGTGGACGCGCCGATATGGTGCGTGCCGTAAACCGCCGGCGTCTGTGCGATCTCGCTTGTGAACTCGCCCGCCGAGCCCGCTGGCTCATCGGCGAAGACATCCAGACCAGCCCGAATGCCCTTTTCCCGGATCGCGGCCTTTAGTGCCTCCTCATCGACGACTTCGCCGCGAGCCGTGTTGATGAAGTAGGCGCCCTTCTTCATCTCCGCAAAGAAGGCGGCGTCGCACAGCCGGCGCGTCTCCGGCCCCAGGGCAAGATGCACGCTCACGATATCGGCCGCCGCGGCCACGGCGCGGGGCGAATCTCTTCGCTCAATGCCCAACGCCTCCGCTTTTTCCGCGCTCAGGCTGCGGCTCCACGCCACCACCCGCATCCCGAAGGCCTTCGCGCGCGGTATCATCTGGCTGCCGATGCTGCCCACTCCCAGCAACCCCAGAGTGCGGCCGAACAGCCCCCGCGCCTTCGAGAATTCGCCCTTCTTCCACTGGCCGGCGCGAAGCGAGATCACGTTGTCCGCGATGCGCCGGTCGAGCGCCAGAATCAGCCCGAACGCCAGCTCCGCCACCGCCACAGAGTTCTTTCCGGGGCAGTTCGAAACGTAGATGCCCCGGCGAGACGCCGCCGCCAGGTCGATGGTGTTGTAGCCGGCGCCCGCGCGGAGCACCAGTTTGAGCGGTCCTGCCGCCAGCACCGGCTCGCCGACTTTGGTCGAGCGCACCACCAGCACATCCGGCTTGAACTCGGCGACCCGCTCGGCGAGCGCCTGGTCCTTCAATCCGGGTTCACAGGAAACCTCGCACCCCAGTCCGGCCAGACCGTCCAACCCGGACTGCTCGAACTTGTCCGCAACGAGTACGCGCATGGGCCGCCTCCGCAGTATCAGTGTACATCCGGCCCTACTGCGTTACGGTGATGGTCCGCTGCAACTTCACGTCCGCCGACGAGCTCCCCACCATGATCCCGATCGGCTCGGCTTCCACCTCGAAGCTGCCCTTTGCATCGTTCCAATACGCCAGCGTCTGCGCCTTCAACGGAATCTCCACCGTCTTGGTTTCGCCGCGAGCGAGGTGGACGCGTTGGAACCCGCGCAGCTCTTTCCCCGGCCGCTCCACTTTGGACCCCAGGTGCTTGACGTAAAGCTGCACCACCTCGTCGCCATCCCGCGCGCCCGTATTGCTCACGTCCACGCTGACCGTGATCTGGCCGTCGCGCGCGAGACCGGGCGCGCTGGTGCGCAGCTTCGCGTACTTGAAGGTCGTGTAGCTGAGCCCGTATCCGAACGGGTACAGCGGCTCGCCCTTGAAGTACATGTACGTTCTGCCGTGGCGGATATCGTAGTCCATCATCGGCGGCAACTGTTCGACAGACTTCGGCCAGGTCTGCACCAGCCTCCCCGCCGGATTGTAATCGCCGAACAAAACGTCCGCGATCGCCGTGCCCTCTTCCTGTCCCGAATGGCTGGTGTGAATTACGGCGGGCACGTTTTGCTGGGTCCAGTTGATCGCATACGGGAAGCCGGAGACCAGCACCACCACCGTCTTCGGATTCGCCTTGTAAACCGCCTGAATCAGCGGCTCCTGATCCAGATCGATCGACTTCCGGTCGTGATTCTCCATCGCCTCGCCGGGAGTCGGGCACTCGGCGTCGTCCTTCGCGAAGCCCGTCAGTATCCCTTTATAAGGCCCGCACAGCGGCTGATTCCCCACCACCACCACGGCGACGTCCGATGCCCTGGCCGCCTTCACCGCCGCGTCGTCCTTGTTGTCCGCCGCGTAATTCACCACCACGCCGGAGCCGAGCTTCTTCTTGATGCCATCGAGCGGCGACACTGAATAGGGAGGCAGTCCGCTGTAGCCCTCCAGCAGCACCGCATCGGCGCGCGGGCCGATCACGGCGATCGACTTGATCGCCGCCGTGTTGAGCGGCAGGAAGTTCTTCGCGTTCTTCAGAAGCACAACCGACTCCAGCGAAACCTGCCGCGCGATCGCGTTGTGCTTTTCCGAATTGACCGGATCCGGCGCGCCCTTCAGGTTGGCGAACGGCGAGGTCGCATCCAGAAGCCCCAGCCGTATGGCCGTCCGGAAGCTCGGCCGCAGAGCCCCATCGATATCGGCCTCCGTGAGCAGCTTCTGCTCGAGCGCGGCCTTCACGTCTTTTCTATAGCCGTCCAGGAAAAGGCTGATTCCGGCCTTGATCGTCGCGGCCGCCGCCACAGTCCGGTCCGGATAGAACTTGTGCTTGCTCACCTGGAACCCGAACGCGCCGGCGTCCGTGCAGATGACCCCGTCCACGCCCCACTCCTTCATCGTGATGTTCCTGATGACCGGATTGCTGGTCATCGGCGCCTTGTTCCAGGCGTTGTATGACGTCATGTACGAGCGCGCTCCGCCTTCCACGAATCCCATGCGGAACGGAACCGAATAGTATTCACGGAACAGCCGCGTGTCGAAGTTCGACGACGAGCCGTAACGTCCTGCCTCATTGCTGTTCGCCAGGAAGTGCTTCAACAGCGAGGCTGCCTGCCAGTACTTCGGGTCATCGCCCTGAAGTCCCTTGATCAGCGCCACAGCGATGGTCCCGTCGAAGAAGGGATCTTCGCCGTAGCTCTCCTGCGTGCGTCCCCATCGCGGATCGCGCGCCAGGTCCGCGTTCGGAGTCAGCAGGATCAGTGCCGCCCTCGGGGTCTTGTCGTTCTCGTGTATATAGCGCGCCTCGGAGCCGATCACCGCTCCGGCCTGCCGCACCAGCGCCGGATCCCAGGTGCGTGCGAGGCCCACCCCTTCGGGAAACTGCGTGGTCGCCACCGGCTTCCCCGACATGGCCGACATGTCCATGTCCGCCATATCGAATCCGAACGACTGCATGGCCTTCATGGCGGCCGCCGGGTCTTTAAAGGCTTCGGCGAATATCTGGTCTCCGCCGCCGCCCAGAACGACGCCGCTGATCGCTTCGCCGATGATGGTGCCCCTGATCCCGAGCCGGGGCACGCGAATGCCCTTCGTCCCCAGGATCGCCATCTTCTCCTCCATGGTCATCAGGGACAGAACGTTGTCGATCCTCGATTCTATCGGCGCGGCTGGGTTCTGAAACGGATACTGAGACTGCGCGTACACTGGCGCTATCGCTGCCAGAACGGTGAGAATGAGAGCGGCTAGCTTCACTTGTTTTTCTCCTTTACTCGCTTGTCTTGAATGTCCCATGTAGAGACGCCGCGGAATCAGAGCCGACCCAAACGTCGAACTCGGCCGCGTCTGTTACCCAGTCCCGCCGGGCCGCGCTCCAATAGCGCAGCGACTCGGGGCCGATCGTGAAACGCACGGTTTTCTTTTCGCCCGGGGCGAGCGTCACCCGCTCGAAGCCCTTTAACTCGCGAACGGGCCGCGACGCCTCGCCCGAACGCTGATGCACATAGAGCTGGACCACCTCGTCCCCGGCACGTGAGCCCGTGTTCTGAACCTCCGCACTTACTACCGCCGGACTCGCCTCGAGGTTGCTAACGGCGAACTGCGAGTAGCTGAGTCCGTAGCCAAACGGGTACAGCGGCGAACTCGCTTCATCCCAGTAGCGGGATTTGAAGCCGGGACTGTTCTCGGGCTGATGCGTGAGATTGTGCGCGTAGTAGATAGGCACTTGCCCCACGTTGCGCGGCCACGTGACCGGCAATTTCCCACCCGGATTCGCATCGCCGAAGAGCAGGTCCGCAACGGCGTTGCCGCCCTCGGTGCCCGGATGCCAGGCCTCCAAAATCGCGGGGACGTGCGCCGCGGCCCACTCGATCTCGAGCGGTCTTCCATTCACCAGCACCAGCACCACCGGCTTGCCCGTCGCCACCACTGCTTCCAGCAATTCCTGCTGGCGGCCCGGCAGCTTCAGCGACGCCTGCGACGCAGCTTCGCCATCCATGGTCGCCTGTTGGCCGAGCACCATGACCACCACGCCGGCCCGCTTCGCGGTTTCTACCGCTCTTGCGAATTCCTGTTCCGCCTCCGCCTGCGTCCAGACCGCGGCCTTCTTGCGGCCCGTCAGGAACGCCTCAAAGAAGGACGGATACAGCCGCGCGATCTGCACACCCGGAGCGTACTCGATGCGTGCATCCGCGCCGAGCTTTTTGCGAATGCCCTCAACGATCGTAACGGTGCTACTCGTATCGATGCCGAACCCGGCCCACATCGTAAGCAAGTCGCCCTTCGAATCGGCGAGCGGGCCGATCACCGCCACCGGCCCCGCTTTCTTCGCGAGCGGCAGCAGCCCGCCCTCATTCCGCAGAAGTACGGCTGCCCGCTGCGCCGCCACGCGAGCCAGTTGCCGGTGCTCCGGGTTCTGGACCACGCTCTTCGCCAGGGCCTCATCCGCGTACGGCCGCTCGAACAGCCCCAGCCGGACTTTCGCTTCGAGGATCCGCCTCACGGCCTCATCGACCTCGGACATGGGCACCTTGCCGGCCGTGACCAGCGCGGGAAGTTCCTTGATGTACGAACTGCTGGCCATGTCCATCCCCACGCCCGCCAGGAAAGCCCGCCGCGCCGCATCGGCCCGGTCCGCGGCAAAGCCGTGCTTGACCAGATCTCCCACCGCGTTCGCATCGCTCACCACGAAGCCCGTGAACTTCCATTCCTGCCTCAAAACCTCTTTAAGCAGGAAGCTGTTGCCCGTCGCCGGCACATCGTTCAGGTCCATATAGGCGCTCATGAACGTTCCGACCCCCGCTGCGGCCGCCGCCCGGAAGGGAGGCAGGTAGACGTTCCTCAACTGCGACTCGGAGATGTACGAGGAATCGTAATCGCGGCCGCCCTCCGCCGCGCCGTATCCGGCGAAGTGCTTGGCGCAGGCCAGCAGCCGGTCCGGCGACGCCAGGTCCGTCCCCTGAAACCCCATCACTTGCGCTCGCGCCACCGCCGCGCCCAGGAACGGATCTTCGCCCGCGCCTTCGATCATCCGGCCCCACCGTGGGTCGCGCGCGATATCCACCATCGGCGCGAAAGTCCACGCGATTCCGGCCGCGCGCGCCTCACGAGCCGCCACGGTCTGCACTCGCTCGATCAGCACCGGGTCCCAAGACGCTGCCAGCGCGAGAGGCATCGGAAAGATCGTCTTGAACCCGTGAATAACGTCCAGCCCGAACAGAATCGGAATCTTGAGACGGCTTTCCTCCACCGCGATCTTCTGCAGCCGGTTGATCGCAACCGGATCCGAGATCCACAGAACCGATCCGGCTCTTCCCTTTCGTATCTCGTCCTCGGGCTTCGGCATGCCCGGTATGAACGCGACGCCGCCCACCTGGGCCAGTTGCCCGACTTTCTCTTCGAGCGTCATTTGTTTCAGTAAGTCGTCCACTCTGCTGCTTGGCGAAGCGGCCATGGCGGCAAAGGAACACAAAACGAGCAAGGAGGTAGCGTGGCAGTAAGGCATCGTCTCTAATGGATACGCGAAGCCGCTCGATTTCGCAAGATCGGGACGGTCCCGTCGTCAGGTGCGGGACCGTCCCGCACCTCCGTCGTCCCGCTGTCGTACTATGGACTTCGTGCCCGCTCACCGTACACCCAGCGACGCTGAGGTCCGCGACCAGCTCGACCGCATCCTCGCCAGCGCGCCGTTCCGCAACAGCCGCCGGGCCTCTGCTATGTTGCGCTACGCGGTCGCCAAGGCCCTTTCCGGCGACAGTGATGCCCTGAAGGAGCGAACCATCGGGGTCGAGGTATTCGGACGCCAGGCCGGCTACGAAACCGGCACCGATCACGTGGTTCGAAGCACGGCGGGCGACGTCCGCCGCCGTCTTGCGCAATACTACCAGGACAACCACGACGAAGAGGTTCTGCGGATCGTGTTCTCCCCCGGGTCCTACGTCCCCCGATTTGGCAGCGACTCGCCGGATGCCGCTGAGGGAACGGCTCTCGACAAGTTCTGGGACCCCCTGCTCGCGAGCGGAAAGCCGTTGTTGCTCTGCATCGGTGGGCCGGGACTGGCGCCGGTGCTGTCCGCCAGCGCTCCGGAAAAGCCCAGGGATCAGCTCTCGTTGCTCGAGGTGTTCGGCCTCGACAACGAGAAGGTGGCGTATTCGGACGCGCTCACGCTCGCCGCGCTGACCGGCTTTCTCGCCGCGCGCGGAGCTCGTTACCACATAGCCCATGAGAGCGAAGTGGAGCTGGACGACCTGCGCCAGGGCCCGGCCGTCCTGATTGGGGCGCTGAACAACGACTGGGGAATTCGCCTGGCCGGCCAACTGCGCTTCACGTTCAGTTTCGATCTCGCGACCCTCTCCTGTTCCATCCTCGATCGCGGCCAGCCAGCCTGGAGCGTCCGGCTCGACGTGCCCTTCGCCTCGGTGCGCGAGGACCGCGGCGTGGTGACGCGCGTGTTGGACCAGACCACCGGTCAGCCCACGGTGCTCGCGGGTGGCGCGACCATGCTGGGGACCATCGCCGCCGGCGAGTTGCTGACCAACCCCGCCTACATGCCCGACGGCGACTGGGACCGCCCGAACGCCCAGGTCCTGTTCGCCGCCACGATCCTGCGAGGCTCCGCCGCCCCGCCAAGGGTTCTAGAAACCTGGTTCTGGTAGCACCCCACTCCCATCCCAGTCCTAGCTGAGTTAGTCAACTATAGCCAGTGGGGCAGGCGTCCACGCCTGCAGCGGGTCTCCAGACCCGCACATGAGATGTTGCCACGGTTCGGCCGGGACCGCGCCGCGGCGCACAAGGTATCCCCGAAAAACTCCTGCAGCCCCGCGGGGACTCCGTGGATAATGTGGCATGGACGAACCGGCCGGGGATCTTTCGCCTATCCTGATCGCACATCTGTTTCCCCTAATCGAGAGTCCGCTCATCGAGCTGCTTCGCTCGCTAAGCGCCGAAGAATGGCAGACGCAAACGGTCTCGCCGCGGTGGAAGGTGAAAGACGTGGCCGCGCACCTTCTTGACACGCAGCTCCGCAAGCTCTCGCTGGTCCGGGACGGCTGCTCGCCGGAACTGCCGGCGGCCGGTCCGTCCTTCGATCTGGCCGCGCTGATCAACCGGCTGAACCAGGAAGGCGTCGCCGTGTACCGCCGGCTGAGCCCGCCCGTCCTGATCGAGCTGATGGAACTGGCTTCGCGCCGGAGCGCCGAATTTCACCGCTCGCTCGATCCCTTCGCGGAGTCGGCGTTCCCCGCGAGCTGGGCAGGCGAAGAGGTCTCGAGAAACTGGTTCGACACAGCGCGCGAATTCACCGAGCGCTGGCACCATCAGCAGCAAATCCGGCTGGCCACTGGACGGCCGGGCATCATGACTCCCGAGCTTTACCACCCGGTGCTGGACTGCTTCCTGCGGGCGCTGCCCCACACGTATCGGAATCTGCCGGCGGAGAAAGGCACTCTGCTGCGGATCGATATCGCGGGCGATTGCGGAGGCACGTGGCGGCTGCTGCGCGAGCCCGATCGCTGGCGGCTGGTGGCCGCATCCCCAATCGCGCCGGCGTGCCGCGTGAGCATCCCACAGGAAATCGCGTGGCGCATCTTTACTAAGGGCATCGACCGGGCGGCGGCAGAAACGCAGGCGCGGGTGGAAGGAGACCGCCAGCTGGCGGAGCCCGTTCTATCGATGGTCGCCATCGTGGCGTGATAGCGCCGCATCTTGACAGGCAGCCGCGACAATCAAGGCCATGCTGCGCGAGGCACCCGCATGAACCCGTTCCTCGCCGCGCCCTGCCGACCCCCACCCCACGCAGTTTCTCAGTAAACTAGCTGTTCGAGTCCCGGAGGAAAAGCGAAACGACATGTCCCGCCTCCACGCAGCCTGGCTTTTGCTTCTCCCGGCGTTCACGCCGCACTCGGGTTATGGACAAGATCCCGCCCGCCTGCAGCAGTGGGTGGCCGCGCACGACGTCGCATCGATCCGCGCGCTGGGCCGCCCAGTCCTCCCGAAGTTGGTCCAGCTCTACGAGGCCGCCAGAGACGACAGCTTCAAGGCCCGTGTCGCCCAAACCTTCTATGAGCTCGGTTGGGAATCTCCGGAAGCCAAGCGAGCGTTGATGAGGGATGTACACACCTCCAACCACGATCTGCGCCTGCAGGTCCAGTGGGCCCTCGGTCGCGTCAGCAACGATCAGGATGTGGTCGACACCCTGATCGCCAACATGCGCAGCGACTCCAATCCTTTGTTTCGCGACAAAGCCGCCTGCGCGCTCGCCTATGACCAGATCCACCTGTCCGAACAGCAGAAGGTCCGCCTGTTCGCCGCGCTGATCGAAGCGCTCGGTGACGACAAGGAAGACGTTCGCCGCATAGCGCTGCAGGCGCTGCAGATTCACACCGGACAAACAAAAGGCTTCGATCCGGGCGCCTCATATGCCGACCGGAACCAGAAAGTGAAAGTGTGGCAAACGTGGCTCGCACAATACAAGGCCGGTTTGTAGCTCCGCTCATCGGCGTCCTCATCGCCGCCGGCGCTTCCGCGCAGCCCCAGGCCGCGCCCACAACCTTGGTGCGCTACAGCTTTGATGACGATCTCATCGACACCGGCCCCGACACCTTTGCTGTCTTCCAATCCGGCAAAGGCTCGGTACGGCTGAGCCTCGTATATCGTTACAGTGGATACCGGTCCGTAGAGATTCGCGACATCCCCGGCGACAAAGAGTTTCCCGAACTCCAGGGCTACTTCCCACTTCGCTCGAAAGGCAAGTTGTACCTGCACTTCGCGATGATGACAACGGACGCGGGCGAAGAACTGAACATCGCGCTGGCTGGACCTAAGTGGTTCGCCCTTCGGAAAGATGGAATCGCATTCTGGCTCAAGACCGCCGGCGGCTATCTCACGGCAATCTCGGACAGCATGCCGAAGAAGCTGTTCGCCATCCGTGCGTTCGTCTGGTATGTCGTTGACGCCGCCTATGACATCGACGCGGGGACTTATGACCTGACGATCCGCCAGGAGGGTCTCGAAAAGCCGGTCGCCGACGTGCGCGGCCAGGCGAATGCCGCCAGTCAACCTGGGTCGCAAATCGACAAGTTCTCGTTCATTGGAGACACCGGCACGGACGACTCGAAGGTCGTCTACTACGTAGATGACGTGCTGGTGGGCGTCGACGAGGCAATTGTCCACCAGCCGTTCGTGGCTCCCGGCCGCCGCAAGCTCTTTTTCGATTACTGGCTTTCTGCTCAACAGGAGCGCGCGGCGCATCCCGAGCCGTTACCCCTTATGTCGATGGCCGACCTGGGGATCGGCTCGGCCCAGACTGCGACGCTGCGGCAGGACGGAGCGGGCGAGTTGCTTGGACAAGCTCTTTCCGGCAAACTCGCGACGGTTCCGGATGACCTGCCGGACCGTAGCCGCACAATTCTGCAATCTGTCATCGCCTGGCGCGATGGCGCCAGGGCGCTCCGAGACGCCCATGCCGAGGTCGCGTTGGCCCGGTTCGATCGCGCGTCTCAACTCTCTCCTTCGGCGCCATTGCCTCAGATGGACGCCGTGCTGGCGCTGGCCAACTTGGCTCGTTGGGACGAAGTCGAGCTGCGGCTCGCCGCGATCGTACCTCAGTGGCGCGACGATCCGCGGCTTCCCGCGGCGCTCGCGATGATCGGTTTGGCGCGCGGCGATCTGGACGCCGTCGAGCGTCAGCTTCGGGAAGGCGCGGAGTCGCGCGGGCTCCTGGCCGAGGAGTATTTCCTGACCCTGCTATGGAAGGGCGACGCAGCCCGGGCCGAAGCGTTTGCCGAGAGCATGCTCGCTCGTGCGTCCGCTTCCGATGCGAGCTTGTGGCGCGAGCGTCTCGGAGACGCCGCCTTCCTGACCGGCGACATACAGCGCGCCCGTGGTTATTACGATGCGAGCCTCGCCGAACATCCCCGTCCCCGCTCGGTCTGGTTGAAGCTGTCGGACGTCTACTTCAAGCTAGGCGATCTGGAGCAAGAGCGCACCTACCGCGAACGCGTCTATGGCGCTCTACGCGCCGAGCGCTGAACGGCAACACATCGGAATCACCGTCGGCCGCCACCCACCTGCATGTCCAGCGCGAAGTTGCGGAATGCCGCGGCCTCCGAGCGCCCGGAGCGCTTCACGTGCCGCGACGCCGGGTGTCCAGTCTCCTTGAAAGACCGCCGCTCTCCAATACCTGATCAATTGAAGCGTGACGTCTGAGGCGCCTGCATACTTATCCGCCTGGTCGAGGAAAAAGGCAAACAGCGGTTTGGGAAGCTCGAACGAGCGGTCACCAGGTCCGCAAGCGTCGTGCCGGGCGCGGATGAAGCCGATCCCGGTTCGTCGGCGCGGACGCTGACGGAAGCGCCAAACAAAAGGATGAGGCACAGACACCTGAACGGATGCGCTTATGGGGACCGAACGGCGTAAGCGTCTGTACTCTCATTCCTGGATCGTGGCCCTGGCTATTGTACCTTTTAGCGAACACGGGTTCCCCCTCTGCGCAAACGCAAAGGGGATTCAGGACAAGACCGGCGTGCCAACGGCAAGAGGCTGATCAATAAGAAACTCGACACGCCACTCTTCCGCGAAGGAAAGAAAATGAGGCTCGCCCGGGATAACCCCCTCCAGACGCAGCCGCGCCATTAGGAAGCGTGGGTCCGGCGTCTTGATTCGGTCCGCACAGTCGGGCCGATTCGCGAGGAGGTGGCACCAGAGCAGCGTCAAGGGGCCCGACAGACCGAAAGCGCAAACCAGGTCCGGACCGCCTGGCCAAAGCCGGGCGAGCCGCACGAAGTAGGCCAACGTCCAATCCTTCGGTGCGCCGCCCGGACGCTCCTTCGACGGCCGCCTGGGTACAACGAACGCCTCATCGCTTTGCTGGAAATGGAAGCAGAGCTTCGCGGGATCGGCACTGATGATCGAGGGGTCTAGTTCGATAGTCTTGCGATCGCAGAATTTGAAAACCTGACGAAGCCGGCTGAGAGTAGTCGTCTCGAGCCAGTTACCGCTTCGCTTGATACGTTTGCGATTGCCGTTCGCGACCGCCCCACCATTCGCGGCCATGTCGTCGAGCGGCGGGCGGGTGCTCAGCAGAATGGTCGTAACTCCCGCGCACTGTTTACGGACCTCGTTCTCCTGCTCCTCGAACGAAACACCCGGCTGGTAGGGGTTGTTGACGAACACGGCCGGGCACCGGACCCTGAGAGCCGCGGCAAGTAGCAGGGCGGCATGCCCGTCGCGAATTTCCTGAAGGCGCAGCCGGCGTTCGGCGTTTGCCGATTCCCTCGTCGGGTGCTCGGGGAACGCGAACGTCAGACAGTCAGGTTCCGGCGGCATGCCCCAGTGTCTCCCTCTTCTGGGTCCGCATCAAGAGTTACTTCGTGCCGGACCGCACAGCGGTTCGGCACGAGAACCGCACGGGGCGGCACGAGATACAGGCTCGAAAAGCTGCGTTCGGCTCGATGCTGTTCCTGGAGGCCTGATGCAATCACCACTCTGCTTGCCTGAAATTGTCGACAGACTCGAGTTGTCGAAACCGCAGTGTTTTTGTCCGGCCGGCCGTCGCCGGGAGGTCGATCCGATCACCGGCCGGGTCGTCGCGATCGTTCCTGCTCGCCAGGCACGGCACTTTGAGCACCGGGAGAACGACCCGGCACTACTCAGAACCGAGCGCGGAGAGTGCCTGTTCTGCCGCTTCGCGACACCTTCCACGCTGTTTTTCATCGATCCCGATGAGAGCATCCGTGTGCCGTGTGAGCATGAGTCCATGGAGGCCGCGCGCCGTTTCCTCGAGGGCCGGGTCCCATATCGGATCGAAACTCACTACGACCTGGTCCAGGCGCTCGCGCCGCTGAACGTAAGCGGCGACCGGCACCTCGCACGCGTGTTTCGTAATCTCACTCCGGCGACGGACACGGCGATCGGAGAATGGTGCACGGTGACCGCGCTCAATCCGTCGTATCACGATTACGAGTTCCACGACCTCCCCAACCCGGCGGTGCGGGCACTCGTTCGCAGCTGGCAGGTCCAGGAGGCCGTAGCGCGCGCGCAGCGCCTGACTTTTGTCGGTTTCGTGAATGGCGGAAAGCGCCGCGAATCCGGCCAGTCGGTTGCGTGCTGCCACGGTCAGAGCTACGGAGTGAGGAAGGCACCCACGCTTTATGAACACATTAGTGACCGCCGGGAGCGTGTCCATGGCGGGGCCTGCCCGGTGTGCCGCGAGTTGCTCAACGCCGAAATCGTGGCGACCTATGGCGTGTGGTGCCCGGAAGACTCCGAGGTCGTTGTCCTGGCTCATCCCGCGCCCCTGCACAACTGGAGCCTGCTCGTCCTTCCTCGCGCTCACGTCGAGGACATCGGCGACATTAACGCTGCTCACTTCGCCTCTGCCCTGCAGGCTGCCATCCGAGGGCTGCGCGGGCAGTTCGGCGGTGAGCCGGCGTTTAACGTTGTGTTGCGCGTTGGCCCCGCGGTAGGTCATGTTCACGCCGAGATCGTCCCGCGAACGAGCGTGAACATACTGGCCGGCTGGGAAATCGCCGGTCACGAGATCGTCATCACCGTCGACCCACGGTCTATTGCCGCCGAGCTGTCGCTGCGAGTCCCCTAGTAGCGGGCCGGGGAGTATCCTAAACAGGACTCAGAAGTCGAAAATGAGACTTCCAGATTGGATGCAACGCCGCAAGCGGCCTGCCCCGCCAGACCCGCCGGACCGTCAGATCCGAGTCTTCATCTCCTCCACATTTCGTGACATGCAGGCGGAGCGCGACGAACTTGCCAAGCGCATCTTTCCTCAACTGCGCAAACTGTGCGAGAGCCGGGGAGTGACCTTTGGCGGGCTCGACCTGCGCTGGGGCATTACCGACGAGCAGAAGGCAGAAGGCAAGGTCCTGCCCATTTGCCTGGCCGAGATTCAGCACTGTCGGCCCTATTTCATCGGCCTGCTCGGTGAGCGCTATGGCTGGGTACCGGACGACATCCCGCGCGCGCTCATCGCACGGGAGCCGTGGCTGGCTGAACATCTCGGCCGATCGGTGACTGAGCTCGAGATCCTGCACGGAGTGCTTCGGAATCCCGAGATGGCCGGGCATGTCTTCTTCTACTTTCGCGACTCCTCCTATCTTGATTCGCTGCCCACCGGCGAACAACCTGGCTACCGCGAGATGGCGAGCACGGAAGAGATTGAGAAACTGGGGGCTGAGGAGGCCCATCGCCGGGCCGAAGATCGAAAGCGGAAGCTGGCCCGGCTGAAGGAGAGCATCCGGCAGAGCGGCCTTCCGCTGCGGGAGGATTACCCGGATCCGCGCGCGTTGGGCGAACTCGTCCTGGCCGATCTGACTGCGCTGATCAATCGAGTATTCCCGGAGGGCTCCCGGCCCGCTCGATCGGGAGGCGGCCGAGCACGAAATGTTCGCTCGCAGCCGCTGTGTCGTTGAAGTCCGGCCGGGAGAAAAAGCGGGCGTCTACATCGGCCGCCGGCAGTACACCGACCTCCTGGATGCGCACGCCGCCGGCGATGGGCCGCCCCTGGTGGTCCTCGGCGAGTCAGGCTCGGGCAAATCGGCGGTGCTCGCGAACTGGGCCACAAGCTACCGGGAGGCTCACCCTCGTGAGTTTGTGCTCATGCACTTTATTGGCGCCACGCCGGCCAGCGCCGATTGGGCGGCCATGCTGTGGCGCTTCCTGGGCGAATTCAACCGTAGGTTCGAGCTCAAGATCGAAATCCCGGATAAACCCGAGGAGCTGCGAACGGCCTTTGCCAGTGCGCTTCGCAAGGCCGCCGCCAAAGGCCGTGTGATTCTCATTCTGGACGGGCTGAATCAGTTGGAAGACCGCGATCACGCCCCCGACCTCGTCTGGCTGCCACCGGTGCTTCCGGCCGGTGTGCGGCTGATCGTTTCCACGCTTCCGGGCCGCCCCCTCGATGAGCTCAGAAAACGCGGTTGGCCCGCCCTGCAAGTGGAACCGCTCAATCTGAAAGAGCGCAAACAGCTAGTTGTGCAGCACCTCGCACAGTCTGTCCATTCATTAGACCCGGCTCGGGTACAGAAGATCGCCGGCGCTTGCCAGACGGCCAGCCCGCTCTACCTCCGGACATTGCTCGAAGAACTCATGCTCTGGGGCGACCACCTGACGCTGGACCAGCGCATCACGCACTACCTGTCCGCGCCCGCGGTGCCCGATCTCTATCGGAGAATCCTGGAACGCTACGAGGAGGACTACGAGCGCGACCGGCCAGGGCTGGTTCGGGATGCCTT
>CAZBQQ010000130.1:14490-16440 GCA_964493965.1 uncultured Solibacteraceae bacterium
ACCGCAAGGTTGACGAATTGCCCTGGCAGCTGTTACAGGCCAACTCATGGGACCGCCTTACATCTGTCCTGACAGACCTGCCTTTTCTCGCCGCGGCCCACGAAAGAGATTACATTCAAGTCGCCATCTATTGGCAGAACATTGAGGCCCGCTCCTCCATAAGACGAACAGCAGCGTATAACGGCGTACTGGAGTCTCCGGACCAATATGCTCATGATCTCCTGTTCCCAGTCACAGCGGTGTTTTTTGCTGGAAGCTGCTTTCACGACGCTCTTCGGCTGACCAAGGCTATGGCTCAAGCGGAGGAAACAAAGGCAGACACTGAGTCGCTCCTGAGTGCTCTGTACTTGCAGGTTCGAGCCCTGACCGCCTTAGGTCAGCCCGATGTTGCGCTTACCGTAAGCCGAAGGGGGGTAGAAGTTAGTCGCCAGAGCGGCAACACAGCCCGCCTCTTCGAGTGGCTTGGTACTGAAGGCGATCTTTTGATGTTCTTCCGCAACATTGAAGCGCTGCATGGCGTTGTTCGCGAACAACAGCGTGTCGCCGATCAGCGTGGAGATCTTGGGCATATCAACATCGCTCTTAACAATCAATCAGTGTTGCTGCGTCTGACGGGCGAGGCCGATCGGTCATTAGAACTTGAAAAACAGATTGAGCGGAATGCGCGTAAGCTTGGCAATCTTGATGATTTGATCAGGACAAAGGGCGCGCAGGCGACGATCCTCCAGTCAAAAGGCCAGATAGACGATGCACTCGAGCTCATCGAAGAACAGGAGCGCCTTTTGAGGATCGGTTGGCCGGGCACGCGATGAGGTTAGGAGGCGTCCATGAACAACGGAGGGAGAGAGTATGGAGCTTGATATGTTGGAACGGGTCGCCGAGAGCAAGGCGGGAATGCTCCGACAGAAAGGCATGTTCCGAGAAGCCCTGGAGGTCTGGAAAGACTTTGGGCGTGAGTGCAAAGTGATAGGCAGCAAGGCAGGAGAGGCCGTAGCATGGGATAAACAGGCGCTGATCTACAAAAACTTAGGAGACTATTCGAGCGCATCATCCTTGCACCGCCAGGCAGAGACGGCGTTCAGAGCTCTTGATATGAGGATGTATCTTGGCAATTGCCTGGTAAACCATGCGATCCTTCTGTTTGAAAAACTGGGCAAACCGGCTGAGGCTCGCGACAAAGTTGAGGAAGCGATCGGCATTTACACCGAGGCGGAGTCGGATGTGCATGTTACTAACGCTGCGAAGTTGCTGGATGCGATAGACGATAAGCTGGTCGAAGACGCGACGGGCTCGATGAGTCTAACGAGCGCTATGGCGTTCTTAAAAGAAACAAAGGCGGAGAAGCCCAGCCGCAAAAGGCCATGGTGGAGGGTGTGGTAGGCGCCGTTCAATAGGCGCATCGTCCGCAGTGTGTTCCGCCCGACTTGCCGGGAGGTCACAGGCAGCCCTTCGCGAGGCCCGTGTACCACCTACCATGCGCGAGGATTCTTTCGACGCCTCCACTGCCCGACGCGGCTGACCGCCGAGGGCCGCTCGAGAGAATCCTGGGCAAAACAAGAACCTCTGCCCCTGATCGCAACTGACAGACGGGAGCCATTCCAGGAACTCGTCTATTTTTGAACCCTTTCCGGCTGGGTAAGGCCACCGGAAACCTTCGCCACATGCACAGACCGGTACAACAACGCCCGTTTGTGCAGAATTTGCCGCTGGAAATGCACGTTTAGCTCAGCGAGAAGGCCCCGACGGGGGGACCAGGCAAGTCTGGCCCCTTAGACTCCACGATTCCCCAGCGGTCGCAAACGTGCCTACAGGTCAACGACGTTGTCGTCCAGAGACCGAAGAGGAGGTAATGATCATGCCAACCGAAAGCCCCGTTTGGGAACGCATGGCTATGAAATATGACGTCCACAGGATGTCCAGGGACGGCCTGCGAGGCCTCGCCCACGAACT
>CAZBQQ010000131.1:0-14478 GCA_964493965.1 uncultured Solibacteraceae bacterium
GCGGAAACGGCCGGGCGGTTTTTCGGCGAGCTCGTAATCGAGGTCGGAGGAGACGAAGCCGCCGCTTGTCGCGAAGGTCTGCGACTGGGTCGCCGCAAGGTGTATGGCGGTGAGGCGACCGTAGGCCTTCTGAACGTTGGCGAGGATGGCGGCGGGGTCGGGCTGGGCGAAGGCCGGGGCCGTTGCAAGGATGAGCAGAGCAAGTCGAGTCATGGCGGTCAGTCGCGGAATGCGATCGCTCCGTTGCGGTAGTCGATGGTGAGTTTGAGATGAATGAGAGCGGGCAGGCCCAGAAACCCGGATATTTCGGTGCCAGCCGCATCGTTATTTTCCCTGAGGTTCATCCCGACCACTGGGGCTCTTCTGGGGGGCAGTCCTCCAAAGGCCAGCTCCGCCTGTTTCCCGCCGTCCACAATTGGCGCGGCACCCGACGAAGCCCTCACGTCGGTGATGATGTCGGTCGGGAAGGTCGAGTCGACGGAGAATGCTCTGGGCACTTGTCCCTTTACCGACACGGGCAGCAACATCCGTTTCGGAAGGCGGAAGAACTCCGTGAACCCCGGCGCGAGCGGACGGACCGCATCCGCGGCGCGCACCTCAGGCGGCGATGTCTCGCCTGCAAACGGCTCCAGCGTCAGAACCGCGGTCGGGAAATCGATCGATATGAGGAACTGCTCGAAGACATCCGAGCCCAGGTAGCCGTCGTGTTGGACCTCGAGGCCCTGGGGATCTGCCACGCTCAGAGGGTAGTTGGAGAAGATGAGGCCGCCGAGATGGATCTCGCGCGCCAGGGACTGTTCCCCGCCCAGACTCTCCAGCCTCGCCTTCGCCGCGGCCTGCCGGGTGATTAGGATTCCACGTGGGTGGGTGTCGAGAAGAAGCCGAAGAGCCGGCCCAGCGTTAAGCTGTACGCTCACGGTGAAGCCCTTCGGCAGATGAGTTAGCGAGAACTCCGCGGGTGTCGCGCTCAGCCGATCGAGTTTCAGGTCGTAGCGCTGGTAGGGCGATTCGAGCACACGGAGGCGACGGTCGCCGAGGGCCTTCTCCACAGCCACCTGCTCAGCGAGGCGCTTCGCCGGCTCCGAATCGCGATCGTAGACGGCTAGCGCCGCTTCGAGAGCACGGAGGCGCTCGGCATGGTCCTTCAGGGTGTCGGCCCATAGAAGGATGGCTTCGGGATCGTCCGGCGCCAGTTGGTGAGCGAGCGCGGCCATGCGCTGGGCCGTTTCGAATCGCGACATGACGGCTCCAACGCGGGCGAGCCCGCAGGCTGCTGGGGCGTAGGCGGGATCGAGTTTCAGGCCCGCGGCGAAAGCACCCATCGCCCTCTGGAATTCGCCACCGCGAAACAGGGCGCGCCCTGCGGCGGTCTGTCCCCCGGCAGTGTTCGGGGCACGCTTGAGCGCGTCTGCGTAGACCTGGTACGCCTCGGGCGTCTTTTTCGCGGCGAGGAGAGCGCGGACGAGGCCATCGTAGCCGTCGCCCCAGCCGGGGTCGGCGGCAAGGAGGGCGCGGTAACGCTCCGCGGCCTGCTCATAGCGGCCCGCGAACAGGAGACGCCTGGCCTCCTGGCGGGCCGGCGATTCCGCGGCGCACGCCAGCGCGCAGATCGCGGCGAATCCCGCAATCAAGGTCCGCATTTACCGATTATCGCCGAGAATGGTGGGGAGGCCCGAAGTTTTTCCTTGACCTGTCTACAACTTCATAGTTCAGAATCGGCTCATGAACCGAAAACAGTTTCTGAAAACTCTGGCTTTTGCCGCGTCGGCAGGTGTGTCGGGCGGAGCGGTCCCCGCTTTCCGGGCCAAGCGCAAGGTTACCGAATACAGCGGGGAGATCGGCGCGCCACCGGAGGCGGTCTTTCCCCTGCTCTGCCCCGTCCGCGAACTCGAATGGCTGGCCGGCTGGACTTGCGAGATGATCTACACCAAGTCGGGCGTGGCCGAGGAGAACTGCATTTTCACGACACAGCACGGGACCTGGAACGTGGATCGGTACGAGCCACCGAAGCGGATCGCTTTCACTGTGGTTTCGACGGAGCAGGTGTGCCGCCTCACGATCACGCTGGCGCCGACCGCGGCCGGCGGGACGAAGATCACGTGGAATCGCATCTTCACCGGGCTGAACGAGGCGGGCAACGGGAAGGTGGACGTCTGGTCCACGGACATCGACCGGGCGCTGACGAGCAAGATCGAGTTCTTCCTGAAGACGGGGAAGATGGCGCGGGAGGGGTAGACGAGGCGGCGGGACCCGCCTCATGGTAATCTGCTCTCTACGCCGAACCTGCTTGAGCGGATCAGCGTCGATCCAAACGTTTGCTTCGGCAAAACGTGCATTCGAGGCACCCGTATCTGGCTGTCTCTGGTTCTCGACCTGCTCGCCTCCGGAATGGTCACCGACGAGGGGATCGCCGAGTACCCGCAGCTTCAGAAAGACGACATCCTCGCCGCTCCTGGCTACAGAGCTGAAGCACGGCGGCCGATCGCGCGAAGGCATCCTTCGAGCTACTAGTGGTCCCGTTCGCGCAAGGGCGATATCCGATCATCTTGCAGGAGGATTGAATCACAAACGGCAAAGACCGTTTCTGTGATTGGCTGGCCGACCACCTGCTCCCTTCTCAAGGCCTCACCTACAAGGGAACTGGCACCTATCGGCCGGTCTGCGGCGTTTACGACCATGAACTCGGGGCCTGTTTCCATCTGGCGGAACGCGAGAGCCACTCCTTGCCTGTCTGCGGAACAGGTCTCGGGTCCCCACTTCCCAAGGATCAGGTCGAAGTTTGCCGCTTGCTCGATGTGCCCCGGGGTCCACTCCACAAAATAGGCCGCAATCGTCGTTTCGCCTTGGTTGACGTAACCCCAGACACGCCGCGTCATCTTCCCACAACAGCCACAAGGTCCAAACGTGCGCTGACCGTCTGAATTGATGATGAGGCGGAAGTTCGATTGGGATGGCATGACCGTTCACGATCAGCCAAGTCTACGCCGGCGCGCCTTCGCGGGCGTGGATTTCCTGGAGGCTCCAGACGCGGATCGGGTCGCGGCGGCGGGAGGCTATGGCTTCGGCGGCGGCGCGGGCTCCGCTCATCGTCGTGATGCAGGGGATGCGGTGGGCCAGGGCGCTGCGGCGGATGGCCTTCTCGTCGCTGAAGGTGTGGCCTCCGGTAGTGGTGTAGATCACTAGCGTGATCGACCCGGCTTTCAGCATGTCCACCGCGTTGGGTCGGCCTTCGTTGACCTTCAGCACGGTCTTCGTTGGGATGCCGGCCGCTCGGAGGACCGCCGCCGTGCCGCGCGTCGCCGCGATCTGGAAGCCGTAATCGGCGAAGGCGCGCGCCACCTCGACTGCGGCGGGCTTGTCTGCCTCGTTCACGCTGACGAAGAGCGTCCCTTTGTCGGGGATCGGCGTGCCGGCGCTCAACTGGGCCTTCGCGAAGGCCTCGCCGAAGTTTTCGCCCACGCCCATCACTTCGCCGGTGGAGCGCATCTCGGGGCCGAGGGCCGGGTCCACACCGGGGAACTTCGAGAAGGGGAAGACGGGAGACTTGACGAAGAACTGCGGAACCGTCAGGACGCCGCTGGTGCGGCCGCCCGTCAGTTGCCCAAGGTCGCGGAGCTTCTTGCCGAGCATCAGGCCCACCGCGATCTTGGCCAGCGGCACGCCGGTGGCCTTGCTCACATAGGGCACGGTGCGCGAGGCGCGAGGGTTAACCTCGAGGACGTATACCTTGCCGTTCTGGACCGCGTACTGTACGTTCATCAGGCCGATCACGTTGAGCGCGCGAGCGAGGCGCTCGGTGTAGTCCTGAACCGTGGCCAGGGTCTCCGGCGCCAGCGAATAGGGCGGCAGGACACAGGAGCTGTCGCCCGAGTGCACGCCCGCCTCCTCGATATGCTCCATGATGCCGGCCACCAGAACATCGGTTCCGTCGCCGAGCGCGTCCACGTCGATCTCGGTCGCGTTTTCGAGGAAGCGATCGATCAGCACCGGGCGGTCTTGCGAGAACACCACGGCTTCGCGCATGTAGCGGCGCACGGTGTCCTCGTCGTAGGCGATTACCATGGCGCGCCCGCCGAGCACGTAGGAGGGCCGCACCAGAACCGGGTACCCGAGGCGACGGGCCACGGCGCAGGCCTCTTCGACGTTCTTGGCGGTGCCGTTATCGGGCGCGGGAATGCCCAGGCGGTCGAGCAGCGCCCCGAAGAGCTTTCGGTCCTCCGCGAGGTCGATGTTGGCGGGATCGGTGCCGATGATGGGAACGCCTTGGGCTTTGAGCGGCAGCGCCAGCGTCAGCGGGGTCTGCCCGCCGAACTGCACGATCACTCCATCGGGCTTCTCGGTGTCGTAGATGTTCAGCACTTCTTCGAGCGTCAGGGGCTCGAAGTAGAGGCGGTCCGAGGTGTCGTAGTCGGTCGAGACGGTCTCGGGGTTGCAGTTGACCATGATCGATTCGACGCCGAAGTCCTGCAAGGCGAAGGAGGCGTGGCAGCAGCAGTAGTCGAACTCGATTCCTTGCCCTATGCGGTTGGGGCCGCTGCCCAGGATCATGACCTTCTTGCGCGAGGAGGGATTGGCCTCGCACTCGAGCTCGTAGCTCGAATAAAGGTATGGCGTGAAGCTCTCGAACTCGGCAGCGCACGTGTCCACACGGTTGAACACGGCGCGCACGCCCAACTCCTTCCTCCGGGCACGCACGGCCAGCGGTTCGGCCGTCCACAACTGGGCGAGGCGGCGGTCCGAGACGCCGTCGCGCTTGGCCTTGAGCATCTGCTCGCGCGTCACGGTCTCGAGCGTTTCAGCGCCCAACTCCTGCTCGTAGGCCACCGCTTCGCGCACCTGCTCGAGGAACCAGGGGTCGATGGAGGTGTGCTCGCGCACCTGCTCGACGGTGTAGCCGCATTCGAAGGCGAACCGTATGTAGGCCAGACGGTCCGGGTTGGGGGTGATGAGCTTGTTCGGGATCAGGTCGCGGTCGTAGACGTCGGACGCGGAGGACTTGCCAGTCTCCAGGCTGCGCATCCCCTTCCCGAGGGCTTGCTTGAAGGTGCGGCCGATGGCCATCACCTCGCCCACCGACTTCATCTGCGTGCCGAGGACGCTCTCCGCGCCGGGGAATTTTTCGAACTGCCAGCGCGGGATTTTCACCACCACGTAGTCGATCGTCGGCTCGAAGCAGGCCGGCGTCTTCTTGGTGATGTCGTTCGGGATCTCGTCGAGGCGGTAGCCGACGGCCAGCTTGGCGGCGATCTTGGCGATGGGGAAGCCGGTGGCTTTGGACGCCAGCGCCGAGCTGCGCGAAACGCGCGGATTCATCTCGATGATGACCATGCGGCCGGTCTCGGGATGAAAGGCGAACTGCACGTTCGATCCGCCGGTATCGACGCCAATTTCGCGCAGACACTTGATGGCGGCGTCGCGCATCATCTGATATTCGCGGTCGGTGAGCGTCTGGGCTGGGGCGACCGTGATGGAGTCGCCGGTGTGGACGCCCATGGGATCGAAGTTCTCGATGGAGCAGACGATGATGGCGTTGTCGGCGAGGTCGCGCATCACCTCGAGCTCGAATTCCTTCCAGCCGAGGACGCTCTGTTCGACCAGGACTTCGTGGACCGGCGAAAGGTCGAGGCCGATTTCGAGCAGTTCGACCATTTCCTCGCGGTTGTAGGCGATGCCGCCGCCGGTACCGCCTAGCGTGAAGCTGGGGCGGAGTATGGCCGGGTAGGAGATGCGCTCGGCGAACTCGAGGCCGTCCTCGAGGTTGTTGACCAGCTTGGACTCGGGGCACTCGAGACCGATGCCGCGCATGGCGTCCTTGAACATGAGGCGGTCTTCGGCCTTCTTGATGGCGCCGATCTTGGCGCCGATCAACTCGACGCCGTAGCGGTCGAGCACGCCCGCCTCGGCCAGTTCCATGGAGAGGTTCAAGCCGGTCTGGCCGCCCACGGTGGAGAGCAACGCATCGGGCCGTTCCTTGCGGATCACTTCCTCGAGGAACGCGACGCTGAGGGGCTCGACGTAGGTGCGGTCGGCCAGGTTGGGGTCGGTCATGATGGTGGCCGGGTTGGAGTTGACCAGGATCACGTGGTAGCCGTCCGCCTTCAGGGCCTTGCAGGCCTGCACGCCGGAATAGTCGAACTCGCACGCCTGGCCGATGACGATGGGGCCGGAACCCACGATCAGGATTTTGTGGATGTCAGTGCGTTTCGGCATGGGCTAGACCGCTCCCTTGCGGTCGCGGCTCGGTACTGATCGCATCAGGCGTTTGAAATCCTCGAAGAGGTAGAGGGAGTCGTGGGGGCCGGGGGCGGCTTCGGGGTGATACTGAACGCAAAACACCGGCTCGGTGCGGTGGCGGAAACCTTCCAGCGTCCCGTCGTTCAGGTTGACGTGGGTCAGCTCGATATCGGTCGGGTTGAGCGAGTCGGGGTCCACCGCAAAGCCGTGGTTGTGCGAAGTGATTTCGACCCGTCCGGTCACCTTGTTCAACACCGGGTGGTTGGCACCGCGATGGCCGAACTTCAGCTTGTAGGTGCGGCCGCCAAGGGCGAGGCCGAGCAACTGCTGGCCCAGGCAGATGCCGAACAACGGCGTCTTGCCGACCAGCTTGCGGATGTTTCCGATTTGGGTGGTAAGCGGCTCGGGATCGCCGGGGCCGTTGGAGAGGAACACTCCATCGGGCTTGAGCGCGAGCACGTCTTCGGCGGAGGTCAACGCCGGGACGACGGTCACCTGGCAGCCCGAGTGCACCAGGCGGCGCAGGATATTGCGCTTGATCCCGAAGTCGTAGGCGACCACGTGGAACTCGCGTTCGGCGGCGCGGCCCCAGTCTTCGGATGGCGAGCAGGCATCCACGTCCTGGTTCCACTCGTAGCGGGCGGTGGTGGAGACGCGGGTTGCGAGGTCGAGGCCGGCCATAGTGGGAATGTTGCGCGCCTTCTCCACCAGTTCCTTGGAGTCGCCGCCGGCGGTGGAGAGCACGCCGCGCATCACGCCTCGGTTGCGGAGATGGCGCACCAGGGCACGGGCGTCGATCTCGGCGATCACCGGGATGTTGGCGGCTTCGAGGAAGTGGTTGGCGTCCTCGTCACGCCTCCAGTTGCTGGCGACGGGCGAGAACTCGCGCACCACCAGTCCTTCGATGTAAGGGCGGGACGATTCGCTGTCCCAATGGTTGGCGCCGTAGTTGCCGATTTGGGGATAGGTGAGGACGACGATCTGGCCGCAGTAGGAAGGATCGGTGAAGATCTCCTGGTAGCCGGTGATCGCCGTATTGAAGACGACTTCTCCGGAGCACTGGGTGCGCGCACCAAAACTGCTGCCCTCGAAGACCGTTCCGTCTTCCAGGGCCAGGATCGCACTATTCAATCCGGTAGTCCTCCAGGTTTAGCTCGGGCCTGCTGGGGTAACCCCTATTTGACCATGTTGCGAGGTCCGCTTCAACATCGGGCAGGAGCACCGCGGAGAAGGGGCGGCGGATCGAGCGCGCCGCCCCGAAAACTTTTGGTCAGATGAGCTTCACATCCTCGGCTTGCAGGCCTTTCGGGCCCTTCTTCACGGCGAACTCGACCTGGGCGCCCTCATCGAGAGTGCGGTACCCGGAAGACTGGATGGCGGAGTAGTGCACGAACACGTCCTCCCCCGTTTCTCTTTGAATGAAGCCGTACCCCTTGGCTGCATTGAACCACTTCACTACACCTTTTTCCTTCATCTCTGATCCTTCTTTTAAGCGAGTCGGGTAGCGGCGCCCGGGCGGGACCTCCGATGCCTGATCGCGGTAATCTTAGCGACCCGACCCGGGCGCACCAATAGCGGCGCCCGCGTCAAATGCTCCTAAATCTTATACCACAAACAAGAGCCGAATACCCGAAAAATCGGGTGGGCGGGAGCGGGACCCGGTAGGCACGAGTGCCTGCGCCACGACTTCTGGCCGACCTGCCGATCGCGAGGGGTGGAACATGCGCCGCTGAATCGTCGTATCTTTAGGCATGAACAGAACTTGCCTGGCCGTGGTTGCCGGCGCCGCCATGCTCGCGGCGGGTTGCGCTCCTTACGAGCAGCAGCAGGAGACGTCGGACACGCGATCGGTGGAGCTGGCGGGGGCCGAATCGGCGCGGATTCAGGTGGATATGGGTGCCGGCGAGCTGTGGATGGAGGGCGGCAGCGCGAAGTTGCTGGACGCCGATTTCCACTACTCGGTGCGCTCCTGGAAGCCGGAGATCAAGTACGACGTCAGCGCCGGCCGTGGCTACCTCACGGTCCGCCAGCCTCCGGTGCATGGCTTCAACACGGGCCGACGGGAGAACCGCTGGGACCTGCACCTGAACGACAAAATACCGGTCGAGCTGCGGGTCAACGTGGGAGCGGGCAAAGGTACCCTGAAGCTCTCGGGCACGGCGCTGCGGCGCCTGGAGATCGAGATCGGAGCAGGCGAGTTGCAGGTTGACCTGACCGGGGGCTGGGATCACGACCTGGAGGCGGAGGTGCGCGGCGGCGTGGGCGAAGCCACGGTGCGACTGCCGCGCGACGTGGGTGTGCGGGCTACGGCCACCGGCGGACTGGGCGGGGTCAACGTGCAGGGCGGCCTTCACAAGGAAGGCAGCTACTACGTGAACGACGCGTATGGGAAGTCCGACGTTCATCTGCGGCTGACGGTCACTGGGGGCATCGGGCAGATCAATTTGATCGGGTCGTAGCCCTTCTTGACGTAGCCTCTCCCAAGCCGCAAGCTGATCTAGGGACTTTGTGCGTGGACCGAGTATTCAAACCCTGGATCCGGTTATTCGGCTTCTACGGCGGCATGGTCGGAGCCGGGCTGGTCGCGGGATGGTTTCGTTGGCGATATGGGTACCCGATCCTCGGCCACGCATCGCTCATGCCTCCTGGTACTCCGACGTGGTGGAAGGTATTCTTGCCTTGCCTCGTGGCGGTGTTGGGTGTTCTCTGGCTTCTTGCAGCTAAGACGGCGCTCGAAATCTTCCAAGACGGGGCGTCAATACGGGGAATGGTGGGACGGTTGTGGACCGAGAAACCGGCCCTCGTCTTGCTGCTGGCGCCGGTGGCCGCCGTCCTGTTGACTCTGATTCTGCTCACCGTCATGCCGCTGGCGCTTTGGCTGGGAAGAAGCCAACCCAAAAAGCCAGAGCCGCTGGTCCGGCTCAAGTGAAGCTTGTCCAACCTTCTTTTCTCTTGTATTGCGGGCTGGTTTGCGGTATTTGTCGATTAGTGTTGAGAATAGCTTCCGTCCTCGCGTTCTTTTTCATTTTCGTTGCGCTGGCGTGGGGCCAGGATTTCAGCGGGAGCTGGAAGCTGAAGTCCCAGCACGTCGAGGCTGGAACTCTGCCTGAAGCTCCCGCGGGCGCGATCGAGATCGAACACCACGACCGCGCGGTTGAGTGCGCGGCGGGCGCGGTCCGGTGGTCCTTCACCACCGACGGCAAAGAGGTCAGGGCCAGGATCGGGCGGCGGTCGCTGAACACGGTCGCCAAATGGGAGGGTTCGGCGCTGCTGGTCAACACAATTGTGAATGACCCGGCCCGGAATTATACCCAGATGGACCGGTGGACCATTTCCCGAGACCGCAGGGTTCTGACGGTCACGCGGGAAATTGCTGGCCGCGACGTCGAGGCGACGCTGGTTTACGAGAGGGCGGACGCAGGGACGGCGGTTGCGTCGGCAGGCTCGGCAGATCCTCCGAAACCGACCGAGTACATGATCGAGGCCGGCACGCGGATTCCGCTCGTACTGGTCAACTCCGTGAGTATGAAGCACTCGTCGGAGGGAGACCGGGTGTACCTGCGGACGGCTTTCCCGATTCTCAGCAAGGGCGTGGTGGTGATCCCGCCGGGCAGCAACGTAGCCGGCACGCTGACCTTCGTCAAACCGCCGGGGCACCTGAAGGGCCGGGGCGAGGTGTTCATCCGATTCGATTCGCTGACTCTTTCCAACGGGGTCACGCGCGATTTCAACGCGCGGGTGGACCAGGTGGACGCCTCGACGCACGGTCATGTCGATCCGCAGGAGGGCTCCATCAAGGGCGAGGGCGACAAGACCGGAACGGCCGGGACCGTGGCAAAGACGACGGCCGCGGGGGCATCGGTCGGAGGAATCGCAGGGGCGGCGGCGGGGCATGCGGGCGCGGGGCTGGGCGTGGGCGCCGCGGCCGGAGCGGTGGCCGGACTGCTGCTGTCGCACGGGCCGGATACGGTCCTGGCCCAGGGCACGAGCGTGGAGATGGTTCTGGACCGGCCGCTGGTCTTCGCTGCGGGTGAGATCCCGAGCGGGCGGGGGCGGTAGGGACATAAGAGCTGGATTCTACACGGGGCAAACCTTGGGACATCCATGAGTTTCGCAAAGGCGGCGAAACTTCGGTCCAGTCCCCGGTTTGCGGAGTCGGCGAACCCCGAGGCGGCGCCGGTTTGCGGAGTCGACGAATCCCGACGGCGCGGTCCCGGCCTGCAGGGTGGTACTGGGGGTACGGGCCAGTACCCCAACTTCCCGTTGCGAGTAGGCGACATTCCGGCGATAATGGGGGTGTCTCCGTGTGGTCATTTATGTTGAGCGCGGTTCGGGAGCTATCTTAAATGAAACGCGTTGGTTCTGACGAGCCGTTGCGCTGTTCCTTCTGCCATAAAAGCCAGGATGTCGTTGGAAAACTGATCTCTTCGCCGAGCGATTACCCGCGAGCTTACATTTGCGACGAGTGCATCGCGGTATGCAATTCGATCCTCGAAGACGACCGGCACGATTCGCCCTATTCCGCCCCGCATAAACTCCCTAAGCCGTTGGAACTGAAGGAATACCTGGATCAGTACGTGATCGGCCAGGACGCCACCAAGAAGAAGCTCGCGGTGGCTGTCTATAACCACTACAAGCGCATCCACATGAACAAGCAGCGAAGTGGGGATGTGGAGGTGGCCAAATCGAACATCGTACTGATGGGCCCCACGGGGTCAGGCAAGACCTTGCTGGCGCAAACGCTGGCCCGGATCCTGGATGTGCCGTTCGCCATCGTGGACGCCACCACCCTGACCGAAGCGGGCTATGTGGGTGAGGATGTCGAAAATATAATCCTGCGCCTGCTGCAAAACGCGGACTGGGACGTGCAGCGGTGCCAGACCGGCATCATCTACATCGATGAGATAGACAAGATCAGCCGCAAGGACGAGAACCCGTCGATCACGCGCGATGTCTCGGGCGAGGGAGTCCAGCAGGCGCTGTTGAAGATCCTGGAAGGCACGATCGCGAATGTTCCGCCCCAGGGTGGGCGGAAGCACCCGCACCAGGAGTTCACGCCGGTGGACACCACCAACATCCTGTTCATCTGCGGCGGCGCGTTCGTCGGCCTCGAGAAGATCATCGCGCGCCGGGTCGGCAAGAAATCGATGGGCTTCCTGGCGGCGGAAGCGGACGGCAACAAGCCCTACGTGGCCAATTCCGGCAAGCGGGACATCGATCTGCTGGAGCGAATCCAGCCCGTCGATCTCATCAAGTTCGGGTTCATTCCGGAGTTCATCGGCCGTCTGCCGGTGGTGGGGATTCTCGAAGACCTGGACAAGTCTGCCCTGATGCAGATCCTGATCAAGCCCAAGAACGCCATCATCAAGCAGTACCAGCGGTTGTTCGAGTTCGAAAATGTTAGACTGAAATTTAGCGACGAAGCGCTGGAGGCCATCGCGGAACTCGCGATGGAGCGCAAGGTTGGGGCGCGGGGCCTGCGCATGATCCTGGAAGATCTGATGCTGGACCTGATGTACTATCTCCCGTCATACAAGAAAGTTCGCGAGTTTTTGGTGACTAAGGAGATGGTGATGACCCAGAAGATCAGTCTGGCATTGTTGGAGAAGGCTGGGTAGGGCGTTCCTGGGGCGTCTTGTTCTCTTCCGTATGCGGCATTCGCAGACGGTCCCGTGTGGGGCCGGTCCCTGGTTTCTAGAGACATAATCCCAACAGGCCGGAAGCACGAAGTGAGCTGGGGGGTGCATTTCGGTCCCGAGGCAAGAAGTGGGATGGCTGGTGCATCTTCGAGCGCCGGCTGGCGATTGAAAGACAAAAAATGCTTACATCCAAGGAAAAGTCGGATTCAAGACGTTTGCCGATGATGCCGGTGCGGGACGTGGTTATCTTCCCGCACATGATGACTCCGTTCGTGGTGGGGCGCGACTCGAGCGTGCGCGCGCTGGAGGAGGCGCTGGGAGGGGACAAACGGATCTTCCTGGCCACGCAGCACGACGCCTCGACAGACGAGCCGCGGCCGGAGGAGATCTACAGCGTCGGGACGATCGTCAACATCGTGCAGAGCCTGCGCCTGCCGGACGGGAACATTAAGGTCCTGGTGGAAGGCATCGAGCGGGGCAAGATCGTCTCGGTCACCGACGACGAAGGCTTTTTCCGGGCGGTGGTGAAAGTAGCGCACTACAAGGTGGACGCGGGGCCGCAACTGGAAGCGCTGGTTTCGCGCGTCACCACGCTTTTCGAACAGTACATCAAGCTCAGCCAAAACCTGAACTACGAGACCATGATCGCGGCGATCCGGGTGGACGATCCGGGGAAGCTGTCGGACACGATCGGCGCCAATCTGCAGCTCACCATCGAAGAGAAGCAGGAGCTGCTGGAAATCTTCGATCCCATCGAGCGGCTGACACGAGTCGCCGAATTGCTTGACATCGAGATCGAAAAGCTGAACGTCGACCGCACCATCCAGGGCCGCGTGAAGCGGCAGATGGAGCGCGCGCAGAAGGAATACTACCTCAACGAGAAGATCAAGGCCATCCAGAAGGAACTGGGCCGCGGCGAGAAGAGCGAGATCGATGAGCTGAAGAAGAAGATTGAGACCGCGGGGATGACCAAGGACGCCTTCGAGAAGGCGATCGCGGAGCTGAAGCGGCTGGAGAACATGCCGCCGATGTCGGCCGAGTCCACGGTCTCGCGCAACTACCTGGAATGGCTGCTGGCGGTGCCGTGGAAGCAGAAGTCGAAGGAGATCCGCGACCTGAAGTTCGCCGAGGAAGTGCTGGAATCCGATCACTACGGCCTCGAGAAGATCAAAGAGCGGATCCTGGAATTCCTGGCGGTGCGGCGGCTGGTGAAGAACCCGCGCGGTTCCATTCTGTGCTTTGTGGGCGCGCCGGGCGTGGGCAAGACGTCGCTGGGGATGTCGGTCGCCAAGGCCACCGGGCGGAAGTTCATCCGCCTCTCGCTTGGCGGCGTGCGGGACGAGGCTGAGATCCGCGGGCACAGACGCACGTATATCGGCGCGCTGCCGGGCCAGATCATCCAGATGATGCGCAAGGCGGGCACGCGGAATCCGGTGTTCATGCTGGACGAAGTGGACAAGATGTCCATGGATTTCCGGGGCGATCCCTCGGCGGCGCTTCTCGAGGTGCTGGACCCGGAACAGAACTACATGTTCATGGATCACTACCTCGACGTGGAATACGATTTGAGCCAGGTGTTCTTCATCGCCACGGCCAACGTGCTGCACACGGTGCCGCCGGCTTTGCAGGACCGCATGGAAGTGATCCGGCTCTCGGGCTATACCGAACTCGAGAAGATGGAGATCGCCAAGCGGTTCCTGGTGAAGAAGCAGATGAAGGAGACGGGCCTCTCGGACAAGCTGGTGGAGTTCACCGACGAGGGCCTGATGACCCTGGTTCAGTACTACACGCGGGAAGCCGGGGTGCGCAACCTGGAGCGGGAGATCGGCAACATCTGCCGCAAGGTGGCGCGGCGGTCGGTGAACGCGATGGGCCCGGGCGCGGACGGAAAAGAGCAGGCGCAGCCGGAGCGCGCCGTGATCACCGCGGCGCTGGTGCCGGAGTACCTCGGCCCCCTGAAGTTCCGGGACACGGAAGCCGATAAATGCAATGAGATCGGGGCGGCGGTCGGGCTGGCTTGGACCGAAGTTGGTGGCCAGATCCTAACTACCGAAGCCCAGATCATGGACGGCAAGGGAAAGCTCACGACGACGGGGAAGTTGGGCGATGTCATGCAGGAATCCGCGCAGGCGGCCATGAGCTATACCCGGTCCCGGGCGCACCAGTTGGGCCTGCCGCGTGATTTTTACCGGAACCTGGATATTCACGTGCACGTCCCAGAGGGTGCCATCCCCAAGGATGGGCCGTCGGCGGGCATCACCCTGGCGACCGCGATCATAAGCGCATTGACCCGAATTCCGGTGCGATGCGACATCGCGATGACGGGGGAGATCACGTTGCGTGGGCGCGTGCTGCCCATCGGCGGGCTGAAGGAGAAACTGCTGGCGGCGCGCCGCCATGGCATTCGGGAGGCGATCGTCCCCAAGGACAACGAGAAGGATCTGCCGGATATTCCGGAGGCCATCCGCGGGGAGATGAAATTGCACTTCGTCGAATCGATGGACGAGGTGCTGAAGATCGCCCTGGAACGGGAGATCATCGCGCTGCCCCTGGCGCCCCCTGTGGAGCAAATCGCAGCCCAGCAGCCGAGCGAAGAAAAGTTGCA
>CAZBQQ010000131.1:14578-16115 GCA_964493965.1 uncultured Solibacteraceae bacterium
ACCGTGACCGCTCAGTATATAATTGGAGCAGCCCGCCGGGAGCAGTTTCCGCCCGAGGAACTACCTGAAGTTGCGTTCCTCGGCAGGAGCAACGTGGGCAAATCCAGCCTGCTGAACTGCCTGCTTGGAGGCAGAGACCTGGCAAACACCAGCAAAAAACCCGGATCGACAAGACTGATTCACTTCTATCGCGTGAACGGGGAGTTCTGCTTCGTGGATCTTCCCGGGTATGGCTACGCGAAGGTTTCCCAGGAGACTACCGCGGGCTGGAAGCAGTTGATCGAGGATTACCTGCTGTGCCGGCCGAACCTGGCACTGGCGATCCTGCTGGTGGATCTGAGGCGCGGGTGGATGGAGAAGGACCTGGAACTCAAGCGCTGGCTGGAGTTCCACAACCGGCGGCACCTGGTTGTCGCCACGAAAGTTGACAAACTGAACCGATCGGAGCAGATACGCGGTCTGGAAGCCCTGGGGCGCCAAGCGGGCGCGGGAGGGGCCATGCCGTTCTCGGCCGTAACCGGCCGGGGTGTAAGGGAGATTTGGCAAGCAATATGGACAACCCAGAAGAAGTCGTAAATCCAACCCAAACGCAGGAGGAAAAGCCCCAGGCGCAAACGCAAACGCCCCCCGCCGGCGCCCCTCCGCAAACGGGAGCCCGCAAAGGGCGCAGCGCGGCACAAGGCGGAGCGGCACCGCCCCAGAAAAACGGTCCAACGGCAGCGACCACGCTCGACCTGGTCGCGCTCAAGGACATGAGCATCCAGCAGCTCAACACCATCGCCAAAGAGCTGGGGCTGACCGGCGTCTCCGGCCTGCGCAAGCAGGAGGTGATCTTCAAGATCCTCCAGGCGCAGGCGGAGAAGAGCGGACTGATCTTCTCCGAAGGCGTGCTGGAGTGCCTGCCGGACGGCTTCGGCTTCCTGCGCGCGCCGGAGTACAACTACCTGCCGGGTCCCGACGACGTGTACGTCTCGCCTTCGCAGATCCGCCGTTTCGACCTGCGGACTGGCGACACCATCTCGGGCCAGATCCGTCCCCCGAAAGAGGGCGAGCGGTATTTCGCGCTCATCAAGGTGGACGCGATCAACTTCGAGCCGCCCGAGGAATCGCGCAACAAGATCTTCTTCGACAACCTCACGCCGCTCTATCCGAACGAGCGGGTGAAGCTGGAGACGGTCAAGGACAACTACTCGGGCCGCATCATGGACCTGCTGACGCCGCTGGGCAAGGGCCAGCGCGGGCTGATCGTCTCGCCGCCGCGCACCGGCAAGACCATGCTGCTGCAATCGATCGCCAACTCGATCACGGCCAATCATCCGGAGATCGTGCTGATCGTGCTGCTCATCGACGAACGGCCGGAGGAAGTGACCGACATGCAGCGCTCGGTCCACGGCGAGGTCATCAGCTCGACGTTCGATGAGCCGGCGGCGCGGCACGTACAGGTGGCCGAGATGGTGATCGAGAAGGCCAAGCGGCTGGTGGAGCACAAGCGCGACGTGGTGATCCTGCTGGATTCGATCACGCGCCTGGCGCGCGC
>CAZBQQ010000132.1:0-3602 GCA_964493965.1 uncultured Solibacteraceae bacterium
ACAGCGCGGCCACTTGCTCGATCATGCTGCCCACCGCGATGCGTTCCCGCGAGCCGCCATCGGGCGCAATGCGGTGGACGGCGCTGCCGTTGCTGTAAATGACGGAGCCGTCCGCGGCGAGGTCGAACGAGAGGACGCTCTTGGCCAGCACCTCCGGGGCGCCGCTCCCCGACCGCCGCACCAGTTGCCAGGACGAAGGCACCAGCGACGGCGCTTCGGGATCGCCCAGCCGGTCTTCGCGCGCGGCACGTGCGGCGTCGATCAGGTTGCCCCAGATCATCATCTGCTTGAGATCGGGCTGGCGTTGCGCTCCGCCCTGCGCCGTGGTCAGCGGCTTGCCCGTGTAGCGCATCGAGAAGAAGTTGAAGTACTGGAAGATTGCCTGCACCATGCGGAAGGGGAACAGCACGGCGTCGAGCAGAGCGCGCGCGGGATTGACCTTGCGCCCTCCCCCGGTGTAAGGCCGCCGGATGTAGTAGAGCGAGCCGCCGGCGTCCTTCTGCGGCGCCAGCAGATCGGACTCCGCGTCTTCGGCCAGGCACTCCATCTCGCCGGAATCGAGGTCGATCTGCTGCACGTTGAACGGGCCCAGGCCCGAGACGCGCCCACCGCCGTCGCGTCCGACGCCCGCGCTCTGGAACACCAGCTTGCGGCCCGGCCCCGGCACCCAGCGCGGCGCCAGGTCGAGGGAGTCGCCTTCGGACGCTTCGAAAAACTCCGGGCCCTCCACCTGCAGGATGGCGATGTTGGCCGTGAAGTCGCCATGGACGATGGAGGCGGCGATGCGGCTCCCGTCCGGATTGAGCGCCATGTGCCGCACGCGGAAATCGGCGGTGTGAAAGAGGCGCTGTTCGACGCCCGCGGCGTCCACCTCGAAGATGCCGCTGATGGAATCCGTCTCCAGCGAATAGAGCAACTCGCCCGGGTTGCGCCCGTGCGCCACGCTGGTGATGGCAATCCGAAACTCGCCCGGATCGCCGCCGCCCGCCTGCGCTCCCCACATCGCGCCGCTCATGAACTGCGCTCCCCGGCCCGCCGTCTTCCAGGCGTGCCGCTGGTGGATCTCGGTGGCGCGGTCGCGCAACGAGCGGCCGAACTTGCTGTCCAGCGTGTCCGTGGCGCCGGCGCCGGACAAGTGGACCTTGTTCTGAGACAGGTACGCGAGGCTCGGTTCCGGCACGGCCATTCCGCACTATTGTAACCGCCCCAGCCCTTGTCTGCGATACGCTGGCAGGAGGGCGGGCTTTAGCCCGCGCGGGGCTTCAGCCCCGCTCCGCGGCACGGCTCCCCTTCTATGTCGCGCACCCGCATTGGGGAGCTTATGCGTCTGATGACCGTGGCCGTCCTGTCGCTGCTCTGTCTCGCGCCCCTCGAAGGGCAGACGCCCACGCCGGCGTCCCTCCAGGCGCTGCGGGAGCATGCCGCCAAAGGCGACCCACAGGCACAGACTGCCTTGGGCAAACTGGTTCGCGACGGCCTGGGCGTCCGCCAGGATCTCCCCGAGGCGGTGCGTTGGTTCCGCCAGGCGGCGGCGCAGGGCTACGCCGAGGCCGAGAACTGCCTCGGATTTCTGTACGACTACGGCGCGGGTGTTGCCATCGACCACGCCGAAGCGGCCCGCTGGTATCGAAAGGCCGCCGATCAAGGTTACTCCGAGGCGATGTTCAACCTCGGTTCGATGTACGACAGCGGCCAGGGCTTTCCGATCGACCACGCGGAGGCGGCGCGCTGGTACCGCAAAGCCGCCGCGCTGGGCGATGTGGACGCGCAGTTCAACCTCGGTGTGATGTACGAGCAAGGGCAAGGCGTCGCCCAGGACAACACCGAGGCCGCGCGCTGGTACCGCCAGGCAGCCGGGCAGGGCAGCGCCATTGGGGCCCTCAACCTTGGTCTGATGTACGCGCAGGGCCGTGGCCTGGCGCGCGATCCGGCCGAAGCGGCCCGCTGGTACCGCAAGGCCGCGGACAAGGGCCTCGCCACGGCGCAGTACCAGTTGAGCCTGGCGTATTCCGGCGGCCTGGGCGTGCCCGAAGATCGAGTGGCAGCGTACGAGTGGATGGACCTCGCCGTCTTCCGCGCGCACGGTCCCGTCACCAAGAAATACTCCGCGTTGCGCGACGCGCTAGTCGCCGGGATGGTTCCGCAGCAGGTGGCCGAGGCCGAGCGCCGCGCCGTGGAGTGGAAGTCCAAGTGGCGCGCCGATCCCGCTCACTGAAGACAGGTCCGCTCCCGCGCGTCAGCAAGCGGAAAGCCTAGTCGCTCCACTTCCATCCGTCGGATGGCCGCGTGAGGGTCAGCATGCGGAGCCTGTGGTCAGCGGTATTGCGGCCGGGATTGCCGGTGACGATCACGTGGTCGCCCGGCCTGAGCGTATCTGCGTCGATCCCCTGACGGCTCAGCTGGCCGGCGCTGCTCCAGTCGCCCGCCCAGGTGACGCCGCCGGCTTCCACCAGAACCACCGAATGCGGATTGCGGTAGAGGAACTCCACCACCTTGCCTTCAACCGACACGGTTTTGTCCCGAAAGTACGTACTGGCGAACGAATGGTGCGCCCACGCCTGAGCCGAGAGCAGCAGCGCCACGCCGATCGCGCAAGCTCTGACCATATACACCACCATAGCCGAGTCTCAGTTCGGTTTGAACTGGCCGCTGCTGAGGATCAGGCCCAGCACTTCCTTCGAGCGGGAGTCCCAGGCGCCCTGCTTTTCGGGCGTGATGTTGTTGTGGTCGGAGTCCACCATGCCAACCACTTCCTTGGCTCCGGGGACCTGATTCACCGCGATCCAGATGCCCGTCGGCGGCGCGATGGTGTCGATAAAGCCGAGCGCGGCGAGCACCGGCGCCTTGATGCGCGACGCGAAATTCACCGTGTCGAAATACAAGGCCGTCTGCATGACCTTGGGATCGTCGGATGGCCAGTTCGGATAGCCGGCCTTGTGGCCGTGCAAATCGCCATTGGAATCGGCGCCCGCGGGTTCGTTCACCAGCACCGCGGTCACTTTGGGACTGAGGCCGGCAGCGGCCAGGCTCTGCTGGCCGCCCATGCTGGTGCCCGTGACGACGATGGTCTTGCCGTCCCAGTCCGGCCGGCTCGCGATGTAGTCGATCGCGCGCGCGTCGCGGAGATACATGTTGAGGAAGTAGGAGGTTTCCCTGCTGGTGTTCCCGATCGCCCGGTAGTCATTGCTGACGCCGGTCGCCTCGCCGGGCGGAAGGTCGTGCGAATCGACGTTGAACGCAAGCCATCCCTCGGCCGCGCGATCCGTCACCGTCTCCGGCCGTAGAGCGTACACGCCGGCGTATTGGTAGATGACCAGGGCAGGAAACTTCCCGGGCTTGGCAGGCTTGGCGAGGTAGCCCTGCACGTGCGAACCGAGGCTCTCCAGCCGGACCCCGTACAGTTCCACGTCTGCCACCCCTTCCAGTGGCGTGAGTTCCGGGTTGATCGGGATTCCGCGCAGGGCCTTCAGTTTCGTGTTCCAGAAGGTGTCGAAATCGGCCGGGCGGGGAACGGAAGGCTGCAGCCTCTGCGGAGCGATCGCGGCGCCAAGATGGATCACCGGATCGGCGGCCACTTCAACGTACAGCATCGCCGGCTCGTT
>CAZBQQ010000132.1:3702-10492 GCA_964493965.1 uncultured Solibacteraceae bacterium
GCGGGCGGCGATACTCCGGCGAGCGAGCAACTCATCGCGGACGGCTGGGGTTACGCTTTTATCAATCCCACGACCATCCAGCCGGACAACGGCGCGGGCCTGACCAAGGGCATCATCGGCCTGGTCAACCTGGGCCACCCGCGCAAGCCGGATGACTGGGGCGCGCTGCGGGCGTGGGCCTGGGGCGCCTCCCGCGGCCTTGACTATCTCGAAACCGACAAAGCCGTGGACGCGAAGCACGCCGGCATTGAAGGTGTCTCCCGCTACGGCAAGGCCGCGCTAGCGACCATGGCGTTCGACACGCGCTTCGCCGTGGTGCTGGTCGGGTCTTCCGGGGAAGGCGGCGCCAAACCGCACCGCCGCAATTTTGGCGAAGCGGTCGAGAACCTCACGGGATCGGGCGAATACCACTGGATGGCCGGCAACTTCCTGAAGTACGGCAGTAGCAAGAACGCCGGCGACTTACCCGTCGACGCGAACGAGCTCATCGCGTTGTGCGCTCCGCGCCTCACCTTCATCAGCTATGGTGTGCCGGAGAAGGGCGATGCAAAATGGCTGGACCAGAAGGGCAGCTTCATGGCCACCGTCGCCGCCGGGCCGGTCTTCCGGCTCCTGGGCGCGAAGGATCTGGGGGTCACGGAAATGCCGCCGGTCAACACAAGCCTGCTTAATGGCGAACTCGCCTGGCGCCAGCATGACGGCGGCCATACGGACGGCCCGAACTGGAGATACTTCATCGCGTGGGCGGACACGTTCACGGGCCGCACCCCTGTGGCGCCACCGGCCGACGTGCCCGCGGCGCGCACCGATCCGAATTCTCTCGCCGCTCACGAGCAGTTAGTGGCCAAAGCCCGCGCTGGCCACATCGATGTCTACTTCGAAGGAGACTCCATAGCGCGGCGCTGGGGCGCGACCGACTATCCCAACCTGCTGGCCAACTGGAACCAGAACTTCTTCGGCTGGAACGCGGCCGATTTCGGGTGGGGCGCGGACCGGACGCAGAACATCCTGTGGCGTCTCGAGCACGGAGAGCTGGACGGAGTCAACCCCAAGGTTGTGGTGCTGCTCGCCGGCACGAACAACGTGGGCGGCGAGGCGATTCCGGCGGAGAGCGTCGACGCCAGGGCAGCGGAGATCACCCGTGGGCTGGAGGCCATCCTGCGCGTGATCGAGGCCAAGGCCCCCGGCGCCGTGATCGTCGTCACGGGCATTCTGCCCCGGAACGACAACATGACGGCACTGCCCATCATCGATAAAATCAACAGCAATCTCTCCAAGCTGGCAGACGGCAAGCGGGTCAGGTACCTGAATATCAACGACAAGCTGGCGACGCCGGATGGGAAGCTGCTCGACGGCATGATGAACGCCGGCGACCGGCTGCATCCCACGCTCAAGGGCTACCAGGTCTGGGCGGACGCGCTGAAGCCCATCTTCACGGAGCTGCTCGGCCCTCCCGCGAAAGAAGACCACGCGCCCCCGCCGACAGGCGACCCAAGCGCCTCGCGGCGCTAGAACAAGGCTGGATTCGTGGCCCAAAGCCTTTTCTTCAGCCCTTCTCCACCCCGGCGTGGTAGTGCTCCGAGACCTTCCGCGCCGCCGCCGGACCGAGCGCGGCCGAGAGCTCCTCGATCGGCGCGTGGCGCACGTTCTCCAGACTGCCGAATCGCTGGAGCAGCTTGCGTACAGTCTTCGGGCCGATGCCGGGGATCTGCTCCATCTCGGAGGTCAGCCGCTGGGAGTCGCGGCGCGAACGGTGGAAGGTGACCGCGAAGCGGTGCGCTTCGTCGCGCACGCTCTGGATCAGATGCAGCACCGGCGAGAAACGGTCCAGCACCACCGGCTCGTCCTCCTGACCTAGAACGTAGATGATCTCCTCGCGCTTTGCGATCGACGCCAGCGGCAGGTCCACGAGGCCCAGGGACAGCAGCGACTCCGCCGCCGCGTGCAGTTGGCCCAGGCCGCCATCCACCAGCACCAGGTCGGGCATGGGCTTCTTCTCCTCCAGCAGCCGCCCGTACCGGCGCCGGATCACTTCCTGAGCTACTCCCTCAGGTGCCAGAAGCGATGCTCCGCGCCGGACTCCCGAAATGAAACCTCGATTTCGGCATCGTCCTTGGTGCCACTGTTCATGTATTCGTGGTGGACCGGCGTCAGCCCGTCCAGGAGCACAGCACACTCCAGCCAACCCGCCGAATGCCTGGTCCACTCGACGCTCGACGCCCCCGGCCTTCCCTCGCGAAGCTCGACCGTCCGCGAGGGCTCTTCGCCAGCGTTCATCAGCTTCAACGTCACATCGCGGACGCGCTGGGTAAGTGCCGCCCACCCGACGCTGCTCAGGCTAACCTCCCTCGCTCTCCCTTCGGCCAGTTCCACGAAGACAGCACGCAGTTGCCCAAGAGCCTCGGGAGACTGAACGTCCAGGTAGAGCATTTGTCCGTCTCCGAGGGGATGGGGATATAGATCGACCACGATCACCGACGGGTCTTCCGCCAGCTCTTTTGGGTCGGTCATCTCAGCCCTTCTCCACCCCGGTGTGGTAGTGCTCCGAGACCTTCCGCGCCGCCGCCGGACCGAGCGCGGCCGAGAGCTCCTCGATCGGCGCGTGGCGCACGTTCTCCAGACTGCCGAATCGCTGGAGCAGCTTGCGTACAGTCTTCGGGCCGATGCCGGGGATCTGCTCCATCTCGGAGGTCAGCCGCTGGGAGTCGCGGCGCGAACGGTGGAAGGTGACCGCGAAGCGGTGCGCTTCGTCGCGCACGCTCTGGATCAGATGCAGCACCGGCGAGAAACGGTCCAGCACCACCGGCTCGTCCTCCTGACCTAGAACGTAGATGATCTCCTCGCGCTTTGCGATCGACGCCAGCGGCAGGTCCACGAGGCCCAGGGACAGCAGCGACTCCGCCGCCGCGTGCAGTTGGCCCAGGCCGCCATCCACCAGCACCAGGTCGGGCATGGGCTTCTTCTCCTCCAGCAGCCGCCCGTACCGGCGCCGGATCACTTCGCGCATGGAGGCGAAATCGTCGTTGCCCTCCACCTCGCGGATGATGAACTTGCGGTAGTCCGACTTCTTCATGCGGCCGTTTTCCCACACCACCATGCTGGCCACCTTGTCGGTCCCCTGTATGTGGGAGATGTCGAAACACTCGATGCGATCGGGCGCCTTGGGCAGTCCCAGCAGGTTCTCCACCGCCTCCTTAATCGCCTTCGAGGACGGTTTCAGCACGCGGAATCGCTGGTCGAACAGGTGCTTCGCGTTGGTCTCCGCCAGACCCAGCATGGCCCGCTTCGGCCCCCGCTGAGGCGTGTGGATCTCCACCTTGTGGCCGCGCTTCTCCGAGAGCACCTCTTCGATCACCTCGCGGTCCTCGAACTCGGCGGGCACGTGGATCAGACCCGGAACGTATTGCTGGTCGAGATAGAACTGCTTGAGAAGCTGCGAGGCGAACTCGGGTGGGTCGAACTCGGCGCGGTCCTCCCAGAAGAACTCGCGGCGGTCCACGATGCGCCCGTTGCGCAGGTGGAACACGTTGGCGGCCACCAGCGGCGGCTCAGCATACCAGCCGAAAATGTCGATGTCGTCGCCCTCGGCGGCGGCCATCACCTGGCGCTGCGCCATCTCCTCGACCGTCGAGATCACGTCGCGCAGCACGGCCGCCTGCTCGAAGTGCATCTCCTCGGAGGCCTGCTGCATGTGCCCGCGCAGCTCCGCGATCAGGTCGCGGTGGCGGCCTTCGAGGAACAGGCGGACTTCCTTCACCGCCGCCGCGTAAGTCTCGTCCGCGACCAGACCCTCGACGCACGGCCCCTTGCAGCGGTGTATGTGGTACTGCAGGCAGGGCTGGGGATGGCGCCGGGTCAAATCTATTCGGCACGACGGCACGCCAAAGAAGCGGTGAATGAAATGGACCAGCCGGTACGCCAGGTTGGCCGGGAAGTACGGGCCGTAGTAAGTGGCGCCGTCCTTCAGAATCCGGCGCGTGACATAGACGCGCGGGTATTTCTCATTGGTGAGCTTGACGTAGGGGTAGGTCTTGTCGTCGCGCAGCAGGACGTTGTACCGAGGCTGCCACTGCTTGATGAGATTGTTCTCGAGCGCCAGCGCTTCCTTCTCGTTATCCACCAGGATGTATTCGATGTCGTGCGCGTGCGCGATCAGCGTGTCGGTCTTGGAGTCGGCCAGGCGCTCGTCGGAGAAATAGCTGCGCACGCGGGCGCGCAGGTTCTTCGCCTTGCCGACGTAGAGCACCGTCCCCGCCTCGTCGCGGTAGAGGTAGACGCCGGGCAGCAAGGGCAACTGGCTGGCTGTTTCTCGAAGGTCCATTTGCGGAAGCGCGCGTCAACGAACGCGCGGCTTATACTTGAATTGTGCCACGGAACCGAGCATGGATCGCGGTTTTGGCGCTGTTCTGCGGGGTCCTGGGAGCCGAGCAGAAGCAGCCCAAGGAGCAGGCTCCGGCCAAGGAGCAGGCCCCGCCCGAAGAGGACGAAACGCTCCAGCCCAAGAAAGAGTACGCCTTTAACCCTCTGCAGGCCGAGAAGGAAGTCAAGACGGGCCAGTTCTACTTGAAGAAGGGGAGCTATCTGGCCGCGGCCAACCGCTTCGTCGAGGCGACGAAATGGAACCCCGGTTATGCCGAGGCCTATTTTTGGTGGGGCGAGGCGGAAGAGAAGCTCAAGGACAAGAAGGCCACTCGCGAAGCCTGGTCGAAGTTCGTGGAACTCGCGCCCGACGACAAGCGCGCCGAAGAGGTCAAGAAGAAGCTGGCCGCCCGGCGTTGAGCGCCGGCCCACCTGCACCGAACCGCGATCATCACGGAGCGGACTCCACAAAAAAACTGGCCGCCCACCCCCACTCCTAGGGGCAGGCGGCCTTGATCAGCTCGGTGCTCGGGCCAGCACGAAAGGGGCCGTGGCAGCGCCGAAAGGGGTCCCGGAACAGCTACCGCCCCAGTCGCTTCGTCAGGACTTGCCGACAACGAGGTGGTTGGTCACCGAGAAAACGTTGGGCACGCCGTTGGCACGGATTCCAGCCAGGTTCCGGTCCATCTCGCTATCCACCACACCGTCCAGGGTCACGTGCCCGTTCTTGACGATGATGTGAATCGAGGGCACCGCCCCCATGGCATACCGTCCCAGAGCGGCATACCGGTAAATCGCTCGCACTTCCGCCCGGCGGATTTGCCAGTCCATCGGCGAAAGCGGCAGAACTTCAATGTCGTTGGTTACCGTCTTCACACCTGCAATGCGCTTCACCACGTTGCCCGCGTCCGATTTCAAGACGGGGTCGGTAACCGCTCCGGACAGCGTCACGCTGTCGCCTGAAACGGTGAACTGCAGGATGTCGAAGGCGTTGTAGTACGGGAGCATCGCCAGCTCATGGTGGACCCTCTGTTCCAGGGTCGGCGGGACGCTTGGACTGGTCGCTTGAACCAGCACCGGAGCAGCGAGCATCAGGGCCACCAGGCCCCATCGCATCCCCTTCTTTAGTGGTTTCATCTTGTGTTCCCCTCCTCTGCCTATATGTACGCACGGGCGACCATTTCGGTTCGCGTGATTACAAATCTTTACGGCGCCGCGATACAATGGGCGCAAGAAAGAGGGGTAATGTGTTGAGCCAAGTGGACATCAATCGCAGGCAGTTTTTGGTCACCGAGCTGGCGGTCGGCTTTGCCGCAGCCGTCGCGCCGGTCGCGGCCGGAACCATCACCACCGATACCGAGGGCCTCGACGCGGCGGAGGTGAAGATCCCGGTGCGCGACGGAGAGATGCCGGGCTACCGGGCCAAACCCGCCAAAGGCAAGGGGCTCGCTGTCGTGCTGGTGGTTCAGGAGATCTTCGGCGTGCACGAGCACATACGCGACCTGTGCCGGCGCCTCGCCAAGCGCGGCTACCTGGCGGTAGCGCCAGAGCTGTACGCACGGCAAGGTAACGTCGCCACAACGACCGACATCCAGGAGATCATCAAGAACGTGGTCTCGAAGGTGCCCGATGCGCAGGTCCTGGCGGACCTGGACGACGCGGCGCGGTGGGCCGCATCCTCCCAGGGCGGGAACGCCGCGAAGTTGGGCATCACGGGCTTCTGCTGGGGCGGCAGGATCTCGTGGCTGTATTCCGCGCACAACCCCGAGGTGAAGGCCGCGGCGGCGTGGTACGGCCGGCTGGTGGGGCCAACCGACGAGCTGCATCCGCGGAACCCGATCGACATCGCGCCTTCGCTCAAGACGCCGGTGCTGGGCCTGTATGGCGGGCAGGACCAGGGCATCACGCAGGACTCGATCGGGCAGATGCGCGCCGCGCTCAAGGCCGCGGGGAACCCGTCGGAGATCATCGTCTATCCGGACGCGGGGCACGCCTTCAACGCCGATTACCGGCCCAGCTATAGCCAGGGTCCCGCCGAAGACGGCTGGAAAAGGATGCTGGAGTGGTTCAAGCGGTACGGGGTGGCGTAGCCGCTATTTGACGGTGTGTGTGCCGTGAGTGATGGCGGCTCCGGCCCGAAGAGCCGCCGCTACCGTTACGACCTCGGCCATCTCCTGCTCGGTGGCGCCTGCCTCGCGGGCCTTGTTGCTGTGGATCTCGAGGCAATACGGGCACTGCGTGGTGAGCGCGACGGCCAGCGCAATCAACTCCTTGTATTTGACGGGAATCGCCCCGGCGGCCATCGCGGCTTTGTCGAACGCCCAGAACGCCTTCATCGCGTCTGGCGCGTTGGCCTCGATGGTCTTGAGCTTGGCAAGGTTCTTCATGTCGTACATGGGATAGCCCTCCGCTGAGTTGTTCTGTTTCGAGT
>CAZBQQ010000132.1:10592-16083 GCA_964493965.1 uncultured Solibacteraceae bacterium
AGGTTCTTCATGTCGTACATGGGATAGCCCTCCGCTGAGTTGTTCTGTTTCGAGTCTACCGTGGCGCTCGATGCGCGCGCTACACTCGGGCGTATGAGATTCCTCGTTGCCGCTCTCTTCGCCTTTGCTCCGTTTATGCTGGCTGCACTATTGGGCGCGCAGCCGCGGCCGAAGGTGCGGAGCCTGGTCACCGTCATCGATCGCGATGGCACGAACAAACGCGTCGTCTTCACCGCGGATCGCCTGTTCGAAGCGCCGAACTGGGCGCCCGACGGCACCTACCTGCTCTTGAATTCCGAGGGCAGGCTATGGAAGATCCCGGCCGCGGAGGGCGAGCCGGCCTCGGTCGACATGGGCCCCGTGAACGGCATCAACAACGACCACGGCATCTCGCCCGACGGTTCGCAGATCGTCGTCTCCGCCGGCGAGATGTACGTCCTGCCGTCGGCGGGTGGAGTGCCGCGGCAGATCACCCAGAAGGCGCCGAGCTACTTCCACGGCTGGGCGCCGGACGGTAAGGCGGTGGTCTACTGCGCCCAGCGCAGCGGCAACTTCGACATCTACCGCATCCCCATCGCGGGCGGTGCCGAGGAACGCCTGACCGTCGATCCGGCGTACGACGATGGCCCGGAATACTCACCCGACGGCAAGTGGATCTACTGGAACTCGGACCGTTCCGGATCGTGGGACATCTGGCGTATGCCGGCCTCGGGCGCCGGTCCGAACGACGAGCGGGCCGAGCGCGTGACGAGCGACGATCTCGAAGACTGGTTCCCGCACATCTCGCCGGACGGGAAGTGGATCGTGTTCCTGTCGTTCCCCAAGGGGACCAAGGGGCACCCGCCTAACCAGAACGTCGTGCTGCGCGTCATGCCCGCGCCGGGCGACACGCTGACGAAGCCGGAGATCCACGAAGTGGTCCGGCTGTTCGGCGGGCAGGGCACCCTGAACGTGTATTCCTGGGCGCCGGACAGCCGCCGCTTCGCGTATGTCAGCTACGAGGTGATGGAGTAACAAGCCCGCGCAGACACGTTGATTCGACGGAAAGTCTCAAAGCACCTGCCGTCGTCCTGTCGCGTCTCTTCGATCATTCTCCTGATGACAAAGTCCCGGAAACGCGGTTTTGCGTTGTCCGGGACGTGCGCGAGAAACGGCACAAGACTGGGCTGGTCGATCCATTTGATCATCTGCTCTGCGTCCGGAAAGTACCTGTCCGCGTCTTCTCCCCAGACGCGCCCATGGTTCATTGCGCTGGCATCCATCAAAGCCGAGTACTCCTCAACGGAGGGCATGTACCAAGGCCACTCGAATCCGGCAAAGTGGACTGCAAATCCTTCGGCGGACATGGCTTCGCGAATGACAGAGAAGAAGTGCGAGCAGTTTCCGTCTCCCGCGAAGTTGAAGCGAAGCCTTCCACCTCTGACCAAGGCGCGCTCGACATTCCGAAGCAGCCGTTCATGGTCTTTGATCCAGTGCAAGGTGGCGTTCGAGAACGCAACATCGAACTGCTCGACAAAGTTCAGCTCGTTGATGTCCATCAGGAGAAACCGCAGGTTCTTCCTGACCCTCGATAGAGCCGCCTCAATCATGCCTCGTGAAGCATCGACGCCGATCACCTCCCCATTGGGAACAAGATCGGCAAGGTGTGCGGAGAGCGCCCCATCTCCGCACCCAAGGTCGAGAATCCGCTCGGTTCCCTGCAGTTCGAGTTCTGCAATGAGCTTCGTCCCCCATTCCTTCTGGTGGGCGGACGCCTGCTCGTATTTTTTGCCATCGAATTCGTGTGGCAAGCGCTAGTCGATCCGGAGCGTGGCGCGGAGGGGCAGGTCGCGCGAGGAGCCTCCGACTTGCACCGCGTACTCGCCCGTTACCAACTCCCAGCCGTTCTTCGCTTCATTGAAGATGGACAGGTAGTGCGGGTTCAGTTCGAGTGACACCGACTTCGATTCGCCGGGCGCCAGCCAGATCTTCTTGAACGCCACCAGGCGCTTGAACGGCTCGCCGGCGGCCTGGGGCAGCGTGGCGTACACCTCGGCGATCTCGGCTCCGGCCCTTGCGCCGGTGTTTTTGACCTCGAACGTCACCTGCGAAGGCGACACGTTCAAGCGCGAATAGCCGTAGGTGGTGTAGGACAGTCCAAAGCCGAATGGGAACAGCGGCTGTTTATCTTTCGCGTCGAACCACTTGTATCCCACCAGCAGTCCTTCGTCGTATTCGATGTCGAAAAGCCGCTTGTTCACTTTCCAGGGAGCGCCGGGGAAGGCCTCGACCTCATCGCCCGGGCCCGGCGCAGGCTGTGGCTGGGCTGCTGGATGCGGCAGGTCCGCCTCGGTCTTCGCGAAGGTGACGGGCAGCTTGGCCGACGGGTTCACGTCGCCGAAGAGAATGCTCGCGATGGCCTCGCCGCCGCGCGTGCCGGGGTACCAGGCCTCGAGAACCGCGCTGACCTGATCGATCCACGGCATGCTGACCGGACCGCCGGATTCGATCACCACGATGGTGTGCGGGTTGGCCGCGGCCACAGCCGCTACCAGGGCGTCCTGCTGGCCGGGGAGCGAGAGGCTCGGCACGTCGCCGCCTTCGCTGGTGGGCTGATGGACGAACACCACCGCCACATCCGACGCCTTGGCCAGGGCCGCGGCGGCGTTCGCGTCGGTGCCCGGATCATATTCCACCTTGGCGGCCGGCGCCTTCGCGCGGATCGCTTTCAGCGGAGAGGAGCGGTGCCAGACGACCTCGCCCGACTGCGGGACCGCATTGCCACCGATCGGGTCGACCTGCGCGGAACCTCCGCCCGAGAGCACACCGGCGTCGGCATGCGAGCCGATGACCGCGATCGAATGAACGCTCGAGGCCGCGAGGGGCAACTGGCTGTTCGCGTTCTTCAGCAGCACGATGGTCTGCTCCGCGACGCGCTCGGCCACTTCGAGGCCATGAAACACATCCGGCACGCGGCGATCGGGCGGGTTGTCGAACAGTCCCACCGCGAACTCGCTGCGCAGGAGCCGGTGCAGCATGTTGTTGAGGCGGGCCTGCGAAACCTCGCCCTTTTCCACCGCCTTCTTCAGAGCCCCGCCGCCGAAGTAGTCGGGCCCTGGCATCTCGACGTCCAGCCCGGCGTTGGCGGCCTTGGCGGTGCTGTGGGTGGCGCTCCAGTCGGAGATGACGAAGCCCTGAAAGCCGAAGTCCTTCTTCAGAACCTGGTTCAGGAGGTAGTCGTTCTCGCAGGCGTAGACGCCATTGAGCAGGTTGTAGGAGCACATGACGGCGCCCGCGTCGGAGCCCTTGAGTGCGATCTCGAAGGCCAGCAGATCGCTCTCGCGCATGGCCCGCTTTCCAGCCTTCACGTTGACGAACGAGCGGCCGCTCTCCTGATCGTTCATGGCGTAGTGCTTGAGGTCGCCGACGATGCCTTGCTCCTGGAGCGCCTTCATTTCCGCGCCCACCAGGGTGCCGGCCAGAATCGGATCCTCGCCGCGATACTCGAAGTTGCGGCCGTTGCGCGCCTCGCGGGTGAGGTCAAGGCCGCCGCCGAGCGACATGGTGTAGCCCTGGTCGCGCAGCTCACGTCCGATGAGCGCGCCATAGCCGCGCGCCAGATCGATGTCCCAGCTCGATGCTTCCGCGATGCCCGACGGCAGAGCGGTGGAATAGCGGCCGTAGGTGGACGAGCGAGTGACGCCGACCGCGGCGTCCGCCATCTGCTGATCGGGAATCCCCAGGCGGGGAATGCCGGGGATGAATCCGGCGCCGCCCAGGTACCTGGCCGGCATCTTGTCGGGACCGGCGAGTATTTCGCCCCAACCGTTTCCGTGGAGCAGCGAGATCTTCTCGTCGAGCGTCAGCGCCTTGATCAACAGGTCGGCGCGTTGATCGGGGGAGAGAGTCTTGTCCATCCAGGGGCCGGCGGGCTTTTGCGCAGTTGCCGCGCCAAGCGTCAGGGCCAGAGCGGCGGTGGTGAATAGGGTTCGTGTGGTGGTCATGGGTTTAGGGCCAACGGCTATTATCGCTCGGCCGATGGCTTGTGGCCATCGGCAGCGGTCAGCTCTGAGCTATCAGCTGTCAGCTTGGGATGACGGTCGATGGTGGATGGAATTCGGGGCGCTTCGGGGGCGGGCCCATCCTCATCAGACTGCGGGGGTTGTACGTTGCTGGGTTCATGGTGAAATTTTTGATCTTTGGGCGGGGCGTCGAGTTTGGCCGATGGTGGTTGGTCGATGGTGGATGGCGGGCCTTCGGCGTCGTCCGTATCCTCATCAGAGCGCGGGGGTGGTGCGCCGTTGGGTTCTTCATGCAATTTCTGATTCTTTTGCTGGGCGTCGAGTTGCTTCATCGTGCGGCGGAGCTCGGCGCTGAGGCGGGTTTCGTGGCGGTTGAGACTTTCGAGGGCGCCCCCATCGTCTATCAGGTGCTGGTAGGCGATGGCAGCGCGGGTTTCGCCGTCGCAGACGACGAACATTTCGCGGATCTCGGGTTCCTGGCGGGCCATCTGGTGATCCATGAGGGCGGTCTGGAGGGCGATGACGCGGCTGAGGCGCCAGCGGGCGGTGACCAGTTGATCGACGAGGTCGAACTGGGGGCGGGTTTGAGGCCGGTAATCGGCGAAGTATTCTTCGCGGAGGGCGTTGAACTGCTCCTGGGATTCGTATTCGAGGAGGATCTGGTCGGAGGTGAGTCCGTGGGTGAGGCGGGCGGCGCGGGAGCGGGCGCGCCCCTCGGGGGAGACGGGTCCGCGGGATTTGGCACCGTTGGCGCGGGAGGATTCTTTGCGTTCTTGGGTGGACATGGGGGCTCCTTGGGAGCACCGGGATTGGGGGTGCCCGGAGTGAGAGTAGCGCGAGGTGGGGCGCAGGGCGGGGGCTAGTTTTTGGAAGTTATTGAGGGGGTTAGAGATTCAGTTTGCGGAAGCTTGCGAATGAAAAAGGTTGCTTCGGAATGGCCACGGATGAACACGGATTAACGCGGATTTGAAAAACCGGAACGAAGCGCAATGGGAAAGTTCTCAACCCAAGGCTCCTTGGAACTAAGCGGCGATGGAAGGGCCATCACAGAATCCTGGTGGAGCCCAGATCAATCAGGTAGTAGGGGCGTGTTTGTTTACGAGAAGAGTAAGGTGTTTGCACCCGAGCGGCACCTCACCGACTCCGCTCGCCGCCGCCAGCGACCGCCTGCACCTGCTCCATGAGCCGGAGGGTGTTGCCGCCCAGGATCTTGCGGATGTCGGCGTCGGAGTAGCCCTTCTCGCGGAGGGCCTTCGCGATCTGCGGGAGGTGGGAGGCGTCTTCCATGCCGTAGGGCATGTTGGCGCCGTCGAAATCGGAGCCGAGGCCGACGTGGTCCGCGCCCACCAGTTTCACCGCGTGGTCGATGTGGTCGATGATGCGCGTCCACTCGACGCGGGGGAGTTTGCCCTCCGCCACGAGCGCGCGGGTGAGCTTCTCCATCTCGACCAACTGGCAGCCTTCGTCGTGACCGCAGCGCTTCTGGCTCT
>CAZBQQ010000133.1:0-1373 GCA_964493965.1 uncultured Solibacteraceae bacterium
TGGAGAGCCGCCCCACTCCGGCCGTCCGCATCTGGGAAAATTAAGTGGCATTGGGTTGCCAACCGGCGCTTGGCCGACCTGTTAAGCAGAGACTTACAGGCGGGTTGCCAACCCGCCGCAGGCTGCCAGCCTGCCCCACAACATCCGCACGATGCTCACATCTGGGAAAACTGAGTGGCATTGGGATTGAGCCTCCTGTTCTCCAGCGTTTTTCCCAGCCTCTCCAACGTGTTCCCCGCCGCGTTTCAGAATGAAACGCGAATCCCGTTTTGGGTTCCGTTTCGGCCTTTTTGAGCTCGCTCGAAAGGCCGTCTCGGCACTTTCGTACTAAGGTGCTCGCTCCGTAAGTGCGTGCCGTCTCAGTCAGGTAAAGCCCTATCCCGAACTCCCTGACACACCCCTCTCCGAGTTGGCTGCGGGGTTGCATTGATAGGGGCATGACCAAGCAAGCGAACTCGAAGGAACGGACGAATGCGGAGAAGGAAGAGCGGGACCGCATCATCATGGACCATCTGCCGTTGGTGAAGGCGATCGCGGTCCGGGTGCATGAGAACCTGCCCGTCCACGTCGATCTCGACGACCTGATCCATGCCGGCATTCTCGGTCTGTTCGACGCGGTCGACAAGTTCCAGCCTGCCAAGCAGGTGGCGTTCTCGAGTTACGCGAAGCACCGCATTAAGGGGGCGATCCTGGACAGCCTGCGGCAGTTGGACTGGGCCTCGCGCGATCTGCGGCGCCGGCACAAGCAGGTGGAGGAGGCAACGCGCGAGTTGGCGGCGACGTTGCAGCGCAATCCGACCGAGGCGGAGATTGCCGGCAGGATGGGGGTCGAAGTGGAACGCTGGCGGCAGATGATGGCGGAGATGCAATGCGTCGGCCTGATCTCGATCTCCACCCGCCGTCAAGACCAGGACGACCTGCCCGCGCCGGACTATCCGGCCAAGCCCGAGACGCACCCCGATTCGATCTGCGCTCACGGCCAGCTCCACGACGCGCTGTGGACAGCCATGGAGACGCTCCCGGAGCGCTACCGGAAAGTGGTGGTCTTGTATTACACCAAGGACATGACGATGCGTGAAATCGGCGGCGTCCTGGGCATCAACGAAAGCCGGGTCTCGCAGATCCACAAATCCGCGCTCGAGAAGATGGCCACCGCGCTGCACTCGGTGGGTATCGAATCGGTCGGGGCCTTCTGAGAATTCCAAAAAAAGAGGGAAGGCGGGAGGTTCGGACAGCTGGCGTGCGCGCCTGCTTCGGACGAGCGCTTCTCGCGCAAGCATCCTTCAGAGCGGCGGCCAGCGCCCTTCGGGCGATCGCTCACCGTCCTTCGGACGGGCGGCGACCATCCTTCAGACGAGCGTCCTTCGGACAAG
>CAZBQQ010000133.1:1473-15965 GCA_964493965.1 uncultured Solibacteraceae bacterium
CACCGTCCTTCGGACGGGCGGCGACCATCCTTCAGACGAGCGTCCTTCGGACAAGAGTCCTTCGGACAAACCTCCCGCCTTCTCCTACGCGAGGCTGGGAATCTGGATGATCTTCTTCTGGATCGCGTACTGAACCAGCTGCGCCTTGTTGTGGATATCGAGTTTGCGCATGAGGTTGAACTTGTGCGCTTCCACGGTCTTGACGCTGAGGTTGAGCGAGCAGGCGATCTCCTTGACGGACTGGCCCTCCGCCAGCATTTTGAGGACTTCCTTCTCGCGCGCCGTCAGCGTGGCGAAGCGCGGCATGCGGGCGGAAGACTTGACCCGCGAGCGGAAGTCGTCCACCAGTTGCGAAAGCATCCTGGGACTGAGGTAGCTGCCGCCCCGATTCACGTCGCGGATGGCCGCCAGCAGTTGCGCGGCCGGGCAGTCCTTCAGCACGTAGCCGTTTCCGCCGACCTCCATGCCCTCCACCAGGTAGTCTTCGTCGTCGTACATGGTGAGGAAGAGCACCTTCGTGTCGGGCCGGTCCCGCCGGATATTGCGCGTGGCCTCGAAGCTGCTGAACCCGGGCATTCCGATGTCCATCAGGACCACATCGGGGCGCAATTCGGACGTCTTCTCCATTGCGTCCCCGGCGTTCGACACTTCGGCGACCACTTCCAGATCGGTTTCAGAGGCAAGCAAGTTCCTGATCCCTTGCCGGAACAGCGTGTGATCGTCCGCTAGTAGCACTTTGATCTTTGGCATAAGCCCTCGACTTTCATGCGCACCGCCCGGCCCCCCGGCTCGGGTTGGAAGATTTGGTAGCGGCCCGTTGGGGCGCGGGAATAGGGATAGAGGCCGAAACCCGGGTTCCCCGGCCCGGCGAGCTCGAAATCTCGAACTTGCCGCCTGCCAGCGCGACCCGCTCCCGCATCCCCGCCAGGCCATAGGAGCCTGGTTTGGCGAAAGCCTCTCGAACCCGGAAACCCACACCATCATCCTGAATTCGCATCTTCAGACTTCCATCGGCGGCGGAGACGAAAACGTTTAGGCGAGAGGCGGAGGAATGCCGCGCCACATTGTTGCAGCACTCCTGAACCAGCCGGTAGGCGAGGATCGCCGTCTTCTCCGGCAGAGCCTTCAACCCCGCGCCCTCCAGCCGGGTAGAGACGCCGTGTGCCTGATGCAGCCGGATCAGCAACTGGCGCACCGCGGCCGCGAGGCCGAGTTGCTCCAGCACCGCCGGGCTGAGGTCGGAAAGCACTCGCCGGATCTCCAGCACCGTTCTACCGATGGCCTCGCGCGCGCCGGCCAGCCTGCGCACGACTGCCGGCGGCGCATCCTCCTCGCGCTCGATCAATTCGAGCTGCAGGCGCGCATAAGGGAGCAGTTGGGCTGCTTCGTCGTGCAATTCCCGGCTGATGCGGCGCCGCTCGCGCTCCTCCACCTGCAGCATGCGCTCGGCCAGTTCGCGTATCTCGCGTTCCCGAGCGGCCAACTGGCTCGTCAGGCGCAGCTTCTCCGCCGCCGTAACGCACCGGCTGGCGGCCCCGGAGAGCAGCCGCAGCTCCCGAGGGAGCCAGTGGTACTCCTTGCGGAAGGCGAACTGCATCGCACCGCCGCTCCCAAGCGGGACCGACCACGCCGAGACATACTGGCGCGCCCAGGCGCGATCGAGCAGGCCCCGCGCGCCGCCGTTTCCGGCCCGCATCAGCCGGGGCGCGGCCAGGCTCTTCCAGGCCAGCCCCGCAGGCAGCGGATCCGGGACGCGGCAGGCGACCGTCGCCCGCCGGCTGGAATCGAATAGCACCGCGCAGGCCGCGTCGGCGCCGCAGAACCGCGCCAGGATGTCCAGGTACGCCTCCAGCAACTCGCCCTCGTCCGAAGCGCGCAACTCGGCATCGTGCAGCTCGAAGAATGCCTCGGTCTCCGCTTCGCGCACCTGATAGAAGGCATTGTTGAGCGTCAGGACCACGCAGAAGTCCAACTGCCTGGCCACCCACCGCAGATCCTGCCGCTCGGGCTCCGCAATGCTGCGCGAGCGGCGCGTCAGCAGACGATCGTAGGCGGAGAGCGCCTCGAGGACCGAGGCCGGCGTCACATCCAGTTTGGCCAGCCGCCGCCCGTTGTATTCCACCTGCTCGAAGAAATCGGCCAGCGTCTTCTTCTGCGCGAGCAGCCGGACCGCGGCTCCGCAGGTGATGGCACCCAGGGCCTTGGCCTGCCGGGCGTCGAAGCGCCGCCGCCCGAGCCAGCTCGAGAATGCCGCATCCAGCGCGCCCGATTCCCCCTTCAAGAGCCGGGCCAGGCTGCGGACCCGGTGCCGAAACTCCGTGCTCAGCAGGTCTGCGGCCTGTGCCAGCGGCGGAGGCACTGTGGGAGAAGGCACCGCTTTAGTTATCGGGTGTTTGAGGGGAAGGCTTTAATCGGAGCTGCTCGTCGCTTGTCGCTTGTCGCTCATCGCTTGTCGCAGCGAATCCTTCGGTCTCCCCGGCTTCGCACACAGGGTACGCCGGCCTGATCGACGAGCGACGGGCGGTTCCTCGGGATCAAGTCCGGAGTGCGGCTCGCCTGTGGTAGTCGAGGAAGGACGAGGTTTTGCGGATCAGGGCATCCAGGGCCTCGTGTCGATCAGAGGGTACCGTGTACCCCAACTGGGACGCAACCTGGAACAGCGTGTCCAGCTCGTAGAGAGAGCCCAATGCGATTTGGACCAGTCTGGCGGTGTCGGCGTGGGAGTGCCGCCCGACGCCCTCTGCGATGTTCGCTGGGACCGACACAGCGGCCCGTTGCACCTGGGCTGCCAGGCCGTAGGTCTCCTGTTTGGGCCAAGCGCGCGTGACTTCATAAGCGCTCTTGACTAATTCGATACCAAGGCTCCAGACGTCGAGGTTTCGGACGGTGCCCGGAGTAGCCGCCATATTTAGGCAGTGGCTGGGAGCCCCGTACTCTCTCAGCGGATCGACGAGCGACGAGCGACGAGCGACAAGCGGGTTCTAATATGGATCTATGCCCGACGACACGCCGGCGATCGCCGTACGCGAGCTCCGCAAAGTCTACGGAGACAAAGCGGCCGTCGACGGGCTGACGCTGGCCGTGCCGCGCGGCTGCTTCTTCGGTTTCCTCGGGCCGAACGGCGCGGGCAAAACCACCACCATACGCATGTTGATCGGCCTGGCGCCGCCGACCTCCGGCTCCATCGAGATCCTGGGCTTGCCGATGCCGGAACGCGGCCTCGAGATCAAGCGGCGGATCGGCGTGGTGCCCGACGAATCGGTCCTGTTCGACCGCCTCACCGGGCGCGAGTTCCTCGAATTCGCCGGACGCATGTACGGTCTCGACCGCGGCGTGGCGGCCGCGCGCGCGGGCGAGTTGCTGACCCTGTTCGAGCTCGACGCCGAGACACGCAAGCTGATCGCCGAGTACTCCAAGGGCATGCGCAAGCGCCTGGCCATGGCCGCCGCCCTGATCCACCGGCCCGAGGTCTTCCTGCTCGACGAGCCGTTCGAGGGCGTGGACGCCGTGGGCGCGCGCATGATGAAGGACCTGCTGCTCGACCAGGTGCGCCACGGGGCCACGGTCTTCCTCACCTCGCACGTTCTCGAAGTGGTCGAGCGCCTGTGCGACCGCGTGGCCATCATCGACGGGGGCAGGCTGGTGATGGAGAGCTCGATGGCCGGCCTCCGCGAAGGATCGGAAACGCTCGAGGACGCCTTCGTCCGCCTGGTCGGGGCCGACCGCATGCAGGACAAGCTGGACTGGCTGTAGCCGATGTCGTCACGCGTGCGGGCCATCCTCGAAGCGCAGTGGAAGTCCACCTGGCATCTCCTCGCGCGTCCCTCGGGAGGCCGCGCTCTGGCCGGTTTCCTGTGGCTGTTCTGGTATGGATTGTGGGCTTGTCTGGGCGTGGCCGCCGGGTTCTTCACGGGCCTGGCCTCGCGCCAGGATCTCGAAACCATGCTGCCGGCGATCCTGATGGGCACGTGCCTTTTCTGGCAGCTCGCCCCCATCCTCACCACCGATGCCGGAGCCTCGCTGAATGTACGAAAGATCCTGCTCTACCCGATTTCGGACGGCGAATTGTTCGTCGTGGAGCTGCTGCTGCGGCTGACTACGGCGCTCGAGATGCTCCTGGTGCTGGCCGGGACGGGGATCGGCCTCGCGCTGAATCCGGCCGTGCCGCGCTGGCTCCCGGCTCCGGCGCTGCTGATTTTCGTCGTCTTCAATCTGTTCCTCTCGACGGGCGTGCGCAGCCTGCTGGAGCGCCTGCTCGCGATCCGCCGTGTCCGGGAACTGGTGGTTCTACTCATGGTGACCTGCGGCGCGTTGCCGCAGCTGTTGGGGACGAGCGGACGCGGCAGGGCCCTGAAACGGCTGTTTTCTTCCCACCAGAGTGTACTGCTGCCGTGGGCCGCCGCGGCGCATCTGGCCCTGGGGAGCCAGGTGGCGGCAGCGCTCGCGATCCTTGGTGCCGCAACCGCCGCCGCCTATGTCTTCGGGCGGCTTCAGTTCCGCCGCGGTCTGCGCTTCGACATGGCGGCCGCGCGCTCGGCGGGCTCGGCCGGGAGCGGCCGCTTCACCGACCGGCTCTACGCCTGGCCCGCGGCTCTTTTTCGCGATCCGCTGGCGGCGCTGGTCGAGAAGGAGCTCAAGACGCTAGCCCGTTCGCCGCGATTCCGCGTGGTCTTCCTGATGGGCTTCTCCTTCGGCGCCATCATCTGGTGGCCGCTCATGCGCGGTGGCCACTCCGTGCCCGGCGGCCTCAGCTACCCGGTGGTGGTCAGCGGCTACGCCATGATCCTGCTGGCCGAGGTGGCGTTCTGGAACCAGTTCGGTTTCGACCGCTCGGCGGCCCAGCTTTACTTCTCCGCTCCGCCGCCCTTCTCGCTGGTTTTGCGGGCCAAGAATCTGGCGGGAATGACGTTTGTTATGTTGGAGATCGTACTGATCCTGCTGGTGTGCGCGCTGCTGCGTGTCCCGCTGCCGCTCGAGAATATCGTGCAGGCGATCCTGGTGACGCTGGTCTTTTCGCTCTACTTCCTGAGCGTGGGCAACCTCAGCTCGGTCTATCAGCCGCGGCCGGCGAATCCGGAGCACTCCTATGGCCGCTCATCGGCGGGACGGTTCCAGGTCTATATGCTGCTGCTGTTCCCGGTGATGGTGGCGCCGGTGGCCCTGGCGTATGTGGCCGCCTGGTACCTCGAAAGCCGAGCCCTCTTCTACGAGATCCTGGCTCTTGACGCGCTGGCGGGAGCGGTCTGCTACTACTTTGCCACCCACGCCGCCGTGGCCGCGGCCGAGACGCGCAGAGAGGAGTTCCTCGCCGCTCTCGGCCAGAGCGCCGGGCCCTTCGTCACCCAGTGACGCGGCCTGTCCGTCACAGGTTTCTGGCGCAACGAAAGCCGAGCCACTCGAAATGGGAATCCGGGGTAAGTAGGGTGCGAGACGCGCACGAGCCGCCACGCACATAGCGGTAATCGTTGCGGTTGCCGTCGCCCCACACCCGCACGGGCGGATCCCATTTGGAGCTGGACCAATCCGACACCCACTCCGATACGTTACCCCGCATATCGTAGAACCCCCACGCATTCGGTTCGCTTTGAGCCACGGGATGTGTCTTGCTGCCTGAGTTCGCCGCCCACCACACCGTGCCTGAGCCGGGGGCGTCGTTGGGATCCTGCGCGCCCGCTCGGCAAGCATACTCCCACTCAACCCCCGCCGGAAGCCGGTAGCCAGGGCGCTCGGTTTGCGCGGGGATATTTGCGCCCCGCGGCGGGCCTTTCTCCCTAGCGTTGAGCTTTCCCAGAAACTCCTGGACCAGGTTCCACGAGACCATCTCCACCGGCAGGTCCGGACCCTTGAAATGGCTGCGGTTGGTCCCCATTACCGCCTGCCACTGGGTTTGCGTCACCTCAGTCGTCTGCAAGTAAAACCCCTTCCGCAGCTTCACCTCGCGAACCCTTCCGATAGATCCGCTGGGACGGCTCCCCAGGTCCATCTGGAACGAGCCCGGATCGATCCGGATGAACGTCATGCCCACCGAATTCGTGATCTTCCGCGGTGGCCCATCCCGGCCTTCCTGGCCGCCCACCGCCGCCGCCGACGACGCTAGAATCAGCACCAGCGCAGGTGTCTTGCGCACCGCGACCGCGCAAATCATGTTCCGCATGCGCACACCGCCCTCCCGGACAGAGTGTATACCCGCGGGAACCCGCGCTTTCAGCGGAGGGGCGAACGACCGCTCGAAAGGAGCGAAGGACGGCCGCACTGACTCGTGACGGCGCGCCAACCGACAGGGAGCGGTCTGCTACTACTTTGCCACCCACGCCGCCGTGGCCGCGGCCGAGACGCGCAGAGAGGAGTTCCTCGCCGCTCTCGGCCAAAGCGCCGGGCCGTTCGTCACCCAGTGACGCGCCCGCCAGTCCCTTACTTTGCCGGAGGCGCAGTGCCGGCCACCTTGAACGGCACTTCGCGCGTGATGATGCGGCCGCCCTGCCGGATCCGTATCACCGCCTGGTAGTCTCCTTCGGGGAGCTGGGAAAACTGCATGTCGGCGAGATACGGGAACTCCTTCGCCTTCTGGCTGGCGGTATTGAAAATCGCGGTCGTTCCTCCCGTGATCGATCCATTGGGGGTGTTCTTCCCGTCGAAGGCTCTTTCATGCAGCGTGTGCCTGAACGGCAGCGGCGCCTGGGCCTCCGTCTTGCCATTCGATACCAACTGCAAGCTCATATCCGGCTGGCCGCTGTCGATGTCCGGATAGAGTACGAAGAACATCTGCATGCCGAACTTCCTTCCGGCCGGGAATACCGGATCCAGCATCGGCGCCAGGGCAACGCCTTCGACGCTGATCGTCTGATCGGCATCGAACAAGTCCGTCGAGTCGTCCAGTTTCCGGACGAACATCGCATCGCTGGCATTGAGGCCGGGCGCGCCTGCGCCGGTCACCACCGGATTCTCGGATGCTCCCGACTGTTCCGCCAGCAGGTCGTCCACCTGCGCTTGCACCGTGTATTCGCCCCCCCCCATGAGAGTAAGCCCTCGCACGAAGAAAAGGCTGCCCTGGCGCCGCGCCTCGAGCTTCTTTTCCGACCCGTGAACGCCGATTTCCTTTTCGGCGCTGAAGACCGCTTTGCCGTCCGAATCGTGAACGGTCACCGTGACTTTGGCTCGGGCCACGTACTTGCCCGTCTCCGTATTGAACTTGAGCGCGTTCAGCGGAACTTCCACCAGCACCATGCCGCGCATCGGGCCCGAAATCGTGTTCGAGTCGGGGCGCGATCCATCAACGCTGCTTCTCCCGGTCCCCACTGCGCTGGTCACGTTGTCCTGCAGGCCGCCGGCGGAGCTCGAAGACAGAGATCCGGACATCGACGTCCGGATGAATCTGGCGAACACCGGCATCGCGCTCTGGTTCCCCAGCGACACCCCTTGGTCGGCCGCATTCTGTCCGGCGGCGGCGAAGCAAAACGCGACCCCCAGAGCAGCAATTAGGCAAAAACGCGCAAAAGTTCTCATGATCATATACTCCTCATCATGAGAAGGGCGATGCCCAGTGTCAATGGGTTACATGTTAATCAGAATCGGGACCACCGAGCCGCGACCGCAAGGGCAAGCCCCCCGGGACGACTTCGCAGGGGCGACGTGAATGCCCGCCGCGTCGAGCGCCGCGATCTTGTCCTGCCGCTGACCACGGCGCTCTAGATGCTCCTGGTGCTGGCCGGGGCTCTTCGCCACCCGCGCCGCCGTGGCCGCGGCCAGGCGCGCCCAGAGGGGTTCCTTGCCGGTCTCGGCCAAAGCGGCGGGCCGTTCGTCACCCCGTGACTCGGCCGCCCGTACCTTACTTGGCCGGCGGGGGAGTGCCGGCCACCTTGAACGGCACACTGCGCGTGATCGTGCTCCGGCCCTGGCTGACTGTGATGACCGCCTCGTAGTCCCCCGCGGGGAGTTGGCTGAACTTCATGTCCGCCAGGTAGGGAAACTCGTGCGCGCGCTCGGTAGCAGTGAAGCCGGTCGCCCTGCCGTCGAGGGCCAAGTCATTCAGTTTGTGTTTGAACGGCAGCGCCCCCTTCGCGATCGCCCGCCCGGCGCGCAGCAGTTCCAGACTCATTTCCGGCGGCGCGCCCCTGAGGTCGGGATAAATGACGAAGAATACCTGCATGCCAAACTCTCTGCCGGCGGGAAAGATTGGATCGAGGATTGGTGAAAAGGCGTTGCCTTCGTAGCTGAACACCTCGTCGGCCTCGAATTTGTCTGTCGATTCGTCCGTTCTCCGCACGAACATCGCATCGCTGGCATTGATGCCGGGCGCACCTGCGCTAGGCTTAAGGGGATTCCGGGCCGTTCCGGTGACATTCTGCTGCAGGTCCTCCACCTTGCCTTCCACCTGGTAGTCCGAGCCGCCGGGAAGCGTGACCGCGCGCACGAAGTAAAGGCTGCCCTGGCGCCTCGCCTCGAGTTTGCTCTGCTTGCCGCTGATGGTGATGTCCTTCTGCTGGCTCCAGACCGCCTTTCCGTCCCCGTTAATAGCCGATGCGGTCACCCGGACGCGCGCCACGTAGTTGCCCTTCTCAATCACGAACTTCAGCGCGCTCATCGGAGCCTCCACGATCAACGCCCCACGCTTCGGCGTGGAAAGTTCGTTGGAGTCGTACAGCCGCTCGCCCTGCACCGTGTTGGCCCCAGTCCCAACCTCGCCGGTGGTGGTGTCCTTCCGGCTGACTACGCTCGAAGACAGCGTCCCGGTCATCGAGATGCGGATGAAGCGCGTGTATACGGGGATTGCCGGCTCCGGCCCCAGGGCGGTCCCCTGGTCCGAGTCCTGTCCGGCCACGCGCGAGAAGAAAACGATTGCACCTACAACGGCAATTAGGCAAAAGCGCGCAGAAGTTCTCATGATCACAATCTTTTTACCATGAGAAGGGCGAAGCGCGGTGTCAATGGGTTACTTATTAATCGAGTGTCGGCCGTGTGGGGCAGGATGGAATCCTGCGCGCCGATTGGCAATCGGCGCATGGCGGCTTCACAACCCGCTCCACGAACTTCGGAGACAGGACCCTACAGATCCAGCAGATGCCCGAGCTTTTCCTTCTTCGTTCGCAGGTAATGCGCCGAAGAAGCCCCTGGGGCGACTTCGCAGGGCACGCGTTCGGCGATGCGAATGCCCGCGCCTTCGAGCGCCGCGATTTTGTCGGGGTTGTTCGAGAGCAGCCGGACGGCGGTCACTCCGAAGTGATGCAGGATATCGGCGGGCAACTCGTAGTCGCGGTGGTCGGCCTTGAACCCCAGGCGCAGGTTCGCTTCGACCGTATCGGCGCCGGCGTCCTGGAGCTGGTAGGCCCGGAGCTTGTTGGAGAGCCCGATGCCGCGGCCCTCCTGGTGCTCGTAAATCAGCAGGCCCCGGCCCTCCGCCGCAATGAGATCGAGCGACAGTTCGAGCTGGGCGCGGCAATCGCAGCGCAGGCTGTGGAACACGTCGCCGGTCAGGCACTGCGAGTGAATGCGAACCAGTGGCGGCTCGCCGGAAGCGACATCGCCCATCTTCAGAACGACAGCCTCTTCAAGCTCGCCCGAGTACCGGCCCTCAAATCCGTGAATCCGGAAATGCCCGAAGCGCGTAGGAAAATCGGCCTCGGCCACCTCGCGGAACCCGGATTGGTTCCCGTTGTGTGACATAATCCTTTCGAAGCGGGCGGCAGGGGGACACGACACCTCCAGTCGCCGGAGTGCTCCGATTCATTCATTATAATGGACACCAGTGTGACCGGCACGCGCGGTCGGTGCCCGGAGAGCCCAGAGCGATGCGCCAAGAGTACTTGATGGTCCTGCTGTTGCGCCTGTGCGCGGTGGCGTCGCTGGCCAGCATCCTGGTCCGCGTCGGACGCTTCAAGACCATGCTGCTCCGCGAGGAGCGCACCATCAACCAGCGTTTCGTGCTGGCGCTGTGCTTCGCCGGAATCTTCGGGACGGGCGTTTTTATCCGGCTGGTCGCGCCGTCCTACCGGGCGGTTGACCTGGGACTCGAGGGCAGCCTGCTGGCGGGCCTGGTGGGCGGCTATGTCTCCGGCCTGATCTCAGGAGTCCTGATTTCGGTCCCCGGCATGTTCGGCCATGAGCTGTTCACGATGCCGCTTCTGGCCGGCGTGGGCGCCCTGGGCGGCCTGCTGCGGAATTACGCTGCCGCGCCGGAGGAGGTCTGGCGCTTCTCGCCCATCATCGACCTCAGCGTCTACCGCATGTTTTCGCGCCGTCCCGACCGCTGGCGCGCCGCCTACCAGATCGTCTTTCTGGCCGCCATCGTGGGCGCCGAGGCACTGCGCCAGGGCCTGCACCACTTCCGTCCCCGGCGCCTGTTCGCCATCTGGCCGGACTGGCCGGACCCGCACTGGCTGGCCATCCTCGCCACCTATGCCACCGCGCTGTTCGCGGTCAGCCTGCCGCTCAAGATCTGGAGCAGCGCGCGCAACGAGATGAAGCTCGAAGAGCAACGGCGGCTGTTGCTGCAGGCACGCATGGACGCCCTCAGCCACCAGATCAACCCCCACTTCCTGTTCAACACCCTGAACTCGGTTTCCTCGCTCATCCGCACCAACCCGCAGCAGGCGCGGGCCGTGGTCTACAAACTCTCCAACATCCTGCGGCGGCTGCTGCGCAAGCACGAAAACTTCACCTCGCTCGGAGAAGAGCTGGAGTTCATCAGCGACTACCTCTCCATCGAGGTCATCCGCTTCGGCGAGAAGTTGCGCTTCGAGAAGGATGCGGACCCGGCCACGCTCGACCGCCTCGTCCCCAGCATGCTCCTACAGCCGCTGATCGAGAACTCGGTCAAGCACGGCCTGAGCAGCAAGGTGGATGGCGGGATGGTGCGCTTCCGCAGCAGCCTGAAGGACGGCCGCCTGCGCCTGCTGGTGGAAGACGACGGCGTGGGGATCCCCGAGGTCAAGCTGGCAACGCTGCGCGAGCAGGGCATCGGCGTCAGCAACGTGAACGAGCGGCTGAAGGTGCTGTTCGGCAGCGACTACAAGATGTGGATCGACAGCAAGCCGGGGCAGGGCACCCGCATCGAGATCGAGATCCCCGAGTTGCAGTCGAACCTGGTCGCGACGGCGTAGGGGCAGGCTCTCCAGAGCTGCGCCGGACGTCCACGTCCGGCCCTGGCGGGTCTAGAGACCCGCTGCAGGACTGGAGTCCTGCCCCACAGTCAGAAGCCTAGTGACCGAAGTAAGAGGCGTTGGCGCCGGCGAATGCCTGCAGATCGGCCGGCAGCTCGTCGAGCGCGTAGACGGAATTGGTCGGGCAGACCGGGACGCAGGCGCCGCAGTCGATGCAGGCTTCCGGGTCGATCATCAGGTGCTTGATCTCGTCGAAGCCGCCCTCGTCCTTCTTGGGGTGGATGCAGTCCACCGGGCATGCTTCAACGCAAAGCTCGTCTTTGGTGCAGGTATCGGTAATTACGTACGCCATTAGGTTTGAATCTCCTCTTGTGCCGTTCAGATATGCAATCCAGGGGCCATCGGATTGCCGGGTGTTAAACCCGCAAGAGAACCATCCTACCGCAGTCGTCAATCCCGCCGCGAGGTCAGAGCCCGGCCGCTGGAGCTGGAACTCTGCTATCTTATGATTGATCACTCCTATTTCCATGTCTTTTCAGATTCAACCACTTAGGGAGTTTCTGGTGCGGCCCGCCCTGCCGGCCCCTCTGGCGCGGGTTTCCCAACTCGCCTACAACGTGTTGTGGAGCTGGGAGTCGACCATCCGTAACCTGTTCCGCCGCATGGATCCAGCCCTCTGGCAGGCCTCTGGCCACAACCCGGTCTCGGTTCTCGGCCGCGTGCCCCAGGCCACGCTCGAGCGCCTCGCCGCCGACCCGCGCTATCTGGCTCTGTACCGCCGCGCATGTGAGCGATATGACGCTTACATGCACCGGACGGAAACCGTTTCCACCAGCCAGGACCAGAAGACCCTGGTCGGCTACTTCTCCATGGAGTACGGCATCGTCGAGGCCCTGCCCATCTACTCCGGCGGCCTGGGCGTCCTCTCGGGCGACTTCCTGAAGTCCGCCAGCGATTCCGAGGTGCCACTCGTCGCGGTCGGCCTCCTCTATCAGACCGGCTATTTCCAGCAGTACCTCAACCCCGACGGCTGGCAGCAGGAACGCTTCGTCCTCAACGACTTTTACACCCTGCCCGTCCAGCCCGTCCGCGACGACCAGGGCGTCGAGCTAAAGGTCGAGGTTCAACTGCCCGGCGGCCCGGTGCGCATCAAGGTCTGGCTGCTCGAAGTCGGGCGAGTGAAGCTCTACCTCCTCGATACCAACATTCCCGAAAACGACCGGCCCGATATCCGCAGCATCACCGACGCCCTTTATGGCGGCGACAGCCTCACCCGCGTGCGCCAGGAGATTGTGCTGGGCGTGGGCGGCCTGCGTACGCTGAAGGCCCTGGGCCTCGAGCCGACGGTCTTCCACATGAACGAGGGGCACTCGGCTTTTCTCGCCCTGGAGCGCATCCGCGTGCTGGTCAAAGAAAATGGCATGCGGTTCGAAGAGGCGCTCGAGGCTTCCCGCAACAACAACGTCTTCACCACCCATACCTCGGTGCCGGCCGGCATCGACATTTTCGAGCCGGGCCTGATGTGGGAGTACTTCCACGATTATTGCCGCGAGGTCGGCATCGAGTTCGATCAGCTCATGGCCCTTGGCCGCCGCAATCCGCAGGACAACAACGAGCGGTTCTCCATGGCGATTCTGGCCATCAAGACCTCCTGCTTCCGCAACGCCGTCAGCCGGCTTCACCGCGAAGTCTCGCAGGAGATGTTCCAGGACCTGTGGCCGCAGCTGCCCTCCTGGGAAGTCCCCATTACGTCGATCACCAACGGCGTGCACCTTCTGAGCTGGCTCTCGAGCGATCTGGCCATGCTCTATGACCAGTACCTGCAGCCCGACTGGCGCGAGCGCCTCACCGACCCCAAAACCTGGGAGCAGGTGGAGGACATCCCCGACCAGGAGCTCTGGGAGGCCCACCGGCGCCGCAAGCGGCGGCTGCTCGCCTTCGTGCGCGAGCGGCAGGTGGAGTGCGCCAGGAACCGTAAGGCCGCCGGCTCCGAATTGCGGCGTGCCTCCGAGGTGCTCGATCCGGAAGCGCTGACCATCGGCTTCGCCCGCCGTTTCGCCACCTACAAGCGCGCCACGCTGCTGTTCCGAGACCTCAACCGGCTGAAGCGCATTCTCGCGAACCCCGAGCGCCCCATACAGATCGTGGTCGCCGGCAAGGCGCACCCGAAGGACCATCCCGGCAAGGAACTCATCCGCCAGATCGTGCAGCTCTCGCGCGATCCCGAGCTTTCCAAGCGCCTGGTGTTTGTCGAGGACTATGACATGCACGTGGCCCGCGAGCTGGTGGGCAGCGTGGACGTGTGGCTGAACACCCCGCGCAGGGGCGAAGAGGCCTGCGGCACCAGCGGCATGAAGGCCGGCAGCAACGGCATCTTGAACCTCAGCATCCTCGATGGCTGGTTCGACGAAGCGGCCGAGTACAGCGGCGGCTGGGCGGTGGGCGATCGCATCGCTTACTCCGAGGATCAGGACGAGGCCCACGCCACCGCGATCTACTCGCTGCTCGAGAACGAGCTGGCGCCGGCCTTCTATGAGCGCGACCAGGGCGTCCCGCGCGAGTGGATGCGCCGCGTCAAGCGTTCGCTAAAGTACCTCAGCCCGCAGTTCAGTTGCCAGCGCATGGTGGAGGAGTATTCGGCCCAGCTCTACGAGCCGGCGAATCGCGCCTGGGCCGACATGCGTTACGACAACTTCGCCAAAGCTCGCGAGCAGGCGCGCTGGAATGCCGACGTCCGCAAGGTGTGGGACCAGGTCCAGTTCGTGGAGATGGGAACGCCGCCCAAGGGCGCGGTGCTGAGCGGCAAGCCCGTGCCGGTGAAGACGGCGGTGAACCTGGCGGGGTTGAAGGCGGAAGACGTGCGGGTCGAGGTCGTGGTGGGCCGCGTGGGCGTGAACGGCCAGCTCGAAGACACCGAGGTAATGACGCTGCCGCCGGTCGAGCAGCGCGGCTCCGTGGTCGTCTTCGCCAAGGAGATCGTTCCCCAGCAAACCGGCCGCATGGGCTACGCCCTGCGCATCACGACGAACCACTACGGCGACCCCATGACCCGCCCCTGCGGCGCTCTGCTCAAGTGGGGAAGATAGGGGCGCCCGGCCCTCGCGAACGTTCGGTCCGCTCCCTTGCGATCGCGGCTCGGTAATTACGTACCGAAGAGCTTGCCGATCCCAATTCGTCGCCGTGCAGGCGCGCACCGTAGCAGGCGAACGTAACAAAATACATCAAACACCGCTCCCTTGCGGTCGCGGCTCGGTCGGGCGTACCGTCGCGCGGCCGCCCCTTCCGACGCATTACACTGAGGTTGTTGGCCACGAAAGAGGGGTTCCCGCAATGAAGAAGAGCGCCGTCTGTCTAGCACTGCTTGCCCTGCTGCTCGGTCTCATGGCCGGTTGTGGC
>CAZBQQ010000134.1:0-15769 GCA_964493965.1 uncultured Solibacteraceae bacterium
GCGATGTGCTAAGGTCGTCAGCATGGCACACAAGAAATTCGTATCGCGGCGGTCGTTCCTGGCGCTATCGACCACGCTTCCACTGGCGGTGACGGTGGGCTGCGGCAAACACGTTCCGGTAGGCCTGGAACTCTACTCCGTGCGCGATGATCTCAAGAAAGACCTGACCGGCACGGTGACCGCGGTGGCGAAGATGGGTTACCAGGTGGTGGAGTTCTACGCGCCTTACTACGACTGGACTCCCGCGTACGCCAAGGAAGTGCGGAAGCTGATGGACGATCTGGGAATAAGCTGCGATTCGACACACAACAGCCCAGCGGCGCTCGCGCCCGCCGGACTCCCGAAGGCGATCGAGCTGAACCAGATTCTGGGCGCGAAGTTCATCGTGATGGCCAGCGCCGGGAAGATCGCGACGCTGGATGGCTGGAAGGACGTCGCCAATCAACTCACGCAGGCGGCGGACACGCTGCGGCCGCAGGGGCTGCGGGCCGGCTATCACAATCACCAACTCGAGTTCACGCCTGTCGATGGCAAGCGCCCGCTGGAGATCATCGCCGCCGGCACGCCGAAGGACGTGATGCTGCAGCTCGACGTCGGCACATGCATCGAGGCGGGGTCCGACCCCGTGGCGTGGATCGAGGCGAACCCGGGACGCATACACTGCATACACTGCAAGGACTGGTCGAAGGCGAAGGGCTACGACGTTCTGTTCGGCGAGGGAGACGCTCCGTGGGCCAAGCTTTTCGCGGCCGCCGAATCCACGGGCGGCATCGAGTATTACCTGATCGAGCAGGAGGGCAGCAAGTACCCGGAGCTAGAAACGGCCGAGCGGTGCCTCGGCAACTGGAAAAAGGTCAAGGCTTGATCGCGGCCTCGACGGTCGTGATGTCCACCAGGCCGTTCACGCCATAGAGCGCGGGGAGAAGCTGGGCGGCGGAATAGCGGCGGCGGAGCGCGGCCACGCGTTCTGTGCCCGTGCGATAGGCGGGCAGGTACATGCGGCCGAGCAGCGGGTGGCGGCCCCAGGCTCCCGAAAGCTTGGCGGCGCGCTCGTCCGACACCAGGTACTCGCGGCGCAGGATCGCTGCCACATCCGGCTGCGGCGCGCCTTCCTTCCATGTCAGGTAGGACGATTGGTTCTTGGCGTCGTCCTGAAGGAGCGCGAGCAGCACGCCGATCTGCAGGTCCTCGTCGTCGAGCTCTTCGACGGAGGTCACTCCGTGGGCCATGAGGACGGCGTTGTTGGCGATGCCCTCGAAGAGCGTTGCGGCGCGCGTATTCATGGTGAGCACCGTGGCCTCGAAGCCGACGGCTCCGCGTATGTACAGGTTCTGAAGATAGGCGAAGGTGGTGACGTGTCCGGGCACCACTTCGTGGCTGACAAGCTGCTCGAACTCGGGCACGGAAATCTGGAGCGACGCGTTGATTTCGTAAGTCGCCTCGTATTGGGGCAGGCCGGCGGCGGTCCGCGCGCGGCCGAGATAGTTCATGGAGCCGGAGAACCAGGCATCCTTGATGGCCAGGAAGCCGATGTTGGAGCGCGGGACGGCGGCCATGGCGGGCGGAAAATGGGGAAGCAGGTGGGCCACCGAGAGCCGGTCGTACGCAGCGATGACGGCATTGCCCAGCGCGCGCACGGAGGCCATGGGGACGAGGCGGTCGCGCCTCCAGTCGTCAACAGCCGCCAGCAGTTGCTCGGGCGTGCGCGACGGATGGCCGGCGCGAGCCAGCAGCTCCACCACACGCGCGCGCTTGGGCGCGGGATCGGAGGGCGACGGCGCGGTGCCGGTGGAGGCGAGGACGGCGCGCTCGTACGGCACTGGCTCTCCCTTGCCGAGGACCTCCATCGCCAGGTCCCACATCACCTCGAAGCAGGCCGCGAGGCCGCGGATGTAGTCGCCGCGCAATCCCGCGGCCCCCTCAGAGGCCAGGCCGCGAATGGCGCCGCGGACGTCCACGGCGGCGAGGTAGGCTTCGATGGCCGGGCGGTCCGGCTCCTTCGCGGCGACGCCGCCAGCGGCGCGAACGAGCACCGCCGTGGGATGCGTATAGGCCACGGGCAGCGGCTCATCGGAGAACCAGGAATCGGCGATGAAACGCCCGGTGCCCGACGCGCACATCACGTCGCCGCCCCACAGAGTATCGATGCCGAGAATCGCGTTGCCAACCAGTTCGTTGAAAGTCATGATGTTGTGTCCTCGCCGGGGATTCCGCGCCGCATATTCGATTGCCGCCCTGAGGTCATCCTTCTCCAACTCGGGGTAGTCCGATAGGATCTGCTCTGCGCTCCTGCCCGCCGCGAGCCAGCCGATCACATCCCAGACCGTGATTCTGAGGCCGCGGATGCAGGGTTGATCTGAGCGCTTGCCGGGTTCAATCGTGATGCGGCTTCCGCCCACTGGGTCCTCACGTCGATTCTACCAGCGGCAAACAAGCGGGTCTGGAGACCCGCTGCAGGACTGGAGAGGAACTTGCGAAATTCAGTTCGTCGCATCCGCGGCGAGAGGTGAAAGGGCTGAAAAGCGGCGACAGGCACCGCTGTCCACGCGCGCTCGAGACCTATCCCGTTGACCAGGCGGACATGTCGCTTGGGACAGCGGAGCCAGTCACCGTTTTTCAGCGGAGTCTTCAGTCTGTCAGGTTAATTTCGCAAGTCCCTCTGGAGACCCGCCCACTCAGGCCTGCTTCTTCAGAGAGCGGAACCACACGTACGCGCAGAGAGCCACGAACATCCCCGCCGAGACCAATTGGGAGACGGCGTCGCGGTCGTAGAAGGGTGTCTTGATCAGGTCTTCGCGGTACCAGTGAAACAGGCGCAGCGAAGCGCCGAAGACGCCGCCGAGCGCGCCGCCCGCCATCAGGCCGGAAGCGATAATCACGCCGCGCTCGCGGATGGCCGTGCCAGGTTCGCCACCGGTACGCTCGGAGCGCTTGCCCAGGAAGTGCGAGAGGCACCCGCCCACCAGCGCGGGCGTGTTCAGCTCCAGCGGCAGGTACATGCCGAGCGCGAAAATCAGCGCGGGGACGCCGAGCATCTCCATGATGAGCGCGATCATGCCGCCGACGCCGAACAGCACGTAGGCCACCGGTTGCTGGCTCATGAATCCCTCGACCAGCGCCTTCATGATGGAGGCTTGCGGCGACGGCAGAACGGTGCGCAGATCTCCGGGCGCCGCTTCGCCGAACTGATAGGCCTTGGCCAGCAGCACGATAGTCAGGCCGCTGGCGAGCGCGGCCGCGAGCACGCCCAGGAACTTCACTTTCTCCTGCGCGGCGGGCGTCGAACCGAGCCAGTAGCCGGTCTTGAGGTCCGTGATGGCCTGACCGGAAATGGAGAGCGCGGTGCACACCATCCCGGCGATGGTCATCACGAAGAACATGCCCGCGGTTCCGGAGAGGCCGAAGCGCAGCAGCACGACCGAGGAGACGATGATGGTCAGCATGGTCATGCCGGAAACCGGATTGCGCGCCGTGGTGGCGATGGCGTTCGCGGCGACCGAGGTGAAGAAGAACGAGAACGCCAAGGTCATCGCCAGGCCGGTGGCGACAATGGCGAGCGAGCCCGAGAGGCGTCCCATCATCACGCCAACCGCGAGCGCGCTGACCACCACGCCGAGCAGCATGGCCATGAGTGGAATGTCGCGGTCCGTGCGCTCCTGCCCCGGGGCCTCGCCGCGGCGGAAGGCGCGCGCCGCGATCCCGAACGAGCCGATTACGATGCGCAGCGACTTCACGATTCCGAAAATGCCCGCCGTGGCGATGGCGCCCACGCCCACGAACCGCACGTAACCGCGGAAGATCTGCGCGGCCGTCATCTTGGCGATGGGCACGGCGGCAGGGTAAACGGCGATATCCGGAAGGTGGCTGCCGATGAACCAGATCAGCGGCACCAGCACGAAGTTCGAAAGAATGCCTCCGGCGCACAGGATCATCGAGCTGCGCAGTCCCATCACGTAGCCCAGGCCGAGAATGAACCCGATGGCGTCGAAGTTGAAGACCGCCCTGGTGCGCTCGGTAAAGGCGCGCATGGCGGGGATGAACTGAAAGTCTACGTTCTCCTTCCAGACGTGGAAGGTGGTGACGAAGAAATCGTAGACGCCGGAGAGGAACGTCGCCTGGAGCAGCAGGCGTGCCTGCGAGCCGCCTTTCTCGCCGGTGACGAGGACCTCGGTGATGGCCGTCGCTTCGGGGTACGGCAACAGGCCGTGCATGTCGCGCACGAAGTAGCGGCGCAGGGGAATCAGGAACAGCACGCCCAGGCAGCCGCCGGCCAGGCAGATGAAAACGGTCTCGACAGGGTGCGGATCGAGTTTCAGAATGTAGAGCGCGGGGAGCGTGAAGATGGCGCCCGCCACAACTCCGCCGGCCGCGCCGCCGATGCCGGTGATGATGACGTTTTCGAGCAGCGACGAACGGCGGCGGTAGACACGCGCCAGTCCGATGGCCAGGATCGAGATGGGAATCGCCGCCTCCATCACCTGGCCGACCTTGAGGCCCGAGTAGGCCGAGGCGATGCTGAAGACGACGCAGAGGAACGTGCCCCACAGAACCGAGCGCCAGGTCAGCTCAGGCAGCCGCGCCTCTGCCGGAACCATCGGCTCATAGACCCTGCCGGGCGGCAGCGGCGTGTAGGCGTCCTCGGGCAGCGTCTTGGTCATGAGTGTGGCCGACCCCCTGACGGGGGATTATAGCGCGGGAGGCGCTACTGGACACGGCCCTGACGGGCGCGCGAGAATGGCGTACGCAAGGGGGGACGTTCCATGACGCGTAGAGAGTTGGTGCGAACGACGGCGGGTGCCCTCGTAGGAGGCGCGGCGATGCGATCCGAGTTGCTTGCGGCGCAGGACGCATCGGGCCGCCCGGCCGGTCGACAGATCCGTTTTGTTTCTATCGGCACGGGAATTCGCGGCTGCGATTTGCTGCGGTCGGCCCGGCAGGTGCCTTCGGGGATCCTGGTGGGTACGGCCGATCTTTACGACATGCACCAGCAGGCCGGAAAAGAGGCCTATGGAGCGGATGTCCCCACGACGCGCGACTATCGTTCCCTTCTCGATCGAAAGGACGTCGATGCGGTGATCGTGGCCGTGACCGACCACCAGCATCGCCGCGTGGTTCTGGACGCCGTGGCCGCGGGCAAGGACGTTTATTGCGAGAAGCCCATGTCGCACACCGTGGCCGACGGAGTGGAGATGGTGAAAGCGGTGCAGGCGGGCAAGCGCGTGTTTGCGTGTGGCAGCCAGCGCGTCAGCAGCATCCTGTATAAGAAGGCAGCGGAGATCTATGCCTCGGGACGCCTGGGAGAAGTCCACTACATCGAGGGCCACTGCGATCGCAACTCGCCCTCGGGCGCCTGGGTCTATCCCATCGCTCCCGATGCCACCCCGCAGACCATCGACTGGACGGCGTTTCTGCGCGATGCGCCGGCGCGGCCGTTTGATCCGGTCCGCTTCTTCCGGTGGCGCTGCTTCTCAGACTATGGCGAGGGCGTGGCCGGCGATTTGTATGTCCATCTGCTCTCGGGCATGCAGTGCGTGAGCGGCATCAACGCGGTTCCCAGCCGCGCGTATTCGAGCGGAAGCCTTACCCACTTCAACGACGGCCGCGACTTTCCCGATCTGCTGGCCACCGTCTACGACTATCCCGGCGTGACCGTGGACCTGCACTGCAACCAGAACAACGAGGCGGGCGAAGCGATCACCTTTTACGGCAAAGAGGCCACGCTAGCGATCAACGGAAACACGATCACCGTGACGCCACAGGACACGGCACCGCGTCCGGAGGGCTACTCGCTGAACGGCTGGACCGGGGCGATGAAGAGGCAATACCTGGACGACTGGCACGCGGCGCATCCGGCGCCGCCGCCCACCAGGCTCCGGGAGGTGGAGAGCTATTCAGCGCCGCCGGGCTACGACGATACCGTGGATCATCTCGCCAATTTCTTCCGTGCGGTGGAGACGCGCGAGCATGTAGTTGAGGACGAGGTCTTCGGCAACAACGCCGCGATCGCATGTCACATGGCGAATCACTCGTACTTCAAGCGCAGCGTGGCCACTTGGGATGCGGGCACGGAGACCATCAAAGGCTAGGCCAACGGGTCTGGAGAATCGCTGGTCGCGTGGACGCCTGCCCGACGACTACTTGGCCCGTGCGCGCTCGGACGCCTCGCGATGATCCACGATCGGAAGCGGGTAGGTGCGTCCGAGCCGCACGCCGGCGGCAGCCAGCACGGATGCGGGCGCATCCCACGGCTTGTGGATCCACTGGGCGGACAGGCGCTGGAGTTGCGGCAGCCATCGCCGCACGTAGTCTCCCTGTGGATCGAACTTCTCCCCCTGAGTCACCGGGTTGAAGATACGGAACCACGGCGACGCATCGGCGCCGCAGCCGGCTACCCACTGCCAGTTCAGGGTGTTGTTCGCGAGGTCGGCGTCGACCAGTTTGTCCCAGAACCACGCGGCGCCCTCGCGCCAGTCGATGAGCAGATCCTTGACCAGGAACGACGCCACCAGCATGCGCACGCGGTTGTGCATCCAGCCGGTTTCGAGCAGTTGGCGCATTCCCGCGTCGACGATCGGATAGCCGGTGCGGCCGGTTCGCCACAGGCGCAGGCTGCGCGGATCAAGCTTCGACGGCGCTTCTCTCCGACGCGGCCGGAAGGGTTCGTCCGGTGTGCGGGGGAAGTGGAACAGCAGGTGCCAGGCGAACTCGCGCCACGCCAGCTCGCGCAGGTATGCCTCATTCGAGCGTAGCGCGTGCCAGATCTGGCGCGGGCCGATCTCGCCGAAGTGCAGATGCGGCGAGAGGCGCGAGGTGCCTTCGTGGTCGGGGCGGTCGCGGTCCGTGGCGTACGAGCCGGCCCGCTTCACGAAGCGGCGCAGGTGCTGCTGGGCGGCGGCCTCGCCTGGCTGCCATCCTTCAATTGCGCTCGAATCGTCGGGTACCGTTTCGGATTTCGGCCAGCGTGAGGGCGCGGGGATGCTTGCGGGCGCGCGTGCGGGGGCTGCAGGCTCCGGCATCGACTGGCAGGCTCGCCAGAACGCCGAGAACACCTGGAACGGCCGTCCGGCGCTGTTCAGAATTCGTCCCGGCTCGAAGAGCAGCGCGCTCTCGAAGGTCTCGGACGCAATGGCCGCCTTTACCTTTTCGTCGCGCGCGGCGGCTGCCGGTTCGTAGCGGCGGTTCCAGAAGACGGTGTCGGCTCCGCACTCGGCGGCGAGCTTGACCAGCGCCGTCACGGTGGGACCACGGCGGACGATCAGCCTGGATCCATGCTGGCGAAGGGCGGCATCGAGCGCTGCCAGGGATCGCTCTAGCCACCAGCGCGAAGCGCGGCCCGGCGGCCACGGCCTGTCCTCCTCCGGCGCCCAGACGAACACCGGAATCACGGGGCCGCCGCGTTGCTCCGCGGCCAGCAGGGCCGCGTTGTCGCTTAGGCGGAGGTCCTGGCGGAACCAAAGCAGGGTCGGCACTAGGCCACCCGCACGCCCTGGTGTTCCGCTTCTTTCCGCAAGGTCTTGTCGAGCGTGAGGAACACGGCGTCCTCGCGTCGTGCAAGGGCGAGGTAGAACATGTCGTAAGCGGGCCGGTGCGCGGTTCGGGCCAGGAGAAAGGCTTCGCCGTAGATTTCCTTCGAGGAAACGAGGTTGTCCACCAGAGCGAGGGCGGAGTCGATCGCGCGGTCGCAGGCATCGAGGCCTAGCCGTTCGAACCGATGATATTTCCAAACCGTGTTCACAACCTCCGACACGAACAGGTCCGGCGCCAGCACCACATCCGCCTCTTCCAGAACGCCGGCCAGGTGCCCCGCCTGGTTGCGGCCGAGGACAACTTCAATGGCGGCGCTTGCGTCCAACACGACCTTCACCGGCGCCGATCCTCGCGAATCAGTTTGGCGGGATCGCTGAGCTTGCCGGCCTTGGCCGTAGAGTTCGAGCGAATGGCTTCGATCAAAGCGCGCCGGCGGGCTTTCGCGTCAACGTCGACCGCCAGACCACGAGCCAATACGGCGACTGCCTGCTGGGCGAGGCTGCGGCGCTCACGCTCGGCCTGCTCAGCCAGGAGACGGTAAATGTGTTCGGGAACGTCCCGCACTTGCAGCAAGGGCATGGCGCCTCCAGCCTTCAGTGTGGCAGGAAATGCATTATGCTGCAAGTTGCATGCGGAGCTGGAGACTCACTTCTCCGGGGGCTGGACCATTTTGTAGTAGTCCTGCAAAACGTAGAATGCCAGCTTGCGGTTGCCTCGCTCCGAGTACAGGCCCTTGCGGTTGAAGAAATCCTGGACCCCGTACAACTGGCGGCGCGGCGAACGGAAATCCATCAGTACCCATGGGATCGTGCCGCTCAGGAACGGAATGCGCTTGAACATCGCCACCTGGTGACGGTAGACGTTGGCTTGAAACTCCTCGGTCCAGGCCGTCATGTCGTCGCCGTGCAGGCCTTCCAGCGCCTCGGCGCCGAATTCGCTGAACACGAATGGCTTCTCGAATGTCGTCTTCCACTCGGCCTTGTCCGGCTGGTCCGGCAGCCCCACGTACCAGCCCAGATACTCGTTGCAGGAGACCACGTCGAGGTACTGACCCAGCGGATCGTCCACCATCATGGTGTTGCCCATGTAGTGGATTTCGAGCGCCGCCGTGACCAGGCGCGTGGCGTCGAGCTCGTGCGCGCGGCCGGCCAGCGTGCTCATGAATTTCAGCCTGGCTTCGAGGCGCGGAGTCTCGTTGCCCACCGACCACAGAATCACCGATGCGCGATTCTTGTCGCGCGTGATCATCTCCTCCAGTTGGCGCTGGGCGTTCTGGTAGGTCTCCGCGTTCTCCCACTGGATGGTCCAGTAGACCGGGATCTCGGACCACACCAGCAAGCCCATCTCGTCCGCCATGCGGGTCATCACTTCGTCGTGCGGATAGTGGGCCAGCCGGACGAAGTTGCAGCCCAGGTCCTTGGCCCAGCCGAGCAGCGTGCGCGCCTCGGCTTCGTTGAACACGCGGCCGGTGCGAATGGGCGCCTCGGCGTGGATGGCCGCGCCGCGCAGGAAGATGGGCTTGCCGTTCAGCAGAATCTGCCGCCCGGAGGTTTGGATGGAGCGGAATCCGATGCGGTCCTTCACCTGGTCCGATTCGGAGTCGATCGAGACATCGTACAGCTTGGGACTCTCCGGCGACCAGAGAGCAAGCTTGGCGTCGAAGGCGATCTCGGCGTGACCGTTCGCGTCCGTCTCGACGCTCGTTTCCGCGCCGGCCTCCGGGATGCGCACCTTGACGCGCTGCTGTTTGTGCGGGCCGTTGAGCTGCACCCAGCCGGCGATGCGTCCCTGCGAGCCCTTTTCGAGCTGCACGAAATAGTCCTGTACAAAGGTCTCCGGCACATCCACAAGGCGGACCTGGCGGGTCAGCCCGCCGTAGTTCCACCAATCGGTGTTGACGGTGGGAACATCCTCGGCGTGGCGCCGGTCATTCACCATCGCGATCAAGAAGTTGCCCTTCTCCCGCACCAGGCTCGTGATCTCGAACTGGAACGGGGTGAAGCCGCCCACGTGCTCGCCCAGTCTCGTTCCGTTCAGAAAGACGATGGCGTCGTAGTTGGCCGCGCCGAACCAGACAAAGAGGCGGCGGCCCGGGCGGAGTTGATAGTCGAAGTTGCGCTGGTACCAGACACTGCCCTCGTAGAAGAACAGCTCGGGCCGCTGCGTGTTCCAATCGCCCGGCACTTCGAGCTGGGGCGAGGTGTCGAAGTCGTATTCGATGTGCTCGCTCTTCGATTGCGGCTTCCGGTTGGCCGCGTAGCCGCCCCCTGCGATGGGCTGATGGCGGTAATCGAAATAGCCGTTGTCATAGGGGTCCACGATGGTCCGCCAGGGCCCGTTGAGCGCGATGTTCTGTCGCGCGGCGACGTTCTGGATCAACTCCACGGGCGGCGCGGCCGCGGCTCCGGCGCTGAGCGTGAGAATCATGAGTAACAGGCTCCCGGCTTTCATTTTCAGTTTCCTTTCCCGAACGTCACCTTCAGCGTCTTGATCTCGTACGGGCCGGTGGGGACGGTCACCACGGTCCCGTCGGCGTCGAGCTGAAGCGCGCCGAGCGGCCTCTCCATCAGGTCCGTCTCCTCGACGCCCGCGGGCTTGCGGGGAAGCTTCAGGTGCACGTCGCCCTTCTTGCCCGCCGATTCGTAGAAGCGAATGACGAGCGCGGAGTCGTCCTCCGCTTTCTTGACTGCCGTCACCACCACGTTGTGTTCCGTGACCTCAAGGAAGGAATGCTCCGCCTCGAGCGCGCCCTCATGGTTGTCAACCGCGAGGGGCATCAGCGGGTAGTTCAGCTCATAGCCGCGGCGCACCGTTCCCGCTTCCCGCCAGCCGGCGCCGTGCGGATAGAGCGAGTAAGTGAACTCGTGATGGCCTTCGTCGGCGTGCGGATCGGGCCACTCGGGCGAGCGCAGCAAGGACAGGCGCAGCACGTTGCCCTTGGCATCGTAACCGTACTTGCTGTCGTTCAAAAGGCTGAAGCCGTGGGTGGCATCAGAAAGGTCGGCCCAGTGCAGCGCGGGGACCTCGAACTTCGCCTGCTCGGCCGGCGTGCGCCGCGTGGTGGGGCGCTCGATGGAGCCGTAGGGAATCTCGAATGTGGCGTTGTCGTTCGATGCGCTGAGCGGGAACGCCACCTTCAGCAGGATGTGCTTCTCATGCCACTCCGCCTGCATCTTGACGTCCACGCGCGGCACGCCGGCGTACATGGTGATGTCGCGGATGAAGGTGGAATTCTGGAAGTGGTTCTTCACGCGGATCACGGCGCGCAGTGGACCGTTCTCGGCGAGAGTCACTTCGTCCGCCTGGTTCAGGTCCCAGTGCACCTTTTCGAAGTCTGCGTCGATGTTCCAGGCGTCGTATTCCTTGGGCTTGTCGACGAAGGTCTGGAGCAGGTTACCGCAGGAGTCCGGCGCGAGGGCTTCCGTACCGCTGCGCTTGTCGAACAGGCTGGTCATGCAGCCGGTCTTGGAGTCGATCTTGACGCGGAGGAACTCGTTCTCGAGCGAGTCCGCGGCGGCGTGGAGGCCGGAGACGGGCGCAGGGGGTTGCACGCCGGCGACAAAAAGAGTGGTGTATCCAAGCGAGGGCGCCGTGGCCTGGACCAGCAGGCGGACGCGGTTCGTCGCCTTGTCCATGGACAGCGTCTGGCTCTCGACCGGCTTGCCGGTGGTATCGGTCACCGTCACGCTCGCGGCCGGATGGGGCAATTGCGCCTCCACCTCGACGACCTCGGTCCGCGCCCACGCCAGCGGATTGAACACCAACACCGGCACGCCCGGGCGGCCGGTATTGACGCGCGCCGCGATGCTCTCGAGAGCTCCGTTCAGTGCTTCCTTGCCAGCCCGCCCCACGTCCTCCAGATTCCGTTTCGCGTCTACATAGTTCTGCGCGATTCCGGAGCCGGGCATGATGTCGTGGAATTCGTCGAACAGCAGCCGCTGCCAGGCCCGTTGTAGCGACTCCTGCGGGTAGTCTGGCAGAGACGCGATCGAGGAGAACTTTTCGGCGTTCAGCAACAGGTCTTCGCTGCGGCGGATTCGCCTCTTGGTTTCCGACTGCGTGGTCTGGACGCCGCGGTGGTATTCCAGAAACAGCTCGTCGCGAACGGTGGGAACGTCGAGGGTGGCGAGCCTCTTCTGAAGGTCGTCGAAGAAGCGGACCGCGGTGCCGAAACGCACCTTCGGGTACACCGTGCCGGGCGCCTGCAGCCGGAGCACGGTGTCCAGCATGGTGCGCGTGGGGCCGCCACCGTGATCGCCCACGCCGTACAGGTGCATCATTTCGCCGCCCAGCGGGGGCGCGTAGGCCGCCAGGTCCTCGGCGATCTTGGGCGGTTCGATGCCGTTGGCGTAGTCATGCGGGAAGTAGGTCAGGATGCGGCTGCCGTCGGGCGCCTCCCACCAGAAGAGCTTGTGGGCGATCTTCGTGGTGTCGTTCCAGTAGATCTTCTGCGTGACGAAATAGTCCATGCCGCATTTCTTGTAGATCTGCGGCAGCTGCCAGTTGTAGCCGAACGAATCCGGGTTCCAGCCGATCTTCACGTCGACGCCGAATTTCTGCTGGAAGTAGCGCTTGCCGAGCATCACCTGACGCACCAGCGATTCGCCGCTGGGCAGGTTGAGGTCGGGTTCCACCCACATGCCGCCGACGATCTCCCAGCGGCCCTCCTTCACGCGCTGCTGAATCTCGCGGAACAGGTCCGGGTACTTCTCCTCCATCCAGACATAGGCCTGCGCCGAGCTCGCGGTGAAAGTGAAGTCCGGATACTCGCGCATCAGGTCGAGCGCGCTGCGGAACGTGTTGCGCACCACTTCGACGGTTTCGGTCCAGGGCCACAGCCAGGCCATGTCGATGTGGGCGTTGCCCGTGGCGACGATGGTCAGGCCCTTCATCCAGGGATCGAGGGCCTTGAGCTGGTCCTGGGCCCGCCGCAGCGAGGCGTCGAAGGCTTGCTGATCGGCACGGTCCAAAGCGTCGAGGTCGATGGCCTTCACGGCCGCATCGAGGATCTGCTCGCGGGCGGCTTTGCCGTCCGGAAACGCCGCCACCAGGGGAATCGCCGAAAGGATCTCGGTGCGGAGCAGGCCGGGGTCGGGACGGGCGGCGGGGGGCTCGACCGTAAGTTCCGCGCGCTCGATCCAGGTGTTGATGTCGTTGGCATCCACGCGCACGGCGATCAGGAACTTCTGGCCGGGCGTGGCCGCCTCGCTGAGCGCGATGGGCTGCTGCATGTCGCGGTCAGTCCTCGCGACCACCGATCCGTTGGAGAAGACCGTCAGCATCTCGGCTTCGTCGCTGCGGATGTCCAGGTCGAGCCGCACGCGCGCGCCTTTGATCTCGTAGCCGCGGATCTTCTCCGGGATCTCGACCCAGCGGCGCAGGACGCGCGGGCCCTTCCAGCGGTCGCCGGGCTTGACGATCAGCCAGGCGGAATCGTCGAGGTCGGGCGATTCGGGATGCGCCACGTCGGCGTGGCTGCGCCATTCGGGGAGGGCCAGCACGGTGATGGACTGGAGCCGGTCCAGCACCGGCTTCGAGGCAGGGGGCGCTGGAGTCTGTGCGGCGGCTGCGCAGGCGAACAGAAGGGGCAACGCGAACCTAAGTGGCCTAGTCATTGTTTAACAGCTTATCGCCATTGAAAAAATGTTGGGGACCGCGACCGTGAGGGCCCGCTTGCTGACGCGCGCGATTCGGTGCTGACGCGGCGCTTCTGATAGTTTCCAGGTGGGAGGAATCCGAATGTCCGATGTGTTTTCCAAGGTGTTCATGGTCGTTGGGTTGTGCCTGCTGGCGATGATTGCGTTCCGACCGCCGGTGGTCTGGCCGCCGGAGGTCTGCACCGGACTCATAGGGCAGGCCGCGCCCGCCGCTCGGCACAACAGGAGCGGCTACAAGATCGTTGAGACCGAGATCGACGCGGCCAAGATCGGAGATATTCTGGCCAAGAACTGGAACGAAGGCCAGTGGGAGCTAGCGTCCGCGCCGATCTACACGCCGGGTCCCGATGGCAAGGTCATCCTGTTCCTGGTGCAACGTTGGTAGACCGCGGCCCCACGGTATGATGGCCCTTAATGCCGCCTCGGCCCAGGAGCCCGCAGCCTAAAGCGAAAGCGCCGGCCGTGCGCGTGTGGAGCGAACCCGCATGGCTGCGCCCCTTGGTGGTTGGCCTCGCCGCGCTGCTCCTGATCGGGTTATTCTCGACGCAAGCCGATGATTCGGACGTGTGGTGGCATCTCAAAACCGGCGAGTACATTCTTCAGCACCACGCCTTGCCCTCGCCCGACCCGTTCTCCTATACCTCGAACACCGGCGCCCCGGCGTACCCAGGCGAGGAGCTCACGCGCCAGTTCAACCTGACGCACGAGTGGCTGGCGCAGGTTCTGCTCTACTCGCTCTTCGCAGCCGGTGGATTCCCGGCCGTCATCCTGTTCAGGGCTGCGCTGCTGGCCGCCATCTGCGGCATCACCGGCGTTCTGGCGGCGCGGCGCTCCGGGAGTTTCTACGCCGGCGTGGTTGGCGCGCTGGCGGTGGCACCCGTGGCGACATCGTTCACCGCGGACCGGCCGCCCTTGCTGACGTTCCTGCTGGTGGCAGTCTTCGTGCTCGCGCTCGAACTGCGGCGCGGATTGTGGCTGCTGCCGTTGCTCTCCCTGCTGTGGGCCAACCTTCACGGCGGCTTCTTCCTGGGATGGGTCGTGCTGGCGGCTTACATCGCCGGCTCGCCGAAGGAGCGCCGGCTGTGGATCGTCGCGCTGCTGTCGGTTGCGGCGTCCTTCCTCAACCCGAATCACTGGCGGATCGTCGAGGTGCTGCAACTCTATCGCCAGAGCGCGCTGACCCGCGCGCTGGTGGAATGGAAGCCGCCCGGACTGTTTCGCCCTCCCTACGTGTTCGACATCCTGCTGTTCGGCACGGCGCTGGCGCTGCTGCTGGCATGGCGCAAGGTGCGCGTGAGCGACTGGCTGCTGGCGCTTACGTTCGGGGTCGCCGCGCTGATGGCGTTCCGGAACGTCCTGCTGTTCGCGATGCTGGCGCCCGTTTTGATCGCGACGTACTTCCCCGGGCGGCTGAAGGCGGGTCTGGAGACCCGCTGCAGGCGTGGACGCCTGCCCCACTTCGCGGCGGCCGTTCTGTTGGCGGGGGCGTTCGGCACGGGGCTCGCGCAAGGGCGATTCTTCCAGTTGCGGGCGGCGGAATGGCAATACCCATCGGGCGCGGCGCAGTTCCTGCTGGACAACCGCATCAAGGCGCCGCTGTTCAACCTGCACGAAGACGGTGGCTACCTGATCTGGCGCCTGTGGCCGCAGGAGCGCGTCTTTATCGACGGCCGGTCGCTCAGCGAGTCCGTATACCAGGACTACCGCCGCATCCTTTACAATCGCGGCGGCGATCCCGGCGCCATGACCGGCCCGCGCGTGGAGGCGCTCAACCGCTACGGAGTGGGCGCCATCGTCGTGGACAGCTTTCAGTATTTCGACGGCCGGCAGTATCCTCTCGCCACGGCCCTGCTCGCGACGTCCAACGCCGAATGGAAGCTGGTGTACCAGGACTCGCAGTGGATGGTTTTCCTGAGGCAGCCTCCGGCCGGCATGCCGGTGCTGGCGACTCCGGATCCGCTGGACCGCCTCGAATCCGAGTGCCTGGCTCACATCGAAGGGACGCCGAAGGAAAGCGCCTGCGCGCGCACCGTGGGCCAGCTGTTGCTGAACGCGAGAGACCTCGCGCGGGCCCGGCGCGTGTTGGGAATCTACCTGTCCCATCCACATCCGCCCGATCCCGAGGTGGAGCGGGTTTACGGCCAGTTGCTCCTCCAGAGGTAGGGAGAGAGGCAGACGGACTGGGCCCCTTTCCCAATTTGATCGAGATCCGTACTAACATCTAGTGAGGAGCGAAACCCTATCGTGAATCCTGTGCCTCCGTGTCAGCAGGCACTTCAGTCGAGCCCTTATGGGTTCTCGTGCTGCCGAGCCCTTCTTTCCGGGGCCGGGATCGCGGTTAACTGCCGCGAGCACCCGGACTCCAGCCAGGCGTTTTCGTTTACAGAGTGTGGCGGGCGTCCCAGCGATTCGTGCGTAGACTCGGACCCGGGAGACGTCTGCCGGTTATGTTAGAGGTTATCGGTTCACGTTTCGATCCGGCACGGCACAGCGCTGCGCGCGATGGGGTCGCCCCAAGAGTTCTTCAGATACGAAAGGACGTACATGTCACTTACAAAAGGTCTCACTTATAAGGACTTCGGACT
>CAZBQQ010000135.1:0-15762 GCA_964493965.1 uncultured Solibacteraceae bacterium
TGAGGGAGCGGACGCCCTCCCTCACCACTTCATCGTCTTCCCCGGCTCCAGCGGCCAAATCTCGACGCCCGTGGGCTTGGCCAGTTCGGCCAACTCCTCGGGCCGGCCGGTGAGGGCGGGGAAGGTGCCGAAGTGCATCGGGATGACCTTCTTCGGCTGAAGCAGCGAGCACGCCAGGGCCGCTTCCTTCGGGCTCATCGTGAACAAATCTCCGATCGGAAGAAACGCCAGCTCGGGACGATACAGCCGTTCGATCAGCGCCATGTCCGAGAACACGTTCGTGTCTCCGGCGAAGTAAAGACTGCGGCCGTCCGCGAGGCGCAACACATAGCCGCAGGCCTCGCCGCCGTAGACGATGCCGCCGTCGTCCTCCTTGATCCCGCAACTGTGGACCGCATGCGTCATGGTCACCTTGACCGGTCCGGCCTGCTGCGAACCGCCCTTGTTCATCGCGGATGTGTTCGCCACGCCTTTCGACGCCAGCCACTCGCAGGTCTCGTAGATCGCCACCACCTGCGGAGCAAACTTCTTCGCCAGCGGGACGGCGTCGTGAATGTGGTCGAAATGACCGTGCGTGATCAGGATCGTGTCCACGCGGTCGAACGAGTGTCCTTTGGGATAAGTGGGGTTGCCATCAAGCCAGGGGTCCATCACCAGGACCTCGCCCGACGCGAGGCGGAATTGAAAGGTGCCGTGTCCAAGCCAGGTGATCTCGATCATGTGTCCCTCTGCACACGATGATAGCTACTGTTTGGCAGGAGCGGCTGGGCTCGCGGGGCTGGGTGACGCCGCCACCGGTGGTGCCGTCAGCTGAATCCCGTCGCCGTATTTCGCCAGCCCCGGAATCGTCACCGGCAGCCGGCCCTGAATCGAGATCTCGCCGAACAGCGCCTTCACTGCGGCGGTCTCCGACGGCGCCACCGTGCTGTAGGTCGTCAGATACGCGCCGGCGGTGGGAAAACTCCGCAGCAGATACGGGCTGCCCAGCGCGACCAGAATCACCGGCTTGCCATTCCCCAGAACGCGGTTCATGAGCGCGGGATATCCGCCCGTCAGCGCCACGCTGCCGCGATAGGCGGCCACAGAGACGAACGCGGCCACTACGGTCACCGCCGAAGTCTGAGCGCCTGCGGCTGCCTGGTCCAGGTCGGTCTGGGCGGCCGTCGGATCGAGCACCGTGATGGATGCGTTCGGCATCCGCTTGCGTACCTCGGCGGCCAGTACTTTGCCCTGCTGCGAGCCGCGGCTCTCGGTCAGCACAACCCAGGACACGGAACCGGCCGGGCTGAGCGGGACGACGCTGCCCTCGTTGCGCACCAGCGTCACGGCTCGATCGGCGATCTGCTGCACCCGCTCGACGTCTTCGGGCGTGTCGAGATTGTCCATCAGCGTGTCCAAGTCCACCAGCCGCCGGCGATTCAACCCCAGGCGAACCTTCGCTGCGAGCACCCTGGCGACGCTCTCTTCGAGACGCTCGCGGCTGATCGCGCCCCGCCGCACCGCGTTCACGATGGCCGTAACCGCCTCTTCGGCGTTGGCCGGCATCAGCAATACGTCCGCCCCCGCTTCGATCGCCTTCACGCCGGCCTGCGCCGCGTTCCAGTGCTGTGTGATGCCGCCCATATCCAGGGCATCGCTGGCGACGATCCCGTGGAATTCCATTTCCTTCCGAAGCAGGTTGGTCAGAATCGGAGCGGAGAGCGTGGCGGGGACGCCGGAGGGGTCGAGCGCGGGCACAACGATGTGTGCGGTCATCACCGCGTCCACCCCGTCGGCGATCGCGGCGCGGAAGGGCGCCAGGTCGATCTTCTCCAAGCGCGTCCGGTCCGCATTGATCACGGCCAGGGCCAGGTGCGTGTCCACCGAAGCGTCGCCATGGCCAGGAAAGTGCTTCGCGGTTAGCAGGACCGGCCCCGCCGAGTGAGCGCCCTCGATGAACGCCCGGACGTGGGCGGCCACCTCCTGGGGATCCTCTCCATAGGAGCGGATGTTGACGATGGGGTTGTCCGGGTTGCTGTTGACATCGGAGACCGGCGCCAGGATCCACGGCACCCCCAGGGCGATGGCCTGTCGCGCGGTGACCTCGCCCTCAAAGCGGCTCAGGCTCGGATCGCGCGTCGCCGCGAACGCCATGGCGTGCGGGAACAGCGTCTTCGATTCCAGGCGCATGGAATCCCCGCGCTCAAAATCCCCGGCCACCAGCAGAGGGATTTTGGAGGCCTTCTGCATCCGGTTGAGAAACGCCGCCATCGCGTAAGGCTCGGCGGAGCGCGCGTGGCCGTCCAGCACCCGATTGACCAGCACCAGCCCGCCAACGCGCAGGTTCCGCACCGCGCGCAGATACTTCTGGTATTCCTCCGACCGTGGATTCGGCGCGTCGCCGAAGAACGACACCATGACCAGCTGCGCGGCCTTCTCGTGAAGCGTCATGGAGCGCATCCAGCTCTTCACGACGCGGCTCCGTGTCTCTCCGGCCGGCGCGGAACGCTTGCGTGGAGCGCGACTGGCGGCCGGACAAATCGCGGCGGCCAGGAGAAGGGGGATCAGTAGTCTTGCGTGCAGATTCAACTCTCTACTATAAGGGAACAGCCGTCAGCTTTCAGCTATCAGCTGTCAGCCCTGAGGAATTGCGTCAAAAATGCCGTCGAGCTGCGGTATTCGGCACCGCGCGTAGTGGCTGCCCGTTGCAGCAAGTCCGGCGCCACATCCGGAGAGGTCATCCATCGGAACCCTGAAGTATAGCTCGCGTTTACCGAATGGGGTCGCTGTCTGAAGTCCGAGGGCTGACAGCTGACGGCTGAAAGCTGAAAGCTGCGCCAGCGCCAGCGCTAGCCGCTCTGTCCCTTGGCCTTAGGCGCATGCGCTGGCGCCCGGTGAGATCGCACCGGCTTCTTCGGGGTGCCGCGCCGCAGCAGGCGGCTGACGGATCGCAGAAGCTGTGGAACCTCGGTGGCGCTCTTCGCGATAACGACGTTGGCGCCCGTGTTCTCTTCGGTCATCCCCAGCGCCTCGGCGTAGCCCGAGATTAAAATGATCGGCACGGTCTCCGAGCGCTCGCGGATCCGCCGGATCAGTTCCAGGCCGTTCATCCGCGGCATCTTGTAGTCGGTGATCACCAGCTCGAACTCCCCGCTCGCGAAGAATTCGAAAGCCCCCTGGCCATCGAGCGCGGTGGTGATGCGGTGGCCCGCATCCTCGAGGACGGCCTTGCGGGCGATCAGCCCCAGCCGGTTGTCGTCGACGAGTAGGATGCGTGCGGCGGGAGCGATCTCAGACGTAACTTTCATAGAGCAGACTACGCGAAGTTAGCAGAGCGGCGATCGTCCTGTCAACGGATTTGTAACGGGCTGAAAGAATGCGAGATCAGCGCCTTGACTTTCGGGCGCCGGCTACTCGACCTCGCGTGCAGCGGTGTAGCCACCCTTCGCGATGATGGTGTACTTGATTGGCTTGTTGTTCTCGGTGATCTTCAAAGGCTCGCCGTTGGCGGGGTTGACCAGTTCCACCTTGAGCTTGCGGAAACTGCCGTCGCGCGCCTGGTTGGACGGGTTGTAGGCCAGGCTGTACTGGTTGCGCAACGCTTGAGCAATGGCACGGAAGATGCCCGGCAGCTCGCCTTCAAAGCGCGGCAGAAACGCCTGGCCGCCGGTCTCGCGGGCGAATGTGTTCAGCGAGTTGTCGGCCTGCAGCCAGTCCATCTGCGTTATGGGCCCCGCGTATTGTTCCATCATGATGCGAATCGCCTGGCCAATCCCGATGGGGTAAATCGGCACGCCCGCGTTCTGAAGGATCTTGCGGGTCTTGTCCAGAGTCAGCTTGCTGAAGGTGTCGATGCCGGAGGTGATTGTAACAATCGCCTTGCGGCCCTCGAGCGCGTTCATCCGCTGGGCTGTGTCCGCCAGCGCGTCGTAAAGGTTTGCCTCCGAGAACGCCGGGATCTGCAGGCGGCGCATCGCTTCCATGGCCTCGCGCCGGTCCTGCGTGAAATCGCAGAGGATCTCCGGCTTCATGTCGTAAGCAATGATGGCGACGTAGTCCTCCGGCTTGAGCGACTGCAGAAAACCGTAGGAAGCCTGGAGCGTGTCGTACCAGGTACGGGTCCAGTAGGACTGCCAGCGATTGCTGAACTCCACCACCATGGCCACCGTCATCGGCGCCTCGCCCATGCTGAAATTGGTGACCTGCTGCGGCACGCCGTCTTCGAGGATGCGGAAGTTGCCGCGCGGGATGTTGGGGATGAACCGGCCCTTGCTGTCGAGCACCGCCACGTCAACCGTGACCGCCGTGACGTTACTCTTGTAGCTCGGCGTGCCCTCGGGAGGCACGTCCTTCTTCTCGAACTTGGAAGGAATCTTGGGCCCCTCGGCCGGCTCGGTCGATGTGGTGCTGTTGCGCGGCCGGGCGACGGTCTCGCTCCCTTCCTTCTGAGGTCCCTGATCCTGGGCGGCCAGGGTCGCGAAACCGGCGGCCATACACACTGCCAGCGGAATGACGATCGTCCTGGAAATTCTCATCGGACACCCCACGCCCCGACTATAGCAAAGTCCATATGCTTCACCACCAGATGTGACGCACCCCACCCGATTGGCGTTACCTGTGGGGCAGGAATCCAGTCGTGCAGCGGGCGTCCGCGCCCGCCTCCGTGGAAGTCAGTTCACCCAGCGGTCGTCGCCCGGGCCGCGCTTGCGCAGATAGACCTGAAACCGCTTCCGCGCGCGTTCCATGCGCCACTTCCGATAGCGGTTCCGCACGGAGGCGATCGGGTCGCCGCCCTTGATACGGACCTTCAGGAACAGGTACCCGAACAGCATGCCGCCCAGGTGGGCCACGTTGCTCACGCCGCGCGACGGCTGCCACACGTAGTAGAACTCGATCACCCCGAAGATCATGACCGCATACTTGGCCTTCATCGGAAACAGCAGCATCATCAGGATGATGCGGTCGGCGTATACCACCCCGAATGCCAGCAGCAGTCCGAAAATCGCGCCCGAGGCCCCGATCGTGGGCTGCGTCATCACCCGGTCGTCCGGCCCGGATGCCACGGCCAGCGCAGCGGCGAGCGCGCAAAGACCCGCGCCTACGCCGCAGACGAAGTAGTATCTCAGGAACCGCCGGATGCCCCAGTCGACCTCCAGGTCCCTGCCGAACATCCACAGCATCAGCATGTTGATGACGAGGTGCCAGATGCCCCCGTGCAGGAACATGTAGGTGAACAACTGCCAGATGAATCCGCGATGGACGATCAGCGTGGGAACCAGCCCAAACCGGATAATGAGCTCATCGCCGATGATCAGCTGGAGGACGAAAATCACGCAGTTGGCGATGATCAGCCACTTCACGCCAGGAGGAAAATTGTTGGAGTAGAACGTCCTGGCTCTGTAGCTGGTGTATTGCATTGAAGGACCGGCCCCGTCACCCGTCAGAATATCAGAAACGCCCGGCTGTTTCGTTAAGGGCTTTGGGCTACACTGGAACATGGTGATACTGAGCCGCGGCCCTGCGCGAGCGGGGAGTTGCGGCCCGGAAGCCTATTCGTGACAGGGTCGCGGCCCAGGTTGGGTCATCGCGGCCCAGGTTGGCTCAAGGCGGACGCTTTTGATTCGCTGCTTTCTTACACTTCTCATCCTGACAACTTGCAGCGTTTGCGGCGTCGCGCGCGGCCAGGCGCCGCCGCCGGAGAAGCCCGCAAAGCCCGCCGTGCAGGGGCAACTCGACGCCAGTCAGGCTCTGTTCACGGTCATGGCGGCGATTAACGCCGTGGGCTACGACGCCGATCTGCAATCCCCATCCAACTCGCCGCTCCGGGCGGCCGTGCGGCGCTGGGTCGTTGCCAAGGCTCCACCCAGCCTGGCCGAGTTGCGGCGCTTCTATCTCGATCACCGTCAGACCGATCCGGTGGCCGAGCTGAGCCAGTACGTTGACTTCGCGTTGTCGGTCGACGAGCCCCCGGAGTTTCGCTGGCGATATCGCCAACAGGACCTGGCCCCGGACGTACAGGCGCTCGACGGGTTGCAGGGCTTGCTGGCGAAGTTCTACCAGGAGGCGGACATCGAAGGCGCCTGGCACCAGTCGCAGCCGGCGATCGACGAGGCGATTGCGCGCTACCATCGGCCTGTTGTCGACGCCCTGACCCGGGTGAACGCCTATCTGCGCTCTTCGAACAGCCAGCAGCTCGGAGCGCGCTTTCAGATCTACGTGGAATTGCTGGCCGCACCCAACCAGGTTCAGACGCACAGCTTCCGCAACGACTATTTCGTCCTCGTGACGCCTTCTCCCGACTCGCAGATCGATAGCGTTCGTCACGCCTATCTGCACTTCATGCTCGACCCGCTGCCGGTGCGGCACGCCGATGCACTCGAGAAGAAGAGGGGGCTGATCGACTATGCGCAAACCGCGCCCTTTCTCGAGGACTACTACAAGAAGGATTTCCCGAGGCTGGCCAATGAGTGCCTCATCAAGGCCGTCGAGGCGCGCCTGGCTCCATCCTCCGCCCGCCAGGGACTGGTCGACCAGGCGCTGCGCCAGGGTTTCATCATGACGCCGGCATGGGCCGATGCGCTGGTGCTGTATGAGAAACAGGAGCAGGGCTTCCGCTTTTTCTTTCCCAGCCTGATCGAGGCGATCGACCTCAAGCACGAAGAACGGCGCCTGGACAACATCCAATTCGCCACCGAGCGGCCCGCGCCGAAGATAAGGCTGGCCGAGCATCCGGTTGAGCCCGTGGGTCCCCAGAAGACGCTCGAAGACGCCGAGCGGATGTACTTCGCCGACCCTCCCGACCTGGCCAACGCCAAGGCCGGCTACCAACGCGTCCTGAGCGGGACCGAGGACAAGAAGCTCCAAGCCAAGGCATGTTACGGCCTCGCGCGCGTCGCGCTCCGTGAGAACGATGCCGACGCGGCGGAGAAGCTGTTTGCGAAGACGCTCGAATTCGAGCCCGACTCACAGGTCAAGGCATGGACAGATGTGTACCTGGGGCGCCTCGCCAGCGCCGCCGGGGAGCCCCAGCGGGCGATCCAACGATATCAGGCCGCGCTTGCGGTTGAAGGCGCGTCCGACAAGGCGCGACAGGCTGCGCGGGAGGGGATTGAAAAGGCCTCCGGGCGCCATCAGTAGCAGCCGCAGCACGAGTGAAGAGAAAAAGGAGTGATCGATGAGAAATGGAATGATCATGGGCGCCCTGGCGCTGGTGTTGGCTGGCGGCGCGATTGCCGCCCCGCAGGCTCCTAAGGCGCGAGGCCCGAAATCGAAGGAGGAGGCGCAGGCGCTCCAGGCAATGTTCTCGGCCGCCTCGCCGGATGCGCAGATCGCCGCCGCGGAGGACTTCGTCGTGAAGTACCCCCAGTCGGACTTCAAGGCCGTGGCTTATCTTGGGGAGGCCCAGAGCTACCAGCAGAAGGGCGACTATGACCACACGGTTGTCGCCGGCGAGCAGTCGCTCGAATCCGACCCCGACGACACCACCAAGGTGGAGGCTGAGCTCCTCCTGGCCCAGGTCATCGGCCCCAGGATCGGCGAATTTGACCTGGACCGCGAAGAGAAACTGGCCAAGGTCGAGAAGTTCGCCAACGCCGCCCTCGAAGCGCTCAAGACCATGGCGAAGCCGAATAACCCCGGCCTCACCGACGCGGCATGGGAGGATGCCAAGGGGGCCCTGAACGGCCAGGCCTACGCCGCGCTAGGCGTGGACCAGATCGCTCGCAAGGACTACGAGAAGGCGGCCGCGCAGTTCAAGCTCGCCGTCGAGGCAACCAAGGGCACCGAGCCCTCCTACCAGGTCCGCCTGGCCAACGCCCTCGACAAGTCCGGGAAGTACGACGAGGCGATCGCAGCCTGTGACAAGGCGCTCGCGACCCCTAATCTGCATCCCATGGTCAAGCGCGCCGCGGACGCCGAGAAGGCCAACGCCGTCAAGTTGAAGGCCGCCGCCGCCCCGGCCGCAGCAAAGCCCTGATCGGGTTCGAACCCATGCGCGCGGATCTGGAGACGCTCGAGGCCGCGATCGGTCATGCATTTTGCACCCGTGATCTCCTCGTCCGCGCGCTTACACATACCTCTCATGCCTACGAGAGGAGCCAGCCCCCGATCCAGGACAACGAGCAGCTCGAATTCCTCGGCGATTCGATCCTGGGATTTCTGGTCAGCGAATCGCTCGTGTGCCGCTATCCCGCTTACCGCGAGGGCCGGCTCTCCATCCTCAAGAACTACCTGGTGAGTGCCTCGCATTTGCACGAAGTGGCCCAGAAGATCGGGCTGGGTGAGTATCTGCTGCTCGGGCGCGGCGAGGAGTTGAGCGGCGGCCGTGTGAAGAAGGGACTGCTGGCGGACGCCGTCGAGGCGTTGATCGCGGCCATCTACCTCGATGCCGGAATTGGCGAGGCGCGGCAGTTCGTGGTGGGGCACATCCTGGGCGCCGCGCAGGAACTGGAGGATAACAAGGACGCGCCTTTTACCAACTTCAAGGGCGCCGTCCAGGAAGTCGCGCGCTCCCTCAATCTCCCTTCGCCGCATTACACGGTCGTCCAGGAAGACGGGCCGCCACACGCGCGCAAATTCACGGTCGAAGTCGCCATCGGAGCCGACCTCGCCGCCCAGGCCGACGGCGACTCCAAGAAGTCCGCCGGCCAGAAAGCCGCGCAACTCCTCCTGAAGCGCCTCATGGAGCACGCCGAGTAGCAGCACGCCGGCCAGCACCCCCCGCACTGCCAGCACCCCCTGCGCCGCCAGCGCCCCACGCACGCTCAGCACCGAACCGCGACCGTCAGGGAGCGGACGTGTTTTGCTATCCTCGGCATCAAATGACCTATCTGGCGCTATTGGCAATCGGACTGGTGGCGGGTGTGTTCGCCGGCATGTTTGGCATCGGGGGCGGCCTCATCATCGTGCCGGCGCTGCTGTTCCTGCTGAAGATGACCGAACTGGAGGCCATCGCGACCAGCCTGGCGGCGTTGATTCCCCCGGTTGGCCTGCTCGGCGCGGCGGAGTATTACACCAAGGGATACATTCACGTCCGCTACGCCCTCCTGATCGCGTTGGGCATCTTTGTGGGCGCGTATTTCGGCGCTCGCATCATGATCGGCCTCCCGCCGCACGTGATCCGCAGGATCTATGCCGGGTTCCTCATCGTCATCGCGGCACGCATGCTGGTGGTCGGGAAGTAGCGGTCAGCGCTGCAATCGCCGAAGAGGCGAAGAGGACCGCGCGGCCTCGACACGCAAGGGCTCGGCGGCAATCTCGGGGGGCGGAAGGGCCAGCGGCTTCATGACCGGCAGTTCCCGATCCACCCACGGCGTCAGCGGAATGTTGCGGAACGAGACACGTTCCTGCAGGAGCATCGTGCCGCGGCTCTCGATCAGGAAGCGCCGCTCATCCACGCGCACGTCGGCCAGAAACTCATTCAGCGCCCGCCTTTTGGATTCTTCCTCCGCCGCCCGGACGCGTTCTTCCATAGCCCGGTGCTGCGTCGCGAGCAGTGCCCGCACTTCGGCGAGCGCCGCGCGCTGGCAGGCCAGCGCCGCGTCTGTCCGGGCGTTCATGAGGATGGCGGTGAGCAGGGCAGCCCCGGCCGCCACGACAAAGGGCATCGCCGCCAAAACGTAGTCAGGGACAAACCCGGGCATGCCCCATCCATCGGCGGAAGGGAGAGAAAAGTTGACCCCCACTGCCAAGCGTGGCGGGTCTGGAGACCCGCCGCAGGCGTGGACGCCTGCCCCACGGGCTACTCCCACTCGATGGTGCCGGGCGGCTTGTGCGTCAGATCGTAGAAGACCGCGCAGACGCCCTCGATGTCCAGCAACGCCCGCGCCATCGCCGCCTGGAGTCCGGCTTCCATGGGCACCGAACGCGCTGTCATCCCGTCCACCGAGTCGACCGGGCGCAGCGCCACCGAATCGGGCCGCGCGGCGGTGCCGAGCGGGATCAGGATCACCGGGAACTGCCACACCGTGCCGTCGAATCCAGAATCCTCGGAGAGCCGGCGGACGATGGCGTCGGCGCGCCGCAGCCGCTCCAACCGTTCCGGCGTCAGCGTGCTGGTCCACACGCGCAGCGAATCCAGAGGCGCCCGGCTCTCCACCAGGCCCACCACGCGGTTGATGCCCGCGATGCGGTTGATGAGTTCCGTGGCCCGGTCCTGCAGGCTGCCGTCGGGAGTCGGCGCCTCCGCCAGCGCCAGCACCGGCCGATAGCTGCGCTCATCCCCTTGGACGCCCACCGAGTGCACCGGGAGCAGCCACCCTTCCTCGGCGCGCCGCACTGGCTCAACCACCTCCGAGCACAGGCAGCGGATCGCCAGGCCGGGACCGGGAAAAGGATGACGATTGAGCAGCTCCGCGGGCAGGCCCAGCTCCTCCCCGATCTCGCGCACCTCGTCCTTGTAGAACGAGCTGAGCGGCTCGACGATGCGGCCCTCTGCGATGAGCCTCTGCACCCCTTCGACGCGATTGTGATGCGTCTTGATGAGAGCCGCGTTCTTGGTGCCGCCGGATTCGATGGTGTCCGGGTAAATGGTGCCCTGGCCCAGGATCCAATCGCCCTCGGCCAAATGGAAGCTCTCGATGATCCGCTCCTGCACCCGTACGAATTCCTCTCCGATGATGCGGCGCTTCTGCTCCGGCTCGCGAACGCCTTCGAGCGCTCCCAGAAACTGCCCCTCGGCCGATTCCACCAGGACGGCGCCGGGAGCGAGCCGGTCGAAGGTGTCGCGCACGAACTCGGTCTCGCCTTCGCGCATCAGCCCGGTATCGACGTACCGGCCGCGTACCCGCTCGGGCCCCAGTGCCCGCAGGCACAGCGTGAAGGCCACCGAGGAATCCACGCCGCCAGAGACGAAGAAGAACACGTTGCGGTCGCCCACCGCCTCGTGAATGCGGCTGATCACCAGCGGGATGCGGTTCTTCGGATTCCAGTCGCGCTGGGCTCCGCAGATGCCGAAGACGAAATTCTCGAGGATCTGGCGGCCACGGCAGGTATGCGCCACCTCCGGATGGAACTGGACGCTGTAGAGCCGGCGGCGCGTGTCGGCCATGGCGGCGATGGCGCAGGTCTCGGTGGACCCCAGAACCTCGAAGCCGGGCGGCGCCGCCAGCGCCGTATCCCGATGGCTCATCCAGATCTGGTCGCGCCCGTGCAGCGGCACGCCTTCGAACAAAGGCGCCGTCTTTGCCAAATCGAAAAAGGCCAGCCCGTACTCGCCCTTCTCGCCGCGCTCGACTTGGCCGCCCAGCAGGTAGGCCATCAGTTGCAGGCCGTAGCAGATGCCAAGCACCGGCACTCCGGCCTCGAACAGGGCCGGGTCCACCGTGGGGCTGCCCTCCGCGTAAACGCTCATGGGGCCGCCGGAGATGATGACGCCCCGCCGCGCAGCCAGTTCCGCCGCCGGCGTGTCGCTCGGCCGCACCTCGGCGTAGACGCCGAGTTCACGGACCTTGCGCGCGATCAGATGACAATACTGCCCGCCAGCATCAAGAACAATGATTTGAGGCTCGGGTGCGTAGTCGCTCATGGGGAGAACAGCCAATCGGCCATCGGCTGATTATGGCTATTCTACCGTACTAGCGTGATGTCTCTGAAGTCGCTGGAACACCGCTCCCTCGCGGTCGCGGCTCGGTAACGAACGGGGCGCGCCGGCAAGCGGTAAAGCTATTGCCTGGACACCCGTTCTGCAATGACGCGCTTCGCCTTCTCCAGCAGCGCGCTCGCCTTGGGCATGGCATCGACCGCCTTGCCGACCTCGGGATCGGTCTCTACAGCCAGCCGCCGCGCGTCCTCCAGGCCGAAGGCGCTCTGGTAGATCTCGCGCTTGATCTCCTGCTTGATCCAGTCCAGGTGCGTGGTGAAATCCGCTTCCGTGAACTCGACGTTCTGGCTGAGCAGGTACTGGTGGAAGGTCTCTACGATCTCCTGGTCCGGTTGCCATCCCTTCGGCAACTGCCCCGAGTGCGTGCCCAGGTAATGCGAGGCGAAGTTGAAGAAGGCGTACTTGCGCCGCGCCAGCAGCAACTGGAACGTGTCCAGTTTCGGTTCCTGGAACTTCTCGTCCGGAGTGATGCCCCCTCCGCCATACACCGTCCGGCCGCTGTCGGTCGATTTCGCGTCGAGCGGATTCTTGGTATCGGTGTCCTTGCGGAAGTAGTAGTCGTAGAACGAAATGTTCGAGTAGTCGCGCTGGATCAGACGCCCGCTGGGGGTGTAGTAGCGGGCCGTCGTGAGCGCCAGGCCCGTGTTCTCCGAAAGCGGGTAAACCGTCTGCACCAGGCCTTTGCCGAAGGTGTTGTCTCCCAGAATCCAGGCCCGGTCGTGGTCCTGAAGCGCGCCCGCGACAATCTCCGCCGCCGACGCCGAGTAGTGATTCACCAGCGCCACGATCGGGTAATCGCGCGTGCTGGTGCCCGTCCGGGCAACATACGGCTTCTCCGCCGAGACGCGGCCGCGGTGCGAGACGATGAGCTGGCCCTTCGCAAGGAACCGGCCCGCCACCGCCACGCCTTCGTTCAACAGCCCGCCGGGATTGTTGCGCAGGTCCAGGATCAGGCCCTTGATGTTGGCCTCGCCCAGGTGCCGCAGCGTCTCCTCCACCTCGTGGCTGGTGTTCTCGTTGAAGGAATCGACCTCCAGGATAGCGATGCCCGGCTTGATCCAGAAAGCGTCCTGCACCGTCTTGCGCGGAATCTCGTCGCGGATCAGGTTGAAGATCAGAGGCGTGTCGCTGCCCTCCCGCGACATGGTCACCTTCACGTGGGTGCCGCGAGGGCCCTTGAGTTTATCGGCGATCTCGGTCAGCGTCAGCTTGTCGGTTGGGGAGTCATCCACCGTCAGGATGGTATCGCCGGGGCGTATGCCGGCCTTGTATGCCGGTGAGCCCGGGAAGGGCGCGATCACGATGGTCTTGCCGTTCCCGAGGCGGCTGGGACCGATCTGCATCCCGACGCCGTAGTAGTGCCCAGACTGGTCTTCCTTCAACAGTTGGAAATCGCGCGGGTCGAAGAAGTTGGAGTGCGGATCCAGCGTGCGGAGCATGCCCGGAATGGCGCCCTTGTAGATGGCTTTCTCCGGATCGAGGGCATCCGCGTTATTGTGCTCCACCAGGGCGTAGATCTTGGTGAAGGAGTCCACCGCGGCGCGGGTGTCGTCTTCGGACGATGCCGCCGAAGCGCTCGTCAGGCCCGAGCCGTAGATCCCGCCCAAAACTGAGCAGCCTACGATGATGACAGGAAGGACCAGTAAAGAACGGCGATGTGCCATTGAGTCTCCAGAGGCGAATCTGGCTCCAGTATAGCAGCTTGGCAAACCGCCCCAGCACGGAACGGCCGCGCGCGAGCAAGCGGACAAGCGGGTCTGTAACGCCCCTACACCGCGCGCATCTTGCGCAACGGCGTGCCCGACTCTGCCCGGACAGGCTTCTTGGGCGCAGCCTGCAGCCGGCGAACCTGATCGCTCACGCAAACCAGGAACATGGGCTGCTTGGCGTTCTTCAGCACGTCGATGATCCGTTCCTGCCGGTCTTCCAGGAAGATCGTTTTGCCGTCGGTGAGCAGGTGCAGTTGCGACTCGTTGGTGAGGACGTCGCTCAGGCGCCGGCCCATCTCGCGCTGCAGGTACCGCAAAACGCGGCGGATCTTCTGGAGCGAGAATCCCTTACGCCTCAGCTCCGCAATCACCGTGATCTCGAGGACCTGCTCGGACGAGTACACCCGCTTGTGCCCGGCGTGCTCGGGCGACACGACGTGCCGCTCGTCCCACCACTGCAGCTGGCGGAGGCTGACGTTCGCCACCTTGGCGACATCGAGCGAAGAATAGGCTTCAGCGGGAGGGACCGGAGCAGGACGTACCTTTCTTGTTTTGAACATGGCCAGGGGCTTTCGTTTAAACGAACCAGAAAGAGCTTGCTATAGGATTGTACTTCGCCGCGCCGCCGAGTCCAAGTGTTTTTTTCAAGATTTTGTATGACCCCGAAGAGGGTAGGACATCCGGTACGCGGAAGAGGGTTGCCGCCAGCCCTGCATCGGGCTGTAGCAAATCTTAACAGCCCGGGCAGCGGCCTCCTGCCCAATGCCACCTGGTTTGCCCAGAATCTGAGAATCGTCCGGAGGTTGTGGGCAGGTTGTCAAACCTGCGGCGGGTTGGCAACCCGCCGGGCGCCGGTTCGCAACCGGCGCGCAGGATGCCATCCTGCCCCACAATGCGTGCCGCCGTTTGAAAGTGGCATAGGCACTCTTGCCTGCCGCCCAGCGCTCCGTTCGAGCCCGCGCCCACATTACGGATTTGACACCTAGTTTCGGAGATCACTATAGTCAAATTTGAACCACTGATAGTTTGGAGTGCGGGATCTGCGGCGCTCGTGGTCCGATTCGAAGGCGCTGCCGGGGCTGTTGGGAGGGCTGAGAGGCTGATGCCGGGTTCACCGGGTTCATACGCGGGCGTGTATTTTCCTATCCTGCTGCAGGTCGCCATCGCCATGGTGATCGCCGGCGGGATGCTGGTCACTTCCGCCATCCTGGGCCGTCGCGTCCACAATCGCGTCAAGGACATGCCCTACGAGTGCGGAATCACCCCCGTGGGCTCCGTGCGCGAGCGCTTCAGCGTGAAGTTCTACCTGGTCGCGATGGTTTTCATCCTGTTCGACATCGAGACCGTGTTCCTCTATCCCTGGGCCGTGGTCTTCCGCGAACTGCGCATGTTCGCGTTCGTGGAGATGCTGGTATTCGTCGTCCTGATTCTGTCCGGCTTCTTCTACATCTGGAAGAAAGGCGCCCTAGCCTGGTCGGTCCAGGAGAACCCGGAGGACCGGCGATGAGCGAGAACGCCGTGGCCGAAGCTATCCCCGGGGCCGTACTTGGGTCGAGCCTCCACCGCGGCCAGACCAGCCTCGAAATCGCACCAGCCCAACTCGTCGAAGTCTGCCTGTTCCTCCGTGACCAGCAGCACTTTAGCCGGCTCAGCGGCGTGACCTCCGTGGATTGGTATCCCGACGAGCCCCGCTTCGAGATCGTCTATCTTCTGCATTCCATCGAACGCAACGAGCGGCTGCGTTTGAAGTGCCGCCTGCCCTCCGATCACGCCGAGATCGACTCCGTGACCGGCGTGTGGCCTGGAGCCAACTGGTATGAGCGAGAGGTCTTCGACCTGTTCGGCGTCGTCTTTCTGAATCACCCGGATCTGCGGCGGATCATGATGCCCGAGGGCTGGGATGGCCATCCGCTGCGCAAGGATTACCCCGTCACCGGCCTGAAGTACGACTACACACGCGAATGAGCGAGCCCGAAACCAACTTCGCCGAAACGCCCGCCGACAGCGCCCCGCGGCGTATGACGCTCAACATGGGCCCGCAGCACCCGTCCACCCACGGCGTGCTGCGCATGGTGCTCGAGCTCGATGGCGAGACCATCACCAAGGCCGGCTGCGACGTTGGCTACCTCCACACCGGCATCGAGAAGGAGTTCGAGGCCAAGCTCTACCAGCAAGGCGTCACGCTCACCGACCGAATCGACTATCTCTGCCCGCTCATCAACAACCTCTGCTACTGCCTGGCGGTGGAGAAGCTGCTGGATCTGGAAATACCGCCGGCAGCGCAGTGGATGCGCGTCATGCTGGGAGAGCTGACGCGAATCAACAGCCACCTGGTCTGGCTGGGCACCCACTCGATGGACCTGGGCGCCATGTCGGTCTTCCTCTACTGCTTCCGCGAGCGCGAAGAGATTCTCCGGATATTCGAGATGTTCTCCGGCCAGCGCATGATGACCAGCTACTTCCGCATCGGCGGCC
>CAZBQQ010000136.1:0-15738 GCA_964493965.1 uncultured Solibacteraceae bacterium
CGGAAACGGTCGAAGTAGCCGCCGCCCTCCTGGCGCTTCAGCACGAGGCCGCACTGCTCCTTCTGGTCCTCGGTGAAGCCTTCCTTGTCGAACGCGCGCACCAGAGCCTGCCCGCTGCGGTCCGAGTAGCCGAGGCCGAACTCCTCCACCAGTTGCGGCGCGATCCCCCGCTTCGCCAGATAGGCGCGCGCTTCCGCTCCACCGCCCGACGCCAGCGCGCCACAGTAAATCTGCTGCGCGATCTCGTGCATGCGGTAAATGGCCCCGCGCAGCTTGGTTTCCGGGTCGCTGTACTCGGCACGCTTCGGCATGGGGATGCCGTAGCGCCCGGCCAGAGCCTTCATGGCCTCGTAGAAGGTGAGCGCCTCGATCTCCATCACGAACTTGATGGCGTCCCCGCTGGCCCCGCAGCCGAAGCACTTGTAGAACTGGTGCACGGCATGCACGCCGAACGACGGAGTCTTCTCGGTGTGGAACGGGCACAACCCCACCCAGCGCGTCCCGGCCTTCCGCAGCCGCACGTACTGCCCCACCACATCGACGATGTCGATGGCCGATTTCAGTTGTTCAACGAAATCCGTGCTCATCCGACTTCAGCCTCTGCCAACTGCGCCGAAAGAGGCCGGTGTGGACACCGGCCGCAGGACTGGAGTCCTGCCCCACCCTAATGCTTCTTCCGGTCCACCGCCGTCGGGCACTCGAACTTCACCAGCCCGTTCCGGTAATCCAGGGTAATCGAGAACAGCTTCAGCATGGGGAACCCCAGAAAGCCCGCCACCTCCATCCCCAGATCGTCGTCCTTCCGCTTCAGGTTGATCGACAGCGTGTCCTGACAGTGCACACTGAACCCGCCGAACTTGAACTTGAGGTCGTCGGCCGCGTCCACGTCCTCAATCCTGCCCGAAATTCCGCCGAGCGGTATGCTGGCGGCCGAGCGCATCCTGGCCAGTTCGGTCGCGAACTCTTTCCCGATCAGCGTCTGGCTGCAACCTGTATCGATGACAAACATGGCGGGCTCCGACCCGCTGACCGTGGTGGGCACCATCAACATGTGGCCGATCCGGTAGATCCGCTCCATCTCAGGATCGCTCTGAAAGCCGCGGTCGGAGGGACGGCCGTCGGCCGCTCCGGGAAAGGGCTCGAGGCGCATCACGCCGTTCGGAAGGTCGAGCGTCACCAGGAACGGCTCGAAGATGTCCGTGCCCATCAGACCTTGCTCGCTCCCCAGGACCGGTCTCTCGCTGACGGTCACCACAGCGTCGCGAAACTCGACCGTCCCCACGCGAACCCGGTCCGCCAGCCCCACCCAGCCACGCCCGGCGCCCTGGTCGCCCAGGCCGCTCACGGTGGTAGAGGCCAGCCGCTTGACGTGCAGACGCGCCGCCAGGTTGGCGTTGATGATAATGCCGCCGGCGCCCGTATCAAGCAGCAATTTGGCCGCTTCGCCTCCATTGATGCTGACCGGGACGCGGTACCCGTACATCTCGCGGTCTCGAAACACGGGCTCCAGGCGGATCTGGCTGCGCCCGTAGCTCGATACCAGCCCGAACGGCTTGCGGTCGCCCAGCACCCGCTGGATCTCGATCTGCGCGCGGGCCCACTGGATACCGCGCGCGTCTTCGTTCTTCTCCATCCCGAGGTAGGTCTCGAGCGCGGCCGACGCGTCCGCCCCGTCGAGCGTCATGGCCCAGTGGAGGACCAGGGGCGCAGCGGCCGGCGCCAGCTCGTGGGCTCTGCGAAAGCAGTCCTGCGCGGTCTTGCGATTGAACGTGTACTCGGAAACCTGGCCCAGCCGGAACCAGGCGCGCGGATCGCGCGGCTCCAGCGAGGTCACGTCGCGAAACTGCCGCTCGGCCTCCTCGACCTTGCCGCGGCGAAAGGCGATCTCGCCCAGGATGACCTTGAAGGGCGCTTTCGAGTCGCAATTCGCCGCGATCGCCTCCGCCCCGGCGAGGTCGTGACGCATCAGCAGCGAGTCGGCCCGGCGGGCCTGCTCCATGCCGCATTGCGCCCATGCCACCGCAACGGCCGCAACAAACAGGATCGGACCGCGCCCAGTCATAAGCTGAGAGCGTACCAGATCCGGCTGGTCTTCTGTCTCCGGCTAGCGGGTCTTGTAGCTGAACGTCACCTTCGTTTCTTCGTCCAGCACCAGGGGCCGCACGAAGCGATACGAATTCCCTTCGTGCGGGACGTCGATGGCGATAGGCAGAACGCCCGCGACCCGCCGCTGCAGATTGCCGACGTTCGAGGATGGCAAGTTGTGCGGCACGGACAGGGCTCCCGTCGGGCCCGTCCCATTTCTCGTCATTTCTGCTGCATCCCTGCCTGCGATCGTCACCTGCGAGATCATCTGGGAATTCAGCGTCTTGGCCATTTCAGCATCAAGCGGGACGAGCATCTCGGACGCCGACGTCACCGTGACCTCCTGCTTGGCGCCCCGGACATTCAGCGTGAGGTTCGGGACGGTGACCTTCGCGCCCTGTTTGATCAAGAGGCCTTTCCCTTCCCAACTCGTAAACCCAGGCGACGTGACCGTTAGGGTGTACTTGCCGGGTAGAATCCCTCGGAAGTCGAAAACGCCGTTTGTGTTCGTGACGGTTTCGCGCATGAACTGGAACGTCTCATTTGTCAACACGACCTTGGCGTCGGGAATCACCGCTCCGCTCGCGTCGTAGACCACGCTCATCAACTGGCCACCGCGTCCCTCTGCACTCGTGGATCTCCCATTCACCCACTCGGCCCCTTGGTCCACCGGCGGCAGCAAGGTCGTAGACATCGCGTCTCCACCGAAATCCTTCACCTTGTATTGCTCGGGCAGGAACACTTCCCATTCCACCAGGCCGATTGGAACATCCATCTTCGGCAGGGACAGCTCCGAGCCGCCCTTCTTCGCGAACGGCGCCCCCGAGTGCATGAACACGAATGACACCGTGTAAGGTCCCGATGGCCGGAAGCCCGCCCGCAACAACGGCACGCGGCTGCCGTCCGCGCCCTCGACCGGCTTGACCTTCTCGCCGGCCACGTCGGCGGAGAGAATGCTGGCGCCCGCCGGCAGCGCGATCTTCAGAAACGGCTGCGCCTGGTTACTCACCACCAGCCTGACCTCGGTGAGCGACCTGCCTTCGGAAGTCACCAGCGTCGTGACTACCGCGCTCTGCGCCACCGCCGCCAGCACGTTGGTATCCGGGAACCGGACCCATTCGAGCGCAAGCCCGGCGGCCTCCGTGGGCTGCCGGTGATAGCGAAACGCGGCCTGCAGCGAGTGACGTGCCAGCGAGCGCAGCGAGGGGTTGACCTCCTTCAGATCCATCCGTTTCAGCCCTCCACTCTCCTTCGCCACGAGCTCCATGGTCCCTTCGCTATCGACCAGCATCTCGCCAGTCTCGCGCTGCGCGCCTTTGAAACTGAGGATGGGAACCTGCGCCTTCGAGGTGTCGATCGATCTTTCCATCAAGACCAGAAACTGGTGGCTGCGCTGCGCCGTGCGAGTGACCTTGAGGATCAAAGCGCCGCCTTGCGTCTCGCTCGCTTCGAGCGACGAGCCCGTGGCCTCCGTCACTTCGTATCCCGCCGGGATCGCGAGTTCGAACTGCGCGGGTTCGCCCTGCACCACGGTAATATCGACCAACGCTGCGATCCCGAGTTGCCCGTCGCTCACCGAAGCCAGCGTCTTCACGTCGGAGAGAAAGCGCACCTCCTTCGGAACCACGGGCGCGATGTTCTCGCGCGTCGTCCACCCGATGGTGGACGCCTGCCCCGGCACCAGCGTGGCCTCCAGGGTGGTCTGCCCGCCACTCGATGTACGGCTGGTGACGAGGCCGGGGAAGATTCCCACGTTGGTGTTGTCGCCCGGAACCACAAGCTCCAGGCGCACCGCGCCCGCCAGGGGAACGGGCAACTTGAAAGATGCGCGCCCAGGCTCGATGGTCAACTGGACGCCGGCCTCGAGCGTGACCGTGAACTCCCCCGGCCCGCTCAGAACCGCCGTGTGCGTCCCGTCGATCTGCTCGATCGGCAGCGGCCGGCCCTGCGCCTGCGCGTCAACCACCGTCATGCCCGCGATCAGCGGAACCTTGACCGCGCCTTTGCCCAGGACCTCGCCCTCCAACTGTATGGTCCCGGAAACTGATTCGCCGGCGACGCGCAGTTTCAACTCGGCGCGATTCAGAGTGAATGGAACCGGAGGCGCTTCGGCCGGCTTGACCGGCCTTTCGGCCAGTTCGACCAGCTTATTGTATTCTTCGAGCGGGACCGCGACGCTTCCCGAGGGCGGAAGCGCGGGACCGCCCGCTGGTTGCGCCAGAACTACGGTCGGAACTGCCAACAAGAGGACGAGCAGGCTGGTCTTCATTTCACACCTCCGTTTTTCTCTCTCTGATAGGTCAGGTCAATGCCCGGAGTCTGGTTCTCACCGGTCAGTTCGGAGACCAGAAACAGCGACGGGCCGACCACGGGAAATGCAACCCCGGCGGGCAGCGGCGCTGCCGTCTTCCGTCCCTCCGCATGCGCCCGGTAGTTCGAGGCCAGCGACTGCAGGGCCGCCTGCGCCGCGGAATCGGGCCGCCAGTTCTCGCTTGCATCCTCGGTGGCCGCACGAACGGCCTCCGCTTTCAACACGGGCGAAGAGGGCTGCGCGTAGGCCTGCCCGCGAAAAGACCCCGGCTCCGGCGTCACCCGAAACACGGATGGGTAGTACAGGGCGAGACCGGTGCGTGATATCGGCAGATCGAGCGCAGGCAACACCAACCTCGCCTGCCCCTTGTCGTCCCAGGCAACGCTTTTGCTGAGATAGAGGACCTCGATGGCGCATGCGGGCGCCTCCTCACCGGCGCGCGTCTTGGCCAGCGGGAATAGCAGGCTGCCATCGGGCGCCTTGCCAGGCCGCACCGGACTGCCCGATCGCGAGGCGCTCCAGACCGCCGCGTCCGCGGGCAGCGCGATCTTAACGAAGTTCCGCTGGCTGTTCCGCACCGCGTACCGCGCCTCCACCAGCGTCTTTCCTTCGCTCGTCATCAGGACGCGATAGCGCGCCTCCTCGACGTTCGCCGTCAGAACCGCCTGCTGCGCGTAGCGGGCCACGTCAACGCTGAGGGACCTCGACGCCCCGGACCCGGGCCGGAACCGGAAGGCGGCCAGCGATGGGGACTCGCGTCCGGCGACCGTCGCGCCCAACTCGCCGGCGTCCGTCTTCTCGAGGCCCTGCGACTTGAAGTCTTTGATCTCGCCCGCGCCCAGGACTTCGACGGCGACTCCGCCGCTGTCCCGCTCGGTGTCGAGCAAGCGCAGCAGCGGCGCCTCGATCGTCCCGTCGCGAGGCAGGCGCGCCTCTCCCGATACTGTGAAACCGGCCGTCTGCTGCACAGGTTCCAGGAAGGTGACGCTAAGTTCCCCGGCTTTCATTTCCCAATCAGCAACCGTGGCGCCGAGAACCTGGTTGATGGTGACCTTATCCGGCAACTGGATTCTGACCTCGCGAGCCTCGCCTTGAACCACGTCCACCTTCACCTCGGCATAGATCGAGGTCGCGTCCTCGCCGAGGCCCAGCAGTTCCGTCAGAGATCCGCGAAGGCGGAGCGGCAGGGTGGTCCGGTGGTCCTCTATCTTCTTCCGCCAGGTGAAAACCAGCGGCTCTCCGCCGCGACCGTACGCCACCCACTTAGTCTCTGTTTCCGATTCCGACTTACTCGAGAGAAACCCGCCCGCCAGCTTCAGCTCCACGTCCTGCCGCGGTAAAGTAAGCAACGCGCGGGTCACGCCAGACCAGCATGGAGGCAGCGTGAGCGTCTCCTCGCCAGGGGCGGACGCGATCCGAAACCCGACCTCGAGTTGCAACAGCGCACGACCCCGCTTCGACAGCAGAGCCGCCTGGCCTCCGCTTTTGCCCGGCCCGGCGGAGGTTAGCGCCACGAGGCGGCCGTCCAGCCTGGCCTCGCGGACCATCAGGCCGGAAGGAATCGGAACCCGCACCCACCCTTCTTTGAGCACGTCCACAGTAAGGCGGGCCTGCCCTTCCGCCAGTTCGCCATTGGGAGCGCGCAGATCATACTCGACCCGCGTCAGCGTGGCCTCAACCGGAGGCGGCTCGGGCTTAGGCGCCGCGGGAAACGCTTTGTCGCGCAGAGCCTGGTAATCGGGAACGGGTATCACCACCCACCCCGACGCACGCGGCGGATCTTGTGCCGGGCACATAGACGCCGAAAGGAGAAGTAACAACGAAGTAATTAGCCATGGCCTCATAAGTTATCCCCTGTCTCAAAGCGGTTATTCCGGCAGTTCGACGCCGCGGATGCACGCAGGGTTGCAGCTCATTTGTGGTGTTCGACTTAGTAGGTGGGAGAGTACTTTGGCTCGGAGTGGGGCGGCTCTCCAGATCTGCCATACGGAGGCGGGCGTGGACGCCCGCTGCAGGACTGGAGTCCTGCCCCACAAGACGCTCCATCCCGCCGCCCGGTTGCAATTCGTTTGTGCCATCCTGGACGTCGATGACTCTGCCACGTGGAATCGCCCTAGCCGTCGCACTGTGCGCTTTCGCCGTAGCCCCCGCTGCGACAACCCAGCCCCCCAACCTGCTGCTCGGGACCGCCTGGTATCCCGAGCAATGGCCCGAATCCCGCTGGGACGAGGACCTCCAGCTGATGCAGGAGGCCGGAATCCACATGGTGCGCGTGGGCGAATTCGCCTGGAGCCGCATGGAGCCCGAAGAGGGCCGCTTCGACCTGGACTGGCTCGACCGCGCCGTCTCCGCCGCTGCCAGGCGCGGCATCTTCGTCGTCCTCGGTACCCCTACCGCGGCCCCTCCGGCCTGGCTCACTCAGAAATATCCCGATACGCTCAGGACCGAAATGGACGGCCGGAAGGCCACGCATGGCGCCCGCGCGCAGGCCTCGCCCTTCAGCCCACGCTATCGCCAGTTCTGCCGCCGCATCGCCGAGGAGATGGCGAAGAGGTTCGGCCACAACCCCAGCGTCGTGGGCTGGCAGATCGACAACGAGTACGGCGAGCTCTCCTGGGACGACGTGGCGCGCGAGCAGTTCCACGACTGGCTGCGCGCGAAGTTCAAAACCCTCGATAACCTCAACAAGCACTGGACCACCGAATACTGGAGCCAGACCTACACCGACTGGAGCCAGATTCCGCTCGGCACCCCGGGCATGAATCCCGGCCTATTCCTGGAGTTCAAACACTTCGTCAGCGACACGTATCGGGACTACCAACACGTCCAGGTCGAAGCCATACGCGCAAACAGCGATCCCCGTCAGTTCATCACCAGCAATTTCATGGGCTGGTACGACTCCTTCGATCACTACGAGTTGAGCGCGGAGCTGGATCTGACAGCCTGGGACAACTACGTCGGCCACGGCCACCTGGACCCGTTGCGCAACGGCATCGTGCACGATCTCACCCGCGGCTTGAAGCGCAAGAACTTCTGGGTGATGGAGACTCAGCCGGGCTTCGTGAACTGGGCGCCGGTCAACAACGCCCTCGACCGCGGCGAGGTGCGGGCGATGGCATGGCATGCCATCGGCCACGGCGCCGAAACGGTCAGCTACTGGCAATGGCGCAGCGCGCTGAGCGGCCAGGAGCAATACCACGGCACGCTGGTAGGCGCCGACGGCACGCCCGTTCCGCTCTACAAAGAGGTGGCGCAGATCGGCAAGGAATTCGAAAAGGCCGGCCCCGCGCTGGCCGGCACCAGCCCGCGGTCCGAGGTCGCCATCCTCCATTCCTACGACAGCCGCTGGGCCATCGATTATCAGCGGCACAACCAGGACTTCGATCCCGTGGCGCTGCTCTCCAGCTACTACCGCCCGCTGCGGCAGCTCGCGCAGCAGATGGATGTCGTCAGTCCCGATGCGCCCCTCGCGGGCTACAAGCTGGTGGTGGCGCCGGGGCTGAATGTCCTGTCGGATAGCGTCGCCCGGCGGCTGATCGAATACGTCGAGCAAGGCGGCCACCTGGTGCTGGGACCGCGATCCGGCATGAAGGACGAATACAACGCGCTCCAGACGGCGCGGCAGCCCGGTCCGCTGGGGGCGTTGCTGGGCACCAGCGTGGCGCAGTGGTACGCGCTCGACCAGAGCGTCCCGCTCACCGGCTCCTGGGGATCCGGCAACGCCACCATTTGGGCCGAGCAACTGGAACCGCGGGCGGCGAATGTCCAAACGCTCCTCACCTACGGCGCGAGCAACGGCTGGCTGGACGGACAACCGGCCGCGGTCACGCACCCCTTCGGCAAGGGTCGCATCACCTATGTCGCCGCCTGGCTGGATGACGACCTCATGCGCGCCGCGGCCAAGTGGATGCTGCGTTCGAGCGGCGTCGAGCCGGCCTTCGGCCCCGTGCCGGAGGGCGTCGAAGTCTGCCGCCGTACCGCACCGGGCAAGCGCATCTTCATTGTGATCAACCACACCCGCGAGCCGCGGCACATCGCGCTTCCAGGAAAGATGCAGCCCCTTATCGGCGCCGGACCCGCGGTCCAGGCCCTCGATCTTCCGCCGCGCGGCGTCGAGGTGCTCGAAGCAGAGCCATAGACTTCGCGCCGGAGGGCGCGGCGTATCCCCCCTTGGGGGAGAGAAAGGCCGAGTACCGCCCTAGTACGATAGACCGTGGGTACCGTCGGGCTCGCCGCGACGCCTCCATCTCCGGCCCTTTGGGCCCTACTCAATACCAGTTCGCCAGCAGGCCGGCAGGGACCCTGGCGAGTCGGCAATCGAACGCACCTCACGGCGGCACCGACACCCGCTTACCGCTCAGAAATGAGGACACTTCCGACTCCCAGCCCACGCACCGTGGAGTGGTGGTCCAGGCGACGTGCCGTCTTCGTGACTGCGGGCGCCGCCTGGGTCGCCGTGCGTTTGGGGGTACCCAAAAAACGAAAGTACTACGTGGCCGGCGGTCCCTAGCCACAAGACGTCATGCAGGGACTGACAGGTCCCAAACGAGGGGTCAGCACCCTCCCCGCGCGCGTCGGAACCCCACGAAGGAGGGCTCCAGCCGCCTCCAAGTTTGGGTCCAATTACACGCAAACGTCTGATTAAATTGAACCTTTACGACATGACTGCAGGACTTATAATTCCATTAGGTTTAAGTCTAACCAGGGAAAATATGGCACATCAATCGACCACCTGTGGAAGCCAGGAAGCCGCTCCACAGCACACACCTTCTCGCAAGCGCTGGATCTTGGCGATTCCCGTCGCGGTTTTCGCACTACTGGGAGCTGGCGCGTTCTGGCATTTCTTCCCTGGGGGAAGTGCTTCCGCGGCTACTCTACGCGCGGACTTTTCCCTCGAACTCGAGCGGGCTGGGACCGACTACCGCATCACCTGGGACGGCCACTCGCCTCTTGTCCAGGCGGCAAAGCGCGGCGTCTTGCTCATCAAAGACGGGGGTTTCGAAAAGGAACTGGAACTAGACCGCGAACAACTCGCCACCGCGGGCGTGGTGTATGCTCCGTCGAGCACGGACGTTGTGTTCCGTCTCGAGCTGTTCGGCGGTCCGGATCCGGCGGTCGCCAGCGTTCGTTTGTTGGCTGGGAGCAGGCCCCAGGCGGTCGCCGCAGCGGAGCCGGCGCCCGAGACCGTTCTGCCGGTAGAGCAAGCCCCACCGGTCGTGTTTGAAGAGCCGCCCGCTGAATCGGCCACTCAGCCCGCCACTCCCGACACACCGGCGACGATTGCCGCCGCTCCGAAGCCCGAGGACCTGCCGGCGCCGCCGGCGCGATAAAGTAGGGGCCCGCAAAAACCGCGGCCGGTACGCTCAAGCCCTCCCTGGACCGAGCGTACCGGCCGCGGTCTTAATTTTTCAGCCCAGGTTTACCAGTTCGTCCTTGCTCTCGAGTCCGAACCCTTCCAGCTGCTTCTCGAACGGCACGGAATACTTCCGCTCGATCTTCTCGCGGTAGGTCGGCCCCGAGTTGTAGGCGCAGAACGGATAGATCAGGCCATTGGGCGCGGCATAGTGGATCACGCAGCGCTTCACCCGCTCGATGTCGTAGTTGTAGGCATCCATGAAGTGCATGCCCGCCACCATCAGCGTCTTGTAGGTGTAGCCCAGTTCCTCGCCCTTGCCGCGGCCGTACTCTTTGTCCGTCAGGCCTTGCAGGGTCTCGACGAACTTGGTGAAGGTCAGACCTTCGGGCGCCCGATCCTCGTGGAAGTGCCGGCGGATCGCCTGCCACGTCTTCAGCTTGGACCAGAACTTGAACGTCTGCCGGCCGGTCTTGCGCGCCAGCATGTCCAGGTCCTGCATGAAGCCGCCGATGTCTACGAACCGCGTCACCGGCGTGGCCTTCTTGTTCTTGTCCACGAACATGTAGGTGCCGATCGAACAGTGCGGATTCGGGCTCAGAGTGGGGATCTGCTCGCCTCGCAGAGCGCCCACAAAGCGCGAGAAGGGCGCCACACAGGACAGCGGGAACCAGTCCTCGTAAATATCGCAGATGCCAGTCTGTTCCTGCACGCACCGTCCCACGTCCGCCATGGTGAAGCGCTTCTCTTCGAGCTCGTGCTTCGAGATGCGGCCCGTGAACGCCACCGGCTGGAAGCTGATGGCGCTGACCACGTCAATGTTTTCGAGCGCCAGGCGCACGATGTCGCCGATCTGGTCGTCGTTCAACCCCTTGACGATGGTGGGCACGAAGCAGATCTTCATCCCCGCCTTGCGCACGTTTTCGATCGCCTGCATCTTCTTTTCGAGCAGCGATTCGCCGCGTACGCGCTTGTAGGTGTCCTCGCAAACGCCGTCGAACTGCAGATACAGCGTGTGCAGACCGGCCTCCTTCGCCTGCATGGCGAACTCGAGGTCGGTGAACATGATTCCGTTGGTGGCCGCCTGGAGATGCGAGAAACCCATCTCCCTGGCCATGCGCAGGACTTCGAAGAAGTGCGGGTAGATGGTCGGCTCGCCGCCCGAGAACTGCACGATGCGGTTGGCCACCGGCTGCTCTCCGCGCAACGCTTCGAGCATGCGGCGCACCTGCTCCAGGCTGGGCTCGTAGAGATAGCCGGCGGCGTTGGCGTTGGCGAAGCAGACCGGGCAGGTCAGATTGCAGCGGTTGGTCAGATCCACGTTGCTCAAAACGGTGTGGCTGGTGTGCATGGAGCACAGGCCGCACTGGTCCGGGCATCGGGTGGCGTTCGGGATGGCCGGATTGCTCACCCCCTGGTTGTCGCCGAAGCTCCAGTTCTCCATCTTGAGGTAGAGGCGGGTGTCGGAGGACACGCAATCGCGGAAGAAGCCGTGCTGCGGGCAGGTCTTCTCCATCATGACCCGGCCGTTGTCGTCGAACACGCGCGCCTCGATCACGCGGATGCACTCGGGGCACAGCGACTGGGTGATTTTGGGCAGTCCGCGGTGAATCGGGTCGATCGGGGAACCGCTGAAAGTGGTTTCAGGTTGAACGATCTTGAAGTCTTTCGAGGTGGTGGGCGAGAACGTCTGGGTGCTCAAAGTTAAGATTCCTCCAGGATGAACGGACCGGAAACAACCGCAAACAGCCAAAAGGGATTATAGGGGAAAAGAGGGGATGGGCACACCGAATGCCAATCAAAAGGCCTGCTTCCATGGTTGTACGGTCGTTTTGACGGCCTAAGTGGGGCAGGCGTCCACGCCTGCGCGGGACGTCCACGTCCCGCCCTAGCTGGACCTGGAGGCGGGGCGCAGCTCTGGAGAGCTGCCCCGCGCTACGGCTGGCGGGCAGGCGAGAAGTCGGGGAGGGAGGTGAAGTCCGCGAGCTGCCATGAGCCGTCCAGGTGTCGGACGACGGCGGCGCCGACGAATTCCTGTCCGGCAGCCTCGAGGGTCTGGCCGCCGAACGCGTTGAGCCGCCAGCGGGTTGTGAACCGAACGGTGGCCAGGCCGTTCCCCACGTAGGTGATGGATTGGATCGCCACCAGCTCCCGGGTCGCGGCGGGAATGCGCCATTGGTCGTAGGTACTGGTGTTGAGGGCAGCCCCAGCGCGCAGCGCGTCGCCGCTCAAGGTGCCCACGCACTTGACGGCCGCCTGGCCCTGGCTCCCGCGCTCGAAGTCGTCCTCGTCATGCACTTGCAGCCAGCCGATCTTGGCAAGGGCCCTCCAGTCCGCGTCTTCCGCGAGTTTCGCCTTGCAGTCGGAGGGCGCATCCTGATGAGCCACGCCGACGAAACCCGGCTCTCGAAAACGCGCGCTCTCGCGGATGACGCGGGCCGCGGTCTCCTGGTTGAGCTGAGGCTTGGAGCAACCGGTCAAAGCCAGGCCGGCCGCCACGAGCAGCGCCATGCGGATCATGTCGCCGGGTCCGCCTGTTCTGGGGGCTCCTCGCGGTGAATCGCGTCCAGCACGCCATTCACGAAGGCGACGGACTCGTCGCCCGAAAACCGGCGAGCCAGCTCGATGGCCTCGTTGATCACAACCGGAGCGGGCGACAGGCCGGCGGTCATTTCATAAATGGCCAGGCGCAGGACGTTACGGTCCACCACCGCCATGCGTTCCATGCGCCAGTGCTCGGAGCGCTGGACGATGCGGCGGTCGATCTCGGCGGTGCGCTCGACCGTCCCCCGTATGAGCTCTTCCATGAAGGCGTCGGGCTCGGGACGCTCGTCGTGCTCCTCGGAGTAGAGGCCGTCGTAGTAGGAGGCGATGGCGGCGTCGACAGGCTGGTGGCTCATGTCCAGCTCAAACAGGATCTGCAGGGCGCGTTCGCGGGATCGGTGGCGAGACGGCATGCGTGTCAGGCGCCCGCGCGCAGGCGGCGCATGAGATTGCCCATCTCGACCGCCGACATGGCGGCGTCAAAGCCCTTGTTACCGCCTTTGGCTCCGGCGCGGTCCACGGCCTGGTCGAGCGTGTCGGTGGTGAGCACCCCGAAGCTGATGGGAACGCCCGTCTCCAGGCTGGCCTGCGCCAGGCCCTTGGCGGCTTCGGAAGCGATGTACTCGTGGTGCGGCGTATCGCCGCGAATCACGGCGCTAAGGCAGATCACCGCGTCGTGCCGCTTCTGGCGGGCCAGTTCGCGCGCCACCAGCGGCAGCTCCCAGGAACCGGGCACCTTGACGATCTCGAGCGGCTCGTTGCCGCCGGTGCGGGTGAGGGCATCGAGCGCCCCGGCCAGCAGCCGGTCCGTGATGATGCCGTTGAACCTGCTCACTACGATCGCGAACTTCAGGCCAGCCGCACTCAGATGGCCCTCGATGATTGAATTCTCCATGTCTACTTTCCTTTGAAAACGGGCTTGCGCTTTTCGAGAAACGCGCGCGTGCCCTCGGCTGCATCTTCGGTGGCCGCCAGGGTGCCGAACACGGCGGCTTCGAATCGGAGACCCTCGTCCAGTCCGGTGTTCAAGCCGGTATCGACGGTCTCCAGGATACTCGCTACCGCGAGCGGCGGGTTTTCTAAAATCCTGCGCAGCAGCGCCCGCGAAAAGTCCAGCAACTCCGTTTGTAGCACGACGTGGTTGACCAGGCCCATGCGTTCGGCTTCGGCGGCGTCGATGAGGCCGCCGGTGAGCAGCATTTCGAGCGCTTGCCCGCGGCCCACCAGGCGGGAGAGGCGCTGGGTTCCGCCGTAACCCGGCATGATGCCGAGCTTGATCTCGGGCAGCGCCAGCCTGGCATTTCCGGAAGCGATGCGCAGGGTGCAGCACAGAGCCAGCTCCAGGCCGCCGCCCAACGCGTACCCGTTGATGGCGGCGACGGAGGGCTTTCCCATACGCTCCAAACGCCGAAAGACCGCCTGCCCCCGCAAAGACATTTCGCGCGCCCCCGGCGCGTGGCCGACGGGCAGCTCACCGATATCGGCGCCGGCCACAAAGGCCTTGTCTCCCGCGCCGGTCAGGATCAGCCCGCGCACGGCGGGGTCGGTTTCGACGCGGCGAAAGGCGTCGTCAAGCTCCCCTGTTACGGCCGCGTTGAGGGCGTTCAGCTTCTCCGGCCGATTGACCGTGACGAGCGCAACACCGTCCTCAGAGGCCTCAAAAGCAATGAGGTTATAAGACATATGGGATACTGGGTGTTCCAGAGCACATCATACCTCATGGACCCGCGATCAATCCGGAATTTCTCCATCATCGCTCACATCGACCACGGCAAGTCTACGCTGGCGGACCGCCTGCTGGAGATCACCGGGGCGCTCTCCCAGCGCGAGATGATGGCGCAGGTCCTCGATTCGATGGACCTGGAGCGCGAGCGGGGCATCACGATCAAGGCTCACGCCGTGCGGCTCAACTACCGCGCCAGCGACGGCGAGTGGTACCAGTTGAACCTGATCGACACGCCGGGCCACGTGGATTTCAGCTACGAGGTTTCGCGCAGCCTGCAGGCGTGCGAGGGCGCGCTGCTGGTGATCGACGCCTCGCAAGGCGTGGAGGCCCAGACGCTGGCCAACACCTACCTGGCGCTGCATCACAACCTGGAGCTGATCCCGGTGATCAACAAGATCGACCTGCCGGTGGCCGAGCCGGAACGGATCAAGGAGCAGATCGAGCAGCTCATCGGCCTGGATGCGACGGGCGCGCTGCTGGTGAGCGCGAAGACCGGGCTGGGCGTGCCGGAGGTCCTCGAGGCCATCGTCCACCTGGTGCCGCCGCCCAAAGGCGACCCGAACGCGCCGCTGCGCGCGCTGATCTTCGATTCCTGGTTCGACCCGTACCGCGGCGTCATCACGCTGCTGCGCGTCATCGACGGCCGGCTGAAGATGAAGCAGAGGATCCGGCTGTGGTCGAACGGCGAGACGTTCGATGTGGAAGGGTTGGGCTACCAGTCGCCCAAGCCGATCCCGTGCGACGAGCTTTCGGCGGGCGAGGTCGGGTTCATGTTCGCGAACATCAAGAGGGTGCTGGACGCCAAGATCGGCGACACGGTCACCGACGATCTCGCGCCGGCCTCCGAGCCGCTGCCGGGGTTCGAGGATGTGAAGCCCATGGTGTTCGCCGGGCTCTACCCGGTGGAATCGCACGAGCACGCCGTGCTGCGCGATGCGCTCGAAAAGCTGCAACTGAACGACAGTTCGCTGGGCTTCGAGCCCGAGCATTCCCAGGCGCTGGGGTTCGGCTTCCGCTGCGGGTTCCTGGGCCTGCTGCACATGGACATCGTGCAGGAGCGGCTGGAGCGCGAGTTCAATATCGACCTGATCACCACGGCGCCGGCCGTGCGCTACCGAGTGACGACGCGCGCGGGCGAGCTGATCGAGGTCGATAACCCGACCAAGTGGCCGGACCCGGCCGAGATCGAGCAGGTGGAAGAGCCGATCATCGAGGCCACCGTGATCACGCGCGAGGAATCGATCGGCGAGATCCTCAAGCTGCTCGAGGAGAAGCGGGGCGAGCAGCGTAAGTTCGATTACATCGGCACCGGGCGCGTGCTGCTGGTCTATTCCCTGCCCCTGAACGAGATCGTGCTGGATTTCTACGACCGGCTGAAGACCGTGTCGCGCGGGTATGCGTCGCTCGATTACCACCTGGCGGGATACCGCATCTCGCCCATGGTGAAGCTGGACGTGCTGGTGGCGGGCGAACCGGTGGACGCGCTGTCGATCATCATTCACAAGGACAACGCCTACGAGCGGGGCAAGTCGCTGATCTCGCGCCTGCGCAAGCTGATCCCACGGCAGATGTTCGAGGTGGCGTTGCAGGCGGCCATCGGCAACCGGATCATCTCGCGGGAAACCATCGCGCCGTTGAGGAAGAACGTGCTGGCGAAGTGCTATGGCGGCGACATCTCGCGCAAGCGCAAGCTGCTCGAGAAGCAGAAGGAAGGCAAGA
>CAZBQQ010000137.1:0-15640 GCA_964493965.1 uncultured Solibacteraceae bacterium
ACACCTGCAGCGGGTCTCCAGACCCGCTGGCGCTAGACCAGGGAAACTGCGCTATGTCCTGCACCAGCCCGGCTTAGGTGGGGCAGGTGTCCACACCTGCAGCGGGTCTCCAGACCCGCCGGCGCTAGACCAGGGAAACTGCGCTATGTCCTGCACCAACCCGCCTTTAACCGGATTGCTGATGATGTACCGCTCGACGCGGCGGTATTCCTCACCCGACCTCACCAGATGGTCATAGCTCTCGTCCTGCCAGAACGGCTGCCCGGTCTGTCCCAGGATCTCGTTCGCCTGCCGGGCGCTATATCCCTTCAGCCGGCGCAGGAACAAAGCCGCCTCGGTAAGAGGAGTGATGAGCAAGTGGACGTGATTGGGCATGATGACCCAGGCGTGCAGACCGTAGTCCCTCCGTGCACCGTGCAGGATGGAATCGCGAACCACGGTGGCAATATCTGGCATTTGAAGATGCCTAGGCCCGCCGCGGGTCGTGTCGAGCAGCCGGTCCATCGCGACAAAAGCCTCTCCAGATGTCAGCTCTTCTTTTGGAAACTCGCGGCCGGGCGGCAGGCTGCCAAACAAGCGATAGGTCACGAACAGAGGTTGTCCAACGGCGTAGATGTGAGGCAGACGGCGCGCCACGACGAATACTGAGTGGCCCAGAAGCGCTCACAATCTCAAGACGGGCGGGTCTGGAGACCCGCTGCAGGACTGGAGTCCTGCCCCACTTACTCCAAATTGAACCTGTATCCGACCCAGGGTTCGGTCAGCAAATACCGCGGGTGCGACGGGTCGGGCTCGATCTTCTTGCGGAGCTGATTCACGAAGACCCGCAGGTACTCGACCTCGTTGCCGTAGTCTGGGCCCCAGACGGCTTGCAGCAGGGAGCCGTGGGGGATGGGCTGGTTGGGATGCATGAGAAAGTACTGGAGCAGGTCGAACTCCTTGGGCGTAAGCCGGCCCTCGCGAGTGCCGATCGCCACGCGCCGGGTATTCAGGTTGATCTCGACCTCGCCCAGCTTGACCGTTCCCAGCGCGTCCTCGGGCCGCTGCGGCAGGCGGCGCAGCGCCGCCCGGATGCGCGCCAGCAGTTCGGGCATGCTGAACGGCTTGGTGATGTAGTCGTCCGCGCCGGCGTCGAGCGCCTGCACTTTGTCCTTCTCCGCGTTTCGGACCGTGAGCACGATCACCGCCACGTCCCAGCGCGCGCGGATTTCGCGGCAGGCCTCGAGGCCGCCCATGCCCGGCATGTTCATGTCGAGTAGAACCAGGTCGAACCGTTCCGCCGCGAGCTTCTCCAGCGCCTCCTCGCCGCTGCGCGCATCCGCCACATAGTAGCCAAGGCCGGTCAGGGTGGCGCGCATCACGCGCCGGATCTGCGGCTCGTCATCCACCACCAGAACGCGAATCGCGTTCATGACGGCACCCGCTCCGCGGCCTGGGGAAGCGAGAAGCAGAACCGCGAGCCCTCCGGTGTAGCGTCCACCCAGATCCGGCCGCCGTGGGCTTGCACGATTTCGCGCGCGATGGTGAGTCCCATTCCGGTGCCGGGCAACCGCTGGCGGTCCCTCGGGCAGCGGTAGAATTTGTCGAACACGCGCTCGCGTTCGCCCTCGGGGATGCCCGGCCCGCGGTCCGAAACGCTGAAGACCACGCCGTCGGGCGAGGCTTCCGCCGCCACCAGCACGGGCGACCCCGGCGGCGAGTATTTGAACGCGTTGTCGATCAGTTGCCGAAGGACCGTGTCGAACATGGCCGGGTCGGCGCTGCACAGCGGCAGCCCGGTCGAGGCCGAAACCTCGATGCGCCGCCCGTCGAGGCCGGGTTCCACCTTCCGGACCACGCCGGCCAGCAGCTCCGCGGGAGCGTGCGGCTCCTGGCTGATGCGCAACTCGCCGGCTTCGATGCGCGCCATGTCGATGGCCTCGCTGACCATGGTGGTCATGCGGTCGGCCTCTTCGCTGATGACGGTGAGCAGTTCGGTGGTGGTCGGATCGGTCGGCCCTGAAAGCAGCGCCGAGGCGGCCGCCTTGACCGAGGTCAGCGGCGTCTTGAACTCGTGCGCCACGGCGTCGAGCAGCGCGGACTTCAATTCCTGGCTCTGGCGCGCCACCTCGGCGCGGCTGGCCAGTTCCAGCGTGCGCGCCCGCTCGAGCGAGATCGCTGCGAGGTTGGATATGGCGTGCAGCGCGGCGTCGGAGACCGAACCGGTGAACATCCCGATGCTGCCGATGGGGCCACCGCCCAGCCGGATGGGCAACACCGTGACGCCCTTTTCGTCCAGCTCCGTGTTCTGCACGGCCACGTCGCGCAGCCTGCCTTCGCTCAGGGGAAGGTCGTCCGGGCCGGCGCGATCCACCTCGCCCGTGCGGCGATCGAAGACGGCGACGGCCCGCAGCTCGAAAACGGCCGCGACCTGGCGCGCCAGGTGCTTGGCCACCGCGGCCTCGTGCGGCTCTCCCATCAGGAGAGCGCGGCTCAGGTTGTAGAGCCGCTCCATCTCAGCCCGGCGCTCGGAGGCCTCTACCGCCCGCCGCTTCGCCGTGGCCGAGAGATTGCTGGCGGTCACCGCCGTCACCAGAAACGCCGTCAGCGCCACCCAGTTCTGCGGATCGGTGATGGTGAACGTGCCCACCGGGGGCAGGAAGAAATAGTTGAAGCACAGCACGGCCACGAAAGACGCAACCACCGCTTCGGTCAGACTTCCCCAGGTCGCTACGGCCAGGATCACCAGGAGGAAGGCGAGCGCGACGGTGGTGGAGTTCACGTGCAGCCGAACGCACGCGAGCGCGACCGCCGCGATCAGGGTCAGCGCGCCAGCCATTCTCAGGGGCCACCTGGATCGGGTTTGCGATGGCATAACCGCCCCCTTTTGTATTGATTTTAGTGCAGTCGGCATCCAGACGGCGAAGTTCGCGCTAACCCTTGCCGTATTTGTTACTGCATTCGACGGAGCAAAAGTGAACCACCTCTCCGCCGATGGTGCGTTTCACCGACGTGGCTGTGGAGATGTAGGTGCCGCATACCGGATCGCGCTTGAGCTCGCCGATCTTCTGCGGCTCGGAAGACGCAGGGCGCCCGGTAGCCGCCGGCCCGAGGAGCCCGCCAAGCGCCTTAGCCAGAATCCCGACCACGGAGCGGATAAAGCTGATGAGGATGATGGCGAGGAAAAGATAGAGGACGACTTTGATCATGAAATGGGGCGTTCCCGGCGAACGCCCCGCTCTTCCATTCTGCTACTACTGCTTCTTCTTCGTCTTCTTGGCCGGGGGCGCGTTCGGGTTTACGTACTGCGTCTGCACCTGCCCGCCCAGCGCCTCGAGCATCGCTTTCGCCGCATCGGCGTTAGGACCGGCCGGAGCCAGTTCGAGGTACTTGTCGAGCTCCCCCTTCATTTCGGGAGGCGCCACCGTCTTGCCATCCGGGGTCACCGTCATCTTCGACGACAGGCACACGGCGTACTGGAAATGCGCCTCGGCGTACGTGGGAGTCAGCTCGATGGCCTTCTTGAAGGTCTCGGCCGCCTGATCGTACTGACCCGCGTTCACCAGCAGGGCGCCCAGGTTGTAGTAGTATTTCCCGGCGCCGGGGGGATCGAATTCAGCCGCTTTCTTTAATTCCGCGGAGGCCTCGGGAAACCTCTTCAGCCGGGCCAGCGCCAGCGCGTAGTTGTTGTGCACCGCGGGGTCGGACGGCTTGAGTGCGATCGACTTCTCGTAACTGTCCAGCGCGGCGGTCAGCGTAGCCTGGGCCTCGGGGCCCATCTGAGTGCTCGCCAGACCGGTCTGTGCCTCGGCCAGATGCGACCAGATCGCTTCCTGCTTCGGATCGGTCTCGCCCGCCTTTTTGAACGCGGCGACTGCCTGCTCGTAATACGCTCCGGCCGTCATGGGTTGCGGCGCGGACTGCGGATTCGCGGGGTCCGAAGGTGCGGTGGCGGCGCAACTCGACGGCTTCTTCCCGCAGTTCAATGCGGTCATGCCCGCGTTGTACGAGTCGTTCAACGCCCGGTTGTGCTGCTGCGCCGCCGCCAGTTCGTCTTTGTGCGCTTTGAGCGCGGCGCGCTGTTCCGGGGTCAACGCTTTTTCCTGCTCTTTGGTGAGCGTGCCGCTTTCGGCGGCCTTGGCCAGCGTCTCCTGGTCCTCATGCTGCTTCTTGAGATCGAAGTTGACCTCGATGGGCTTCTCCGTCGTCGTCCGAACCTTGTTCACGCAATCGCGCTGCTTGCCGTCCACTTCCACGCAGACGTTGTAGGTACCGAGCCCCAGACCGCCATAGTAGTACTTGCCCTTCTTATCGGTCTTGGTGTGGTAGCTCCCCTTGATGTCCTGGCGTTCAAGCTTAATGACGGCGTCCTTGAGGGGCTGGCCGTCGTCTCCGCTGACCGAGCCTTCAATGGTTGTAATGGCGGCCAGCGAGACGCCGGCGAAAACCACCAGCGCGCCCGCAAGTCCAGCCGCTCTCTTCGAAATCATGACGGACCTCCAGATCCTGTTACCAATCTCCAACACCAGAGGATACTACAACCGCCGGGGTTGAGGGCGGCTATTGCAGCACGGCCCGCAGAGCCAGGTTCACCACCACCATCAAGGCCGAAAAGACCGGCAGGATCAGGAGCGCCTTCTTCAGCCCCTTCGGGTCCTCTCCGGCGATGGCGCCGATCATCGGCGAGCTCACGGCCAGCCCAACCCAGCCGAACATGGCGACGATCCCGATCGCGGTCGCCTTGGTCGATCCGAACACGTCGCCGGTGATCGCCAGAACGGTGGGGAACACTGGCGCCATGGCCAGGCCTGCCGCGAATACGGCTACCCAGGCCACCGCGGGTTTGGTGGTACGCAGCGCCAGCCAGGTCGTGATCGTCATCAGTACCGCCGCGAAAAGCGTCACCGTGTCGTTCCGCACCGTCTTGAAGAGCGGTGTTACGGCCACGCGCCCGATGAGCAGGCCCAGCGCGAAGCCCAGCGACAGGATGTTCAACGCGCGAACCTCGGAGATCCCTTGGGCGATGAGGTGCCGCGTAAGCCAGTTCCACACTCCGACCTCGCACGCCACGTACAGAAATAGCATCGCCGCCAGCAGCCACAGCGCCGGATGGCCCAGAAGGTTGCCGACCTCCGAGAGTGCGATCCCGCCCGCGGACCGTGCCTGAGGCATGTGCACCCCGGCGTTCACGGCCAGAGTGGCCACCGTGGCGACGGCAGTCAGGTAGCACAAGCGGGTCGAATTGCCGCGCAGCAGGTTGGCCAGTATGAAGGGGGTGGCCAGGCCGCCCAGGCCGAAAAAGACGTTGAGGAAGTTGAGCGCTGCCGCATGCCCGGAGCCGCCCAGATCGAAGGCCAAGGCGTTAGCGCCCGTGACGATCGTGCCTCCGCCCAGCCCGAGCAGAAACAGGTAGCCCACCACCTGGCCGTAGCTCTTGGAGGAGGGCAGCAGGAACAGGGCCAGCGCGATAAGCGCCAGGCCGAGGACCATGCCGGCCTTGTAGCCCTGGCTGTCGATCAGCGGTCCCGCCGCGACCGAGGCGATGACCAGACCGATGGCCTGCGCCAGCGCGATCGTCCCGTTCTGCTTCGGAGTGAGATGGAACCGTGCCGAAAGCCCGGGCAGGATCGTGCCCAGCATGGCCGCGATCAGGCCGTAGACAAAGATCGCGAATATGGGTGCCAGCATCAGCATGACTTCTAAGAGCCTAGCACGGTGCTTGTGGGGCAGGCGTCCACGCCTGCAGCGGGTCTCCAGACCCGCCCGATGGCGAGCCAGAGCTCCACGCGGGATGAATTCCGCCCTCCAAAGACGCTAGAGCGAGTCCGGCCCTGTGACCTGCGGCGGGCCGATCCGCCCGGGTGTCGCCGGCGCCGCGGCCGCGCCCTCCGCCGTGTTGAGAGCGTGCGAAGCCGGGCCGATGTGGAACGTCCCGGCGAGAACCAGGCTGCGGGACGAGTTGCCCACGTACACCGAGTAATCCCCCGGCGCGTTCAGCCAACTGCTCGAAGCGGTGTCCCAGTATGAGAGCGGATGGGAGGAGTCGCTCGCAGTCACGCTGACGGTTACGTGTTGCAGCTGGTTGGGCGTTAGCAGAACCTTCTGCCAGCCCACCAGCCGCACAGGCGGCTCTCCGATGCCCGCCGGCAGTCCCAGGTACACTTGCGCCACTTCCGCGCCCGCGCGGTTCCCGGTGTTCTGTACGTCGAAGCTGGCCTGGAAACCGAGCGTCGCGGGAGTGAGGTTCGGCGTTAGCGTCAGGTTCGCGATCGAGAACGTGGTGTAGGAAAGCCCGAATCCGAACGGGAACAGCACCGGCAGGCTCTTGGAGTCGTACCACTTGTATCCCACGTTGAAACCCTCGATGGTGCAGTCCACGTTGAACGGGGCGGTGGAATTGGGATCGGCCGGAGCCGGGATGACAGGCCGCGGGAGATCGGCCACGCGCGCAGGGAACGTGATCGGCAGCTTGCCGGACGGATTGACGTCGCCGAATAGAATATTCGCGATGGCCTCGGCGCCGCGCTGCCCCGGGAACCAGGCTTCGAGCACCGCGCCTACGCTGCCGATCCACGGCATCACCTGCGCGCCGCCGGATTCGATCACCACGATGGTGTGCGGATTGGCGGCCGCGACCGCGCTCACCAGCGCATCCTGATTGCCCGTGAGATTCAGGTCCGTCAGGTCCATGCCCTCGCTGGTCCACACGGCCACGAACACGATGGCCACGTCGCAAGACCGCGCCAGAGTGGCCGCGGCGGTGGGATCGCTCCCGTCGTTGAACTGCACCGCGGCGTTGGGTGCCTTGGCCTGAATCGCATTCAGAGGCGACGATGGATCCCAGATCACCGAGCCCCAGCCGGGCGGGTTCGGCGCCGCGGTCTGAATGGCCGCACCGCCGATCGGCATCACCTGCGCCGAGCCGCCGCCGGAGAGCACGCCCACATCCGCGTGCATCCCGATCACGGCGATCCGTTGGTGCAGCGAAGCGTCGAGAGGCAGTTGCCCGGCGTTCTTCAGCAGGACCGCCCCCTGCTCCTCGGCGGTCTGTGCGATGGCCGCGTCGCCGGTCACGTCGATCGTCCCCGTCGACACGGGATTGGCGTAGAGGCCCACCGCGAATATGGCGCGCAGAATCCGGTGCACCATGTTGTCCAGGCGCGCCGCCGGCATTTGTCCGTTTTGGATCGCCTGCCTGAGGGGTTCCGCGGCCGTGCCATCGAAGTAATCGGTATTCGGCTGCTCCTGGTCGAGCCCCGCCATAGCCGCCGTCACCGAGCTGTGCGTGGCCCACCAATCCGACATCACGAACCCGGGGAATGCCCAATCGCCCTTGAGCACACCGTTGAGCAGGTGGTCGTTCTCGCACGCGTAGGTGCTGTTCACCAGGTTGTAGGAGCACATCACCGACTGGGCTTTGGAATCCTTGACGCCGATCTCGAAGGCCAGCAGGTCGCTCTCCCGCATCGAACGTTCGTCGATGAGCACGTTGGCCGTGGTGCGGTTGGTCTCCTGGTCATTGAACGAGTAGTGCTTCATGCCCGCGATGATGTGCTGGTCCTGTATGGCGCGGTTGTGAGCGGCGGCGACGCGGCCCGCCAGAATGGGGTCCTCGCCCTTCGTCTCGAAGGTGCGGCCATCGCGCGGCTCGCGGCCGATAAGGTTGGTGTTGCCGCCCAGGTTCACGTTGACGGCGTGTGCGCGCATCTCTTTGCCGATCACCGTTCCGTACTGGTAAGCGAGATCCAGATCCCAGGAGGCGGCGCTGGCAACCGACGACGGCAACGCCGTGGATTGCCCGACTCCGGAAGTGACGCCGACGCTCCCGTCCTGAAAGCCGAGATCGGGAATATTCAGCCGCGGGATGCCTGGAATCCAGCCGCCCTCGCCGTGCGGTCCGGGGTTGTAGCCGGTCAGGGAGCCGTGGACAAGCTGGATCTTCTCGTTCAGGGTCATCTGCCCGAGCAGGACGTCGGCCGCCTGGTCCGGGTCCGTTGGCAGGGGCGTGGGGGTTGGGGTTGGAGTTGGCGTTGCTGTCGGGGTCGGCGTGGGCGTCGGATTCCCGGGACTCCCTTTCCCGCAACCGAATGTCGCGACGAAACAAACGAAGAGAACAGAAATAAGGAAGGTGCGCATTTAATCTCCGGTTGTCCAGCATACACCGGAACCGGGTATCGGCAGGGGACGTGGGGCAGGCGTCCACGCCTGCAGCGGGTCTCCAGACCCGCTTCGCTGGGCCTCGATGCCCCGCGCAGACATGCAGGCCTGTCCCACGCCGAGCGTGGCCGGATCGATGGTCACGTTGATGTGGGTCTTGCCGTCCGTTCCGGTCGACGGCGCCGGAGCCGTCCTACTCCACCGGAACCAGCCGGATGGCGCAGCCTCCGCCGGGCGCGAGCTTCAGTTTCAAAACCGTCCCGGCGTCCACGCGCCTTTTCTCGAGAACGCTGTCCCTGGGCGCGGTCGCGGCATTGGGGCCGTCGGCGTAAATCTCCGCGTTGAACGCGCCGCCGCCGAGGAAGGTGAGGGGCAGGTCCAACTCGCGCGGGTCCCAGTTCGTGATCGCGCCCACATACCACTCGCGGCCGCTGCGCCGCGCGATGGTGATGTATCGCGCCGGGCGGCCGTTAATCACGCGCGTTTCGTCCCACGTGGTCGGGACGGCCTCGAGGAATGCCAGCTCCTTCTGGCCGTCATACGCGGCGGGATGATCCGCCACCATCTGGAACGGGCTCTCGAAGACCACGAAAAGCGCCGTCTGATGCGCGCGCGTGCCCATCACCGAGGGACCCAGATCGCGCGGCCGGAACTCCTCTCGCGTGACGTTGTCGAACCCGCCGGGCGTGTAGTCCATCGGACCCGCCAGCATGCGCGTGAAGGCCAGCGTCACGTTGTGCGTGGGCGTCTCTCTCGCACTCCACTTGTTGTACTCGGCGCCCATCACGCCTTCGCGCGTCAGGACGTTGGGCCAGGTGCGCCGCAGGCCATCGGGCTTGAACGCTCCGTGATAATCGACCAGCACATGGTGCCCGGCGGCCTTCATTGCGACGTTGCGGTACCAGTTCACCATCCACTGATCGGCGCGGTCCATGAAGTCGATCTTCACGCCGGCGACGCCCCACTTTTCGAACTGCTCGAGGGCGGCGTCCAGCTGCTGATTGATGGCGGTCCAGTGCGCCCAGAGCCAGATCCGCACGTTCTTCGAGCGCCCGTAGGCGACCAACTCCTCAATGTTGACCTCTGGCTTGAACTTCGTGAGGTCCGTTCCCACCCCGTAACGACCGGTCGCCTCGGGCGGCTTTGGCCCGGGCGCGGACCACCCGGCGTCCACCAGCATGTACGGGAATCCGTTGCGCCCGGAGAAGTCGATGTAGTATTTCATCGTCTCCGTGTTCATGCCGGCCTTGAACGGCTGGTTCTTGACCACCGGGCCCGACCACCAGTCCCACGCCGTCTTGCCGGGCTTGATCCAGGAGGTGTCGGCGATGGCGGACGGCGGGTTCAGGTTGACCACCATGTTCGATTCCACCAGGCGTCCCGGATCGTCCGCGATCATGAGCACGCGCCAGGGCGAAGTGGCCGGAGCCTGCCGTATCACCGAGACCGGCGACCCCTGAATGGGCCAGGGGATGTGCGGAGCGGTAGCGTCCTCGACGCGCGGCGCCAGGCGCGCCGTCAGCGTATTCTGATCCGCCACGGATTGGACGAACAACCCGGCCCAGTCGTCTATATACGCCTCGGTCAGGCCGACCCACGCCACGCCGGGCACGTCGATGAGAACCGGAAGCCCGATCAGGTACTCGGGGTGGAGCCCGCGCACGGTCAGCTCGTGATAGTCGTCCTCGCTCGAAGTCTGAAAGTCGCGCAGGATGAGGGACCAGGTGGTGGGATCGGTGGGGAAGCGGAATTCGGTCGCCTCATTGGTGATGCGCATCTCTTTGAGCGCCGGCTGCTCGGGGACGACGTACCGGAATGCCACGCCGTCGTCGTAGGCGCGCGCTTCGATCGCCAGCCGCCGCCCGCCTGCCGCCGTTTCGACCGCTTGCACGGTGACGGCGTTGTAGTGGTTGCGTATGGGGTTCGCCTTGCCCGCCACCGACGTCCACGTCTCGTCCGCGCTTGATGTTTCCGCCGACTCAATGCGAACCGCCGCCCCGAGCACCGGAGCGCCGTCGATCGCGAGGCCCAGGTCAGACCAGTCGATCACCACCTTCTCGCGGAACGTTACGCGATACGCCAGTTGGCCGTCGCGCACGGTCCCGATCGACATTTCGAGCGCGCCATTGGGCGACTTGACGGTCGGCGGCAAGGCGACAGTCCCGGTGAGCATTGCGGCAAGCGCCAGATGAATGAGCATGTCCCTCAGCCTAGTACAGATCGGGCCCAGTGGGGCAGGCGTCCACGCCTGCAGCGGGTCTCCAGACCCGCCACCCGGATATCCGACCAAAACCATCCACGGCCCTGGATCATAATGGAAACAGAGACTTTGTTAATTTGACAGACGCCTGCGGAGGAGAGTAAATTGGATTACGGACTCGAATGGTCCGATATGCTTAAACTCACCAGGAAGGCCGACTACGGGCTGATCGCCCTGCGCCACCTCGCGCGTAACCGCGAGGGCGCCAGCGCCAAGGAGATCGCCGCCTGCTACGGCATTCCCACTCCTCTGCTGGCCAAGGTGCTGCAAAAGCTAGCCCGCAACGGTCTGCTCACGGCGGCCTACGGAACCAACGGGGGCTACAAACTGGCTCGCGACCCGCGCACCATCAACGCGCTCGAAGTGGTCCGCGCCATCGACGGCCCCATCGTCCTGACTTCCTGCTTCACGCAGCACGGCCGCTGCCAGACCGTGGGCTGCGGTGTCAAGGAGCCGCTGAGGAAGATCCACGACGGTATCCTGGGGCTGCTGGAAGGCATCTCTATATCAGAGATCGCGCAGGATTCGCCCCAGCAGACCGTGCAACTTTCGGTGGTCGAAACGTCATGAAGAAACCGATCTACATGGATTACCACGCCACCACGCCGGTGGATCCGCGCGTGCTCGAGGCGATGCTGCCTTACTTCGGCGTCAAGTTCGGCAACGCCGCCAGCCGCAACCATTCTTTCGGGTGGGATGCCGAGCAGGCCGTCGAAAAGGCCCGCAAGCAGATCGCCGACCTGATCGGCGCCACGCCCAAGGAGATCGTCTTCACCAGCGGCGCCACCGAGTCGGACAACCTCGCCATCAAGGGCGTGGCCGAGATGTATGCTGAGCGCGGCAACCACATCGTGTCGGTAACCACGGAGCACAAGGCCGTCCTCGACACGTGCAAGAAGCTCAGGAAGCACGGCTGCGACATCACGCTCCTGGCGCCGGGGAAAGACGGGCTGATCGACCTCGACGCCCTGGACGCGGCCATCACGGAGAAGACCGTTCTGGTCAGCGTGATGTTCGCCAACAACGAGATCGGCGTCATTCAGCCCATCCGCGAAATCGGCCGGATCGCGGGCGAGCACGGCGTGCTGTTCCACACCGATGCGACGCAGGCGGTGGGCAAAGTGCCGATCAACGTCGATGAGGACAACATCGACCTGATGTCGATCAGCGCGCACAAAATGTACGGGCCGAAGGGCATCGGCGCGCTCTACGTGCGCCGCAAGAACCCGCGCGTGCAGCTCACCGCGCAGATGGATGGCGGCGGGCACGAGCGCGGCATGCGTTCCGGCACGCTGAACGTTCCCGGCATCGTGGGTCTGGGCGAGGCTTGCGCCATCTGCCAGGCGGAGATGGCGGAAGAGTCCGTGCGCCTCGCCGGCCTGCGCGACCGGCTCAAGGACCGCCTGCTCGCCGGGCTTGACGAGATCTACATCAACGGCAGCATGGAACACCGTCTGGCGGGCAATCTGAATATCAGCTTTGCCTACGCCGAAGGCGAGTCGCTGCTGATGGGCATCAGCGATATCGCCGTTTCGAGCGGTTCGGCCTGCACCTCGGCGACGCTCGAGCCCAGCTATGTACTGAAGGCGCTGGGCGTCGGCGACGCGCTGGCGCATACCTCGATCCGCTTCGGCTTGGGCCGCTTCAACACAGAGGAAGAGGTGGACTACGTGGCCGCCCGCGTCATCGAGGTGGTCAAGAAGCTGCGGGACCTCTCGCCGCTGTACGAGATGGCCAAAGAGGGCGTGGACCTCAGCCAGGTGGGATGGAACAAGGAATAAGCGATGTACTCGAATAAGGTTCTCGATCACTACGAAAACCCGCGCAATGTTGGAGCGCTCGACCGCAGCGATCCCCGCGTCGGCACGGGCATGGTTGGCGCGCCCGAATGCGGCGACGTCATGAAGCTCCAGATCAAGGTCAACGAAGAAACCGGCGTCATCGAGGACGCGAAGTTCAAGACCTTCGGCTGCGGGAGCGCGATCGCCAGCTCGTCGCTCGCCACCGAGTGGGTGAAGGGCAAGACCATCGACGAGGCGCTCACCATCCGCAACGTGGACATCGTGAACGAGCTCAGCCTGCCGCCGGTGAAGATCCACTGTTCCGTGCTGGCCGAGGACGCCATCAAGGCGGCCATCAACGACTACCGGAAGAAGAAAGGTGAAATCGGGGACAGTATACTCAATCACCAATTTCCGGGAGGTGCCGCAAGTGGCCGCTAACACGCAGGGCCGGACAGCCTGGATGAAGCCGATGGGGTCGAGAACGCTTCCGGCCTCTGCCCTGGCGTCGGCTAACATCAATGATATCAATGCCGAAAATTGGGGAATGAGTATACTGTCCCGAATTTAATCTATGATCAACGTCACACCGAAAGCGATTCAGAAGATCCGCGAGGCGTTCGTCAAGCAGGGCGTCGCCGAGGGCGGGCTGCGGCTGGGCGTGCAGGGCGGAGGGTGCTCCGGCCTCAGCTACCTGTTCCGCATCGAGACCAAGCAGCGCCCCAAGGATGAGATTTACGAATTCGAAGGCGTCAAGATCTTCGTCGATCCCAAGAGCCTGCTCTATCTTGACGGCATGACGCTCGACTACCGCGAGTCGCTGATCCACTCCGGCTTCGTCTTCGACAATCCCAACGCCAAGAAGAGCTGCGGCTGCGGGACCTCCTTTTCCGCCTGATGAGCGCCCCCGACTACTTCCAAGTCTTCGGCCTCGCGCCGAAGCTGGCCCTGGACCTGGCGGATCTGGAGCAGCGCTTCTACCGCCTCAGCCGCGAGTCGCATCCCGACCGCTTCCAACGCGCCACGCCCGCCGAGCGCGAGCGGTCGCTCGATGCCAGCGCCATCCTGAACGACGCCTACCGCACCCTGCGCGATCCCATCTTGCGCGCCGAATATGTTCTCAAGCGCCTGGGCCTTCCGGCCGATTCGAAGCAGGTTCCGCCCGAGCTCCTCGAAGAGGTCTTCGCCCTGAACGAGGCGCTCGAGGGGCACAACGCCGCCCAGCTCAAAGCCGGGCGCTCGCATTTTGAAGCTCTGCGTGCCGAGACCGATCTGGAGTTGCAGTCTCTGTTCGCCCAGTTCGATGAAGGCGACCTCGCCGCGCCCGAGCGTATCCGCGCGCTGCTCAACCGCCGCCGCTACATCATGAACCTGCTCCAAACGGCGGCCCATGTCTGACCTGCTCCAGATCGACTTCGGCGAGCACGGGGCTTCGCCTGTCATCGGCATCGACCTCGGCACCACCAACAGCCTCGCGGCCTTCATGGACCTCAGCGGCCCGGTGGTCATCCCCGGCGAGGACGGCGAGAGGCTGGTGCCGAGCGTGGTCTACCGCTCGCCCGCGGGCGAGATCGTAGTCGGCAACGCGGCGCGCCGCATGTTGATCGACGACCCGTCCCGCACCGTCTACTCGGTCAAGCGCCTGATGGGCCGCGGCGTGGCCGATGTCGCCGACGAGCTGAAGCTCTTCCCCTTCCGCATCGCGCCGGACAGCGACGCCGTGATCCGCCTCGATCTCGGCGAGCGCACCTTCACGCCGCCTGAGATCTCCGCGTTCATTCTGATCCAGCTCAAGAAGAACGCCGAAGCGTACCTGCGCCAGGCCGTCACGCAGGCCGTCATCACGGTGCCCGCGTATTTCAACGACGCCCAGCGGCAGGCCACCAAGGACGCGGGCCGCATCGCCGGACTCGAAGTGCTGCGCCTGGTGAACGAGCCCACGGCCGCCTCGCTGGCCTACGGTCTCGACAAGCGCAACGACGGCATTGTGGCCGTCTACGACCTGGGCGGCGGCACCTTCGACATCTCCATCCTCAAGCTTCACGACGGCATCTTCGAAGTGCTTGCCACCAACGGCGACACGCATCTGGGCGGAGACGACATCGACAATCGCCTGCTGCGCATCGCCCTCGAAGACGTCGCGTCGGAATGGGGCGAGGACCCATCGCGTAACGGCTCGCTGGTGCAGACGCTGCGCCGCGCCGTCATCGACGCGAAGGAGCGGCTCTCGTTCGGCCCGCGCGCCACGATCGACCTCGACTGGCAGGGCCGCAAGTACCAGCGCGAGATCGCGCGCGAGCAGTTCGAAACCCTGATCCGCAACATCGTCGACCGCACGCTCGGCCCCTGCCGCAACTGCATCGAGGACGCAGGCCTGACGCCGGAGCAGATCGACGAGGTAGTTCTGGTGGGCGGCTCGACGCGGATTCCGCTGGTGCGGCAGGCGGTCGAGAACCTGTTCCGTGCGCGGCCTCATACTGACCTGAATCCTGATGAGGTGGTCGCGCTCGGCGCCGCGGTGCAGGCCGGTATCTTGACTGGCGCGGTCGAGGACAAGCTGTTGCTCGACGTCACGCCGCTCTCGCTGGGCATCGAGACTATGGGCGGCGTGGTGTCCAAACTGATTCACCGCAACTCGACCATCCCGGCCAGCGCCACCGAGACGTTCACCACAGCCGTGGATGGTCAGAAGAACGTACTCATCCACGTCCTGCAAGGCGAGCGCGAGCTGGTCAAGGACTGCCGCAGCCTGGCGCGCTTCGACCTGAAGGACATCGACCCGCTGCCCGCCGGCGCGCCGCGCATCGAGGTGCGCTTCCTGATCGATGCCAACGGCATCCTGAGCGTCACCGCGCGCGACGAGCGCACTGCGAAGGAGCAGTCGATCGAGGTCAAGCCCTCCTACGGTCTCACCGATAACCAGGTGGAGGCCATGATCCAGGAGTCCTACGCTCACGCGGCCGAGGACATCCGCGAGCGCCAGGTGCGGGAAGCGCGCCTGGAAGCGGACCAGATCCTGGCGGCCCTCGAGAAGGCCCGCGCGCACGACGCCTGGGGCGAGATGACGCCCACCGAGCAGGTCTTGATCGAGCGCGCCCTCAACGAGCTGCTGACGGTCTACCATTCCGAGGATCACGAGCTCATCCGCGCGCACATCGAGCTACTGAACCAGACCACCATGCGGCTGGCCGAGTTGATGATGAACGCCGCGGTCCGCACCGCGCTCAAGGGGAAGACGATCTGATGCCCGCGCTCACCTGGGACGACGCCGAGGACATTGCGCTGGCCTTGGCCGCGAAGTTCCCGGCCCAGGATCCGCTGGCGGTGCGCTTCACAGACCTGCGCAGATGGGTCGCGGAGCTGGACGGCTTCGCCGACGACCCGCACGCCTCCACCGAAGGGCGCCTGGAAGCCATTCAGATGGCCTGGTTGGAGGAGCGACAAGAGAGCCAGTGAGGGCGCT
>CAZBQQ010000138.1:0-15575 GCA_964493965.1 uncultured Solibacteraceae bacterium
GGTTGGCAACCGGCGCGCAGGATGCCATCCTGCCCCACAATGAAAGCGTGCGCCGCGGAACGGTTGCGGCCTAGAGGCTCATCGCGGGAACCGCGTCGTGCTCGAAGGCGGCGCGCCGCACTGTCCCGGCTTTCATGCTCTGAATGACCACTCGTCCCGGCCCGGTCATCGTCGCCAGAAGCGGACCCTCGCCGGCGGGCAACTCCGTCTCGATCCCGTAGCTGACCGCATCGTCAAAAGCCACGATTGCGGACGGTTCCACCTGGATCGCCTGGCCCGGATTGAGGACGAACTCGATGAAGTCGCCGCCTCCGTGAACGAACATCGTTCCAGGACCGGTCAGCCGCTTCAGCGTCAACTCTTCGGCACCACGCTTCGCGACCGGGGCGACGTCCAGGCGCGCCGTGGTCTGCGCGCAAAGGAATGCTTCGCGGGCGACCAGCATGCTCTGTCCATCCTTGAGGTGGAAGGCCTGAATCCGCCCCGGGGAAGCCCCCGCGAAGCCGACCTCCGAGGGACTGGCGGCGTAGAATCGCGCCAGCGATCCGTTCCCGTTCTCCCGGTTTTCCCACCGTACGTCCGGGAACTTATAAACCATCTTTCCAGCCTCGGCAAACACCTCCTGGCCGGCCTTCAGGCGGATACGGACTACTTGCAGGTTGTCGCCTTGAATCGTATAGTCGAGCGGCTCGGCCGCGGCTGCGGGCGCTGCCATGGCGGCCATCTTCCTGGTTGCGCTGCCGAGGGATCTACCGCAGCCCACGCAGAAACTGGTCTCAACCTCGAGGCGCGTGCCGCAATTGGTGCAGAAGGGCATACTTCGGAGTCTCCGATCTATGTATCTTACACCGGTCTGGCAGTACTCCTGCCCGACCCCTCATCGTTCCGGTCGATTGCCCCCCAAGTTCCCCGCGCGTCCCCGCAGTTCAGGAAGACATGCTGCGGACACACTCCACCAAAGCGTCGGGTCGAAAGGGCTTGGGGAGGAAACGGCGGCCCGCGCCACGAGTCGGGGCCTCCGAAAGGTAGGCTGAAATATACAACACGCTGATACCCGGATATCCGGTGCCGAGCTTCTCGCCCAGGGTGATGCCATCCATCCGGGGCATCTTGACATCGGTCACAAGCAGCTCAATTTTGCCCGAGAGCTGCTCCACGAGTTCGTACGCCGCAAGGCCGTCCTCAGCCTCCAGAACGTCATAGCCGTGGCGCGCAAGAACGCTGTGGACGAATCTGCGGACGTCCGGTTCGTCGTCCACCACCAGCACGGTTTTCTTCTTTTCAGCCGAACCCATCGCAGAATATCGTACCACCGCGCTCGTATTGTCAGGCTCGATATTGTATTAAAACACCGTTAAATCTTATCCTTGCGGCCGGCGAGGCGCATCCGAGTCTTCGGTCCGCCGGGTTCAGGCTCGTAGCCCGGCCGAGTCCGGCCCCGCCGTCAAGGGGAGCGGCAACGGAGGCGGTTGCGCAGCGAAACGCTCCGCCCACCGCATCCGGCCTGTGAGCTGCATCACTACGAACAGTGTCAGAATCGAGCCGATGGTGACCGCCAGTCCGGTGAACCCTTTCAAGAAGAAGGCATACGAAAACAGCACCAGGTAGATGAGCTGCGCCAGCCCCGCCTCCACTGCCGCAAACCGGATCCCAACCACCAGCCGCAGGTAACTCACTACCAGGAAAATCGAGACCGCCGAGCAAATGAAGAACGCTGCATGAATCGAAATACGGTCCACCAGGTACGCGAACAGCAGGTGGAAGGCGAAGAACGGGCATGCCAGGAAGAAATAGTTCATGGGATGCATCTCGATCCGCCGCATGGTCGTGATGATGAACATGAGGAAGAAGAAGAACAGAAGCGAGAGCGGCGCGAAAAAGCTGATCTGGGCGGCCAGCGGCCCGGGCTGCAGCTTCTGCGGCATGGTCATCCCGATCTGGAACCCGGACACCAGGCTCTTGTAGGCCCAGGTCAGCTCCCAGCCCTGGGAGCGCTCCTGTTTCGAGGTCGGAGAGAGAGCGTTTTCCGGGAAATCGATGTCGTGGAAATTGGTGTCCATCGTCAGGACGAAGTCCTTTACCTGGCCCACTCCCGAGCCAAAGCTGTACCGCCACGAATCCAACCCTTGCGAGCGGTAGCCCACATGCAGCGTGGCGGATTGTCCCGGCCTGACCTTCGCCGTTGCCATCGCGGAAACGTCCGTAGTGGTTACCTCCGCGCGCTTGCCGTCGATCGTAAACTCCAGATCGTCGTAGACCGCCTTCGCCGCCGGAAATTGCGTATGGAACCAGAGCGCCTGTTCGTTGGCGTTGACGTTACGGAACACGTAATCGCCCGCGAAGGCGACCTTGTACGTCGCATACCACAGCAGGCCCTTCTGTCGATGCTCGAGCTCGAAGCCAACACGGATCCGGCTACGGTCGAGCGGGACTGCCCGCGAGCACGGCTTCGAAGTCTTGTCCGCCGCGGGCTCCACGTAATAGGCCGTTGGGGGCAACTGCTGCTGCGGCGCGCCCCAGGTAGTCTCCACTTTGCTCTCGAGGCCGCCGGTCCGGTCCTCGGTTCTGGCGAAGCCGGTCCTCGGTTCTGGCGAAGATGGTTGTGCCCAGGATGGCCCAGGCGATGGCGGTGCACACGAGGATGAACCCGATCGCTGCGATGCGCTTGAACATGAGTCTCGCCTCCGGGATTCATTGTGCTTTATCTGCTTTGCAATGTAAAGTACTTTTTTACGCGGGGCAGGCCATTGGTTCGCGCGGGTGCCCCTGGACCCGCTAGAATCGTCGTTTGACCTCCCAGCCGCGCGTTTGCGCCGTCAGCTATTTGAATACCGTCCCGCTGGTCTGGGGCATGCTCCACGGTCCCCAGCGCGAGCTGTTCGATCTGAGCTTCTGCCTGCCTTCGGAGTGCGCTGAGCGCCTGGAATCGGGCGCCGCCGACGTCGGCATTGTCCCTTCCATCGAGGCCGCGCGGCAGGGTCTGGCCATCATCCCCGGCGCCGGAATCGCCTGCCACGGGCCGGTGCGCAGCATTCTGCTGGTGACGAAAGTTCCACCCGCCCGAATTCGTACCGTGGCGCTGGACGCGAGCTCGCGCTCCTCCGCCATGCTCGCCCGCGTCATTCTGGCGCGCCGCTATGGAGTCGAGCCGCGCGCCGTTTCGATGCCGCCCGATCTCCCTTCCATGCTCGAAGCCGCGGACGCGGCGCTGGTCATCGGCGACCCCGCCCTGCGCCTGGAACCCGACCGTCTCGGCCTTGCCAGCCTCGACCTGGGCGGCGAATGGTGCGAGATGACCGGCCTCCCCATGGTCTTCGCCGTCTGGGCCGCGCGCCCCGAGGCGCTGACCCCGGACCTGGCCGAGGCTTTCCTGGGCTCCTGCCGCTTCGGCCGCGAGCATATCGAGGACATCGTTCGCCTGGAGGCCGCGCCCCGGCATCTCACCGAAGCCCTCGCGCGCGAGTATTTCGACCGCCACATCGTCCTCGAACTGGGCGAGCGCGACTACGAAGGCATGCGCCTCTTCGTGCAGTACGCACGGGAGTTTGATACGGTGGTTTCAACGGGGGGCGTCACCGCATGATGACTCGCGACGAAGCTTGCGATCTGTTTCGTAGTCCCGATCTCATCGGCATCGGCATGGCTGCCGACGCCGTGCGCCGCACGCTGCATCCCGAGGGCGTGGTCTCCTACATCATCGATCGCAATATCAACTACACGAATTTCTGCACCGAGTACTGCACCTTCTGCGCCTTCTACCGCCCGCTTGGCCACGAGGAAGGCTACATCCTGCCGAAAGAAGTCATCTTCCAGAAGATTCAGGAGACCCTGGACCTGGGCGGCACCGGCGTCCTCATGCAGGGCGGCCTGCACCCCGACCTCAAGATCGAGTGGTATGAGGATCTGATGCGCTCCATCAAGCAGCGCTTCCGGATCCACCTGCACTGCTTCTCGTCGCCCGAAATCGTGAATATCGCCGAGGTGAGCGGCCTCTCTCTTCGCGACACCATCGCCCGCTTGCGCGACGCCGGCCTCGATTCGATCCCCGGAGGCGGCGCCGAGATCCTCGATGACGCGGTGCGCCACCGCATCAGCCGTCTGAAGTGCTCGACGCAGGAATGGGCCGACGTGCATCTGGAGGCTCACCGCCTCGGCATGCGCACCACGGCCACCATGATGTTCGGCTGCGGCGAGACCATCGAGCAGCGGGTCGCCCATCTGCAACTCGTGCGGGAGATTCAGGAAGAAACCGGCGGCTTCACGGCGTTCATCCCCTGGACGTTCCAGCGCGAGAACACCTCGCTGGGCCGCACCGTGAAGGAAGAGGCGACCGCGGTGGAGTACTTGAAGACCCTGGCGATTTCGCGCCTCTATCTCGACAATATCGACAACGTGCAATCGTCCTGGGTGACTCAGGGGCTCAAGACCTGCCAGGTGGGCCTTCGTTTCGGAGGCAACGACGTCGGCAGCATTATGATCGAGGAGAACGTAGTCTCCTCCGCCGGCGCCCACCACCGCGCCTCCGAAGAAGAGCTCCGCCGCATCATCCGCGACGCCGGCTTTGTGCCGCGCCAGCGCGACACGCTGTACCGGACGTTCTTCCTGAATTGAATCCGCCACCGCCTGAGCCGTCGCTGCGCATCACATTTGATTGTTCAGCACCAACTTGTAGATATTGTCTTTACTATCTTTCGCGACACCAAGGATACGAACTTGCTCGCCTCCCGGATTCGGTCTGTAGAACTCCACGTCGAGCACCGTCCCTCGGTCCCCGGTAATCGCGGCCTCCGCATACAGCGTGGCGCCGAGAACGTGAGCCACGTAATACCCCGATCCATAGACGGTATCCCACACCGCTGGCATGCCCTCCGATAGCGGGCTGCTGACCTTCGCCGCGCCCTTGTTGGCGGTTTTCACTGGAACCACTCGGGTCCACCGGCCTTTGCACACCTCTCCATCCCCGACGACAAACGAAACGCCTCCTGAATTCATGAGGCCTGTGAGTCTGCCGGAAAAGACCGGCACTGGAGCCCGAACGCTCAATGGGCCCTGGACAGGGTAAAGGCGGACAGCGGCCGTACACCCCGACATCAGGGAAAGTCCCAGGACAACAAAGAAGATCTTCAGTCTCATTTGAATGCTCCAACTGCCACTGTGGCTCGGGAAGCGTTCATCGTGCTGTAGCTTCCATGAATGAAGGCGCGGAAGGCCCTCAAGAAGTTACCGGAACCTCAAGAAGGACGCGCGAGCGCCGCGCCCGCGGATTCCGATCGGGCGGAATTCAGACTAAGCCGTTGTCCGGGGACGCGTCGAGCAGTTAGGAGAGGACCTGCCCCTCGCCCGTCCACCTGAGCTAAGATGAATTCGCTTTATGACCAAGCTCTGCCTCTTCTTTGCGGGCGCGCTGGCGATGGCCGCGCCGCCTTCCATTACCGTGGAGCCGGACTCCACTGGCGTCGTGATGCACAATGGCGGGGAGACGCTCCGCATCTCGGTTTGCGGGCCGACCTTGATCCACATCGTCTCAGGCTTGGGCGATGCTCGCGCCTCGTCGCCGGCCGAACCGTGGATCGTCGAGCCGTGCAAGACCGTCCACTTTGACTTCACTCGCGACGCGAAGCGCGCCACGGTCTCGACCGCCGCGCTGCGCGTTCAGCTGAGCCTCGAGGACGGCCGGCTCACTTTTCAGGACGCCGCCGGCAACACGCTGGAGACGGAATCGGACCGCGAGCCTCGCCGCTACGAACCCACTCAGGCGAACGGTGAGAGTCTCTACCGTGTCAGCGAGCGGTTCTTCATCGACGCTCACCAGGGGCTCTACGGGCTCGGCCAGCATCAGAACGGGGTGTTCAACTATCGCGGAACGGTGGTGGAACTGGGCCAGGCGAATACGGACGTCGCGGTGCCGCTGCTCATCTCTTCGAACGGGTCCGCCATCCTTTGGAATACGGCGTCGCGCTCCTGGTTCGACAACCGGTTCGCCAGCGAACTCAAGCTCACCGCCGACGCCGCCGATGCCATCGACTACTACTTCGTCTACGGCCCGGAGATCGATTCGGTGATCCATCAATACCGCGAACTCACCGGACACGCGCCGCTATTCGGCAAGTGGGCCTACGGGTTCATCCAATCCAAGGACCGCTACAAGTCGGCGCAGGAACTGCTCGACGTCGCGGCGAAGTATCGCGCGGAGCACGTGCCGCTCGACGTCATGGTGCAGGACTGGTTCTGGTGGAAGTACCAAGGCGATACCGCTTACACAGACGAGTACCTCGCGCCGCACCCCGACGTCCCCGGCGCGCTGCGCACGCTTCACGACGAGCACGTCCACTCCATCATTTCCGTCTGGGCCATGATGAACCCGAAGTCCGCCAACGAGCAGGAACTCGCGCGCAGGAACTTCATCATCCCCGGCACGTTCGATTACGACGCGACCAACCCGGCCGCCCGCGACGCCTACTGGAACCTGCTCATCTCGCCGATTCTTGCGCAAGGCTGGGACGGCTTCTGGCTGGACAGTTCCGAGCCCGAAATCCTCAACGGCCGCAGCGACGCCGTGCTGTTCGACAAGCAGCTCTCGATCGGCAACGGCGCGCGCTATACCAACGTGTTTCCGCTTCTGCACACCGGCGGCGTCTATGAGCACTGGCGCAAGAGCTCCAACGAAAAGCGCGTTTTCATTCTCACGCGCTCGGCTTTCCTCGGCCAGCAGCGCAACGCCACCGTGGTCTGGTCCGGCGATGTTTATGGCACGTTCATGACTTTCGCCCGTCAGATTCCGGCTGGACTCAACTTCGCCCTCTCCGGCATCCCATACTGGACCACCGATATTGCCGGCTACGGCTGGCCGTGGGAGCGCGACACGCGCGATCCGTCTTATCAGGAGCTGTACGCGCGCTGGTACGAGTACGGCGTCTTCTGCCCCGTTTTCCGCACGCACGGCCATCGCGCCAACAACACGAACGAGGTGTTTTCGTACGGACCGGTGACGCCCATTCTGGTTCAGTACGACAAACTGCGCTACCGCCTGATGCCTTACATCTACTCGCTGGCATGGCGTGTCACCAGCGAGGACTACACCATTCAGCGGCCGCTCATCATGGACTGGCGCGACGATCCGAAAGTGGCTGCCATCGGCGATCAGTTCATGTTCGGTCCCGCGATCCTGGTCAATCCTGTGAGCGAGGAAGGCGCCACCAGCCGCTGGCTATACCTGCCGCCCGCGAATGCCTGGTACGACTTCTGGACCGGAGACAAGCTCGAAGGAGGCAAGCGAGTCGAGGCGCAAGCGCCGCTCGATCGGATTCCGCTCTATGTGCGCGCTGGTTCCATCCTGCCGCTGGGCCCGGAGGTGGAATACGCGGACCAGCAGACGAACGCGCCAATCGAGCTGCGCATTTACCGCGGCGCCGATGGGACCTTCACGCTCTACGAGGACCAGGGCGACACCTACGCCTACGAGAAAGGCGCGCACGCCGTAATCCCAATTCGCTGGGACGACAAGTCCGCCACCTTGACCATCGCCGCTCGCCAGGGTGCATACCCGGGCATGCCGGAGGAGCGAGCCTTCCGGGTGCTGGTGGTGGATGGGACGAAGCCTGGCGGTGCGGCGAAAGAAGTGCGGTACAGCGGGCAGGGCATCAGCATCGGCCTCAGGTGACCTGCTACCCTGAACCATTCCATGGCCGACACGAACGGATTCTCCGCGCCCGAATGGAAGACTCTGCTTCGCCTCAACACCCCCGAGAAGATCCAGCGCTTCCTCGATTGCGACGTCGCCTATAACAAGGAACGGGGCGGCGACACCATCCGCTCTCCCCGTCGCGTCCTGCGGGACCGCACCGCCCACTGTCTCGAAGGCGCGCTGTTCGGCGCGGCCGCGCTCCGCGCCCACGGATTTCCGCCGCTGCTGCTCGACCTCGAAGCCGTGCGCGACGACGACCACGTGCTCGCCATCTTCCGCCAGCGCGGCCACTGGGGCGCCATCGCCAAGTCGAATTACTCCGGCTTGCGCTTCCGCGAGCCGGTCTACCGCACCCTGCGCGAGCTGGCCATCTCCTACTTCGAGGATTACTACAACCTTGCCGGCGAGAAGACCTTGCGCGCTTACTCCCGCCCGGTGAACCTGCGCCGCTTCGACCGGATCGGCTGGATGACCGCCGAAGAGGATCTGTGGGCCATCTCCGACTACCTCTTCGCTATCCCCCACCGCCCGCTTCTTTCTTCCTCCGTCCGGTACCATCTCAACCACATTGACGATCGCCTCTACCGCGCCGGCATGCTGGGCATGGTGCGCTGAGCGTTCTTTGCCGTCGGGTCCAGAAACAAGGCGTGAAAAATCAGGTGCGCGGAGGTGTCGATCCACCGGTCCAGCTCCACCTTGGGCATCCGCACCGCTTGCGCCAGCAGACTCCAGAAGAAGCTGTCCATCACGTTCGCCAGCGCCCGCAGGTCCGCGCCCGGCCGCGCACCCGGCAGTTGCTGCAGGTACTCGAATACCCGTAAGACCCGGTTCGCGGTCCAGGCGTGAATCTGACGGTCCTTGCGCGCCAGGGCGGCATCGCTCAAGATGGCCTCCTGCCACGCGCGGTATGCGCCGAGGTATTTCAGGTCCCTCGAGAACGCGGCTGACAGCAACTCTCGCAGGCCCGCCTCGACGTCGGCGAAGGCTTTCGGCTGCAGGTTCACCTGGCTCAGCCCTTCGAGGAGTTCGTCCATCAGCGCCACGAGCAATTGCCGCTTGGACCGGAAGTGCTGATAGAATCCCCCCACCGCGAGTCCTGCGCGCTCGGCGATCTCGTGAATCGAGGTAGCCTCGTAGCCCTTCTTCCCAAGCACGGCGAGACCGGCCGCCTTCAAGCGCGCCTGCTTCCGCAGACTGCGGGCCTGGCGCGGGGCCGCCGGAAGATCCTCGCCCGCGAGAAGGTTGGGGCGTGTCTTCACGTTGCCTTCGGCCGGCCCAGGGTCGCTCCCAACAGGCCGCCCGCGCAGCACCACAGCATCCACCCGCCGAAAACGCCCGCCACCTCGCGCGCCATGTTGGGAAACAGGGCGGGGAAGAATGCGCTCGAAAACGGGTCCAGGAGCAGGGTTGGCAGCAGGACCGCCACCGCGCCGCTCAGCCACTGATCCCGCCGCAGCCCGAGCCGGCTGCACAACCTGCGCACCAGGAGCGCCATCAGCGGGAAGCTCACGGCGAATAGGACCAGCGTCCCGCGCCAATCTTCGGGACGCAGCAAATGCTGGCCCCCCCATCGCAACGCGATCGTGGCGGCCGCCCAGCCCGCCAGACCAACCCAGAAGAGTCGTTTCATATGTGAACCTGAATTCAGGTTCGCATATTGTGGAGGCGATTGCAACGACACCCTTAGCGCCGAACCGCCAGGGAGCGGACGGGCGAGGGCCGGCGGATGTCCGCTCGCTTACGCTCGCGGTTCGGTGCTGTTGGTGTGCCGGCTTCGAAGTTCGCTTACCGCTTGCTGGCGCGCGCGGCTCGGAACGGAGCGGTCTAGTTCGCCGGCAGCAAGGCGCGCAGGGAGGGCTGTTCGAACAGTTTCTGAGTCAGCTCGATCACGGTGCTCGAGAACGTGCTGTCCGGTTCGAGGAAGACGACCGGGGAGCCGGCCTGGTGGCCCCGCGCGCAGAGCTCGGCGGCCGGTGGAATCGCCCCCAGCGTCGCGCAGCCCAGTTGGGCCGAGATTTCGTTGATCACCATCGGAGTCAGCGCCATGGTGCGGTTGACCACCACGGCTCCGGTGATGAGCTGGCTGATGCCCCACGAATGCAACAGCTCGAGGAACCGCGCCGCCGCATACACGCCCGTTGGATCGCGCTCCAGCACCATCGAGACGAAATGACACTGCCGGATGGCGCTGCGAAGCATGGACGAGCCCGCGTTCGCCGCCGGCAGGTCGATCACCACACTCTCCGCCATGCTGGAAGCTGTGCGGATGAGGGCCTCGACCCACGCGGGATCGAGGTCGCCGAACTCCTCCGGCCGCTGCGGACCGAATAACACTCGCAGTCCCAACGGGAGGGTGCACAGTGCGGCGCCGAGGGCGGCTTCGTCCAGTTGATCGGCGCCCAGGGCATTGAGAGAGCTCAGATTGGCGGCGGGCGCGTGCTTGAGTTGGTAGGAGAACATGCCGCCGCATGGCTGTAGTTCGATGACGATGGTGCGGCGCCCCTGCTTAGCGAGCGCGGCGGCGACGTTCAGGGCCATGGTCGTGGTTCCGGCTCCTCCCTTGACCCCGCTGAAGCCCAGAACCACGGAGCGGGCGTCGGCCGCGTCCTCCCGGTCCTTGGACTGGCGCCGCTCCACCGCCAGGCGCAGACGGCGAATCAGCGCCGGACCGTTGACGTCTCCCTTAACCAGACTCTCCTCGGCGCCCTCGCGCAGGGCCGCAAAGGCCAGTTCCTGGTCCTCCGACGCCGTCCACACGATCAAAGCCGCGTTGCCGCGGTGCGGGAGCAGACGCGACAGAGTCTGGAGGCCGCGGCTATCGGGAAGATTCAGATCGAGCAGAACCGCATCGAAAGGCGTCGCGTCCAGGCGGGTCAGCGCTTTCTCGAGCGTGTCCACCCACTCGAGCTTGATCGAAGCCGCAGGCGCTTCCGCCACCGCAAGCATTCGCTGGACGGCGTCGGCCGTCCCCGGATGGTCTTCGATCAGGAGGACCTTCAAAAGATCCGGCACCGCGGTCCCCTTTCTGGAAGAATCATACCAGGGTACCGCGAGCGTGAGCGGCTATTCGTACCGCAAGGCCACCACCGGTGCGACCCGTGTGGCACGGCGCGCGGGGACCAGGGTGGCCGTGAGGGCCACGGCGGCGAGTGTAACGGCCACGCCGATCAGAGTCGCCGGATCGCCGGCGTTGACCCCGTAGAGCATGCCGGCCATGAGCCGGGTCAGCCCGAACGATGCGGCGAGGCCGATGGCCAGGCCGGTCAATACGGGAAGCATGCCTTCGGAGACCACCACCTTCAGAACATCGGCCTGCTGTGCCCCCAGCACCATGCGGATGCCGATCTCACGGGTGCGCTGCGCCACCGTGTAGGAGATCACTCCGTAGATCCCCACCCCGGCCAGCAACAGCGCCAGGCCCGCGAAGATGCCCAGAAGCAGCATCGAGAAGCGACGGTCCGCGATCGACTCCGAGACGATCTGATCCATGGTCCGCACGCCATAGACCGGCATGTCGTTTCCGGCCGCGAGGACCGCGCTGCGCACCGCCGGCAGCATGGCAAGCGGATCGATTCCGGTGCGCACCACGAAGGAACAGCCGCCGGCCATGCCCTTCACGAACTGGTCCGGGATCTGGGACAGAGGCAGGTATATCTCGCTGCGTACCCGTGCGGTGGTGTCGCTGTCCAATCCCCAATGGTTGACGTGGCCGACGATCCCCACGACCTCCATCGGTATGGAAGCTTCGGGGCCGAGCTCGCCGGTCATGTCGGCAATCACGATGCTCTTGGTCAGCGGGTCCTCGTGCGGGAAGAGCGTGCGTGCCATGACGTCGTCGATGACCACTATGTGCGAGCCGCGGTGCATATCTCGTGGTTCAATGTAGCGGCCGCGCAGGAGAGGCATGTCCATGGCCTTGAGATAGCCGGGACCGGTGGCGTACAACAGTGCCCACAGCATGTCGCCCTGAGAAGTTGGGCGAGGGCGTCCCTGCACGTAGAACGGGATTTCGCTGTCGCTGCCGCCCAGTGGCACCAGCGACGTCACCGCGGCGCTTTTCACGCCGGGCACGTTGCGGATGCGATCCACGGTCTCGTCGAAGGTCTGCAGGATGCGATCGCTGCTGCTGGTCGCGGCCGGGGACAGGCCCACCGAGAAGGTCAGAAGGTGGCCGGTGTCGAACCCGGTATTGACGCCGCCCAGGCTCCAGATTGTGCGCAGCATCAGGCCGGCGCCCGCCAGCAGGACCAGCGCGGCAGCCACTTCGGAGACGACCAGCAGGTTGCGCAGGCGCCGGTGCCCGGCCGAGGAACCGCGGCTGCCTTCCTTTAACGTCTCGTGCAGATCGGTGACCGAGACCTGCAGGGCCGGGGCGAGGCCGAAGACAACGCCGGTAAGAAGCGAGATGCCCAGGGTGAAGGCAAGCACCCAGCCATCCACAGCGATGTTCTCCATGCGGGGCAGGCCGCCCGGCACCGCCGCCAGCACCGCCTGCGTGCCCCAGCGCGCGATGGCCAGACCGGCAACCCCACCGGCAAGCGCCAGCACCACGCTCTCGGTCAGCAACTGGCGCACCACGCGCGCGCGTCCGGCGCCAATCGCGGAGCGGATGGCGATCTCCTTCTGCCGCCCGGCGGAGCGAGCCAGCAGCAGATTCGCCACGTTGGCGCAGGCGATCAACAGCACGAATCCCACCGCGCCCAGCAGCACCATCAGGGTGGGACGGACGTTCCCGACGATCACGCCAGCGAGCGGCGCGACGTTAACGCCGTGCTTGGAGTTCGATTTTGGATAGGCGTTGGCCAGGCGGGCTCCGATGGCGTTCATCTCCATCTGCGCCTGCGCTTCGGTCACGCCGGGCTTGAGCCGGCCCACCACGAACATGCCGGGGTGCATCTCGCGCGAGCGGGCCAGGACGTCGTCCCACTGGTCCAGGAGCGTGTAGACGTCGGCCTTGCCTTCGAGCTGAAAACCGGCGGGAGCCACGCCCGCGACGGTGTAGCTGCGGCCGTTGAGCATGAGCTGGCTGCCGATGACAGCGGGGTTGGACGCGAACCGCCGGCTCCACAGGCCGCCGCCGATGATGGCCACGGGCGCGGCGCCCAGCCTGTCCGTACGAGAGTCGAAGTCGCGGCCCGCGACGGGGTGAATGCCCAGGACGCGGAAGAAATCGGCCGAAACCATTTTGCCGCTCAGATGTTCGGGCTGCCCGCTTCCGGAGAGGTCGGTGTCCTCCCAGCGGAACGCGGCCAGGGATAAGGTGCGGCTCTGGTCCTTCCAGTCCACGAAGTTCGGATAGGCAACCGACATTGTTGCGAACTCGGGAGACTTCTCGCTGAGCCGCATCAGGCGTTCGGGATCGCCATAGGGCAGCGGCCGCAGCAGCACGCCGTTGACGACGCTGAAGATGGCCGTGTTGGCGCCGATCCCGAGGGCAAGCGCGATCACCGCCACCGCCGAGAACCCCGGATTCTTGGCCAACAGCCGCAAGCCGTAACGCAGATCCTGAATGAATGCCGCCACGCTAGTACCCTCCCGACGCCGAACCTGGCGGCGTTCCTGCCGCCGTACTTCTTAGTACGGGCGGCGCGGGGGCGATGTTCCGAGTGAGTAGTGCGGAAGTGCAGGGCTTCGCGCGCGATTAAGCCCCTGGCAGAATCAGAGGCGGCGCAACCCGGCGCGTGCGAGCCAAGAAAGCGCCACCTCCGTTCTCCGCCGAGACTCAGGCAAGGTCGAAGCGATCGAGGTTCATCACCTTGTTCCAGGCAGCCACGAAGTCCTTCACGAATGTCTCCTTCGAGTCGTCACTTGCGTAGACTTCCGCGAGTGCCCGGAGCTGGGAGTTCGAACCGAAAACGAGGTCGATACGGGTGGCGGTCCACTTCATTTCGCCGGTCTTGCGATCGCGGCCCTCGTACACGCCTTCGGATTCAGGGGACGGCTGCCACTTGGTGCTCATGTCGAGCAGGTTGACGAAGAAATCATTCGTCAGCGTCCCGGGCCGGTTGGTGAAGACTCCGTGCTTGGATTGTCCGAAGTTGGCATTCAGGGTGCGCATTCCGCCGACCAGAACCGTCACCTCGGGGGCAGTCAGCGTCATCAACTGCGCTCGATCCAGCAGCAGCTCCTCCGCCGGTTTTGGGTCTCCCTTGCGCTGGTAGTTGCGGAATCCGTCCGCGGCCGGCTCCAGCACGGCGAAGGCGTGCACATCGGTCAGCTCCTGCGACGTGTCCGTGCGCCCCGGCGAGAAGGGAACCGTTACGTTGTGGCCGCCCTTCTTCGCGGCTGCTTCGACGGCTGCGCAGCCACCCAGAACGATCAGGTCCGCAAGCGAGACCTTCTTGCCGCCGGACTGCGCGCCGTTGAATTCCTTCTGGATCGCCTCCAGCGTCTGAAGGACCTTCGCCAGCTCGGCCGGCTGGTTCGCCTCCCAGTCCTTCTGCGGCGCGAGGCGAATGCGCGCCCCGTTGGCGCCGCCGCGCTTGTCGGAGCCACGGAATGTCGCCGCCGACTCCCAGGCCGTTGTGACCAGCTGGGAAATGGAAAGTCCCGATGCGAGGATCTTGGCCTTGAGGGCAGCGATGTCCTGCTCGCCGATCAGTTCATGATCCACGGCGGGAACGGGGTCCTGCCACAGCAACGGCTCGGCGGGAACAAGCGGGCCGAGGTAGCGCGAGTGAGGCCCCATGTCGCGGTGCGTGAGCTTGAACCAGGCCTTGGCGAACGCGTCCGCGAGCTCCTGCGGATGCTCGAGGAAGTGCCTCGCGATCGGCTCATAGATCGGGTCCATCCTCAGGGAGAGGTCCGTGGTGAGCGTGAACGGGGCGTGCCGCTTCGACGGATCGTGGGCATCGGGAACGGTGCCCGCTCCAGCGCCGCCCTTGGGAGTCCACTGGTGAGCGCCGGCGGGGCTCTTCGTGAGCTCCCACTCAAAGCCGAACAGGTTCTCCAGGTAGTTGTTGCTCCACTTGGTTGGGGTGGTGCTCCAGGCGCCCTCCAACCCGCTGCTGATCGTCGAGGCGCCATAGCCGCTGCCAAAGGTATTCTTCCAGCCGAAGCCTTGCTCCTCGATGCTGGCGCCCTCGGGTTCAGGGCCGACATACTTGCCCGGTTCGGCAGCGCCGTGGGTTTTTCCGAACGTGTGCCCGCCGGCGATGAGGGCAACCGTCTCCTCGTCATTCATCGCCATGCGGGCGAAGGTCTCCCGGACGTCCCGTGTTGCGGCGATCGGATCCGGCTTTCCGTTGGGCCCTTCCGGATTCACGTAAATCAGGCCCATCTGAACGGCGCCGAGAGGATTCGCGAGCTCGCGATCGCCGCTGTAGCGCTCATCCCCCAGCCACTTGCCCTCGGGCCCCCAGTAAGTGTTTTCGTCCGGCTCCCAGATGTCCTCGCGCCCGCCGCCGAAACCGAAGGTCTTGAATCCCATCGACTCCAGCGCGACGTTGCCGGTCAGGACAATCAGGTCGGCCCAGGAAATTTTGCGGCCGTACTTTTGCTTGATCGGCCAGAGCAGGCGGCGCGCCTTGTCGAGGCTAACGTTGTCGGGCCAGCTGTTGAGGGGCGCAAATCGCTGTGCTCCGGAACCCGCGCCGCCGCGGCCATCGGCGATACGGTACGTGCCCGCACTATGCCACGCCATACGGATGAAGAACGGCCCATAGTGGCCGTAGTCGGCGGGCCACCATTCCTCCGATTTCGTCATCAAGGCATGGAGGTCTTTGATCACGGCATCCAGGTCGAGGCTCTTGAATTCTTCTGCGTAATTGAACTCCTTGTCCATGGGATTGGACAGGGGGGAGTGCTGGTGCAGGATACTCAGGTTCAGCTGATTCGGCCACCAGGCCGCATTCGTCGTGGCCCTAGCCGTATGTCTCGGAGCGCCGCCCGA